>NZ_JBSHIM010000008.1:0-88503 GCF_053618975.1 Microbacterium sp. NPDC055599 | reverse complement strand
GGGTCGTGACACCGGGGGGGTGGAACACACCCCCCCCCCCCCCACGCCCCCCCACATAGGGACCCCTCCGAAACACGAGGAGTGCCCCCCCACGTTCGAACCCCCCCTCCGCGCGGGGGAGGAGATGCCTCAGGGGCGTCCGCGAAGGACCGCCTGCTTGACCTCTGCGATCGCCTTCGTGACCTCGATGCCGCGGGGGCACGCCTCGGAGCAGTTGAAGGTCGTGCGGCACCGCCACACACCCTCCTTGTCGTTGAGGATGTCGAGGCGCACGGCGGCGTTGTCGTCGCGCGAGTCGAAGATGAAGCGGTGCGCGTTGACGATGGCCGCCGGGCCGAAGTACTGACCGTCGGTCCAGAACACGGGGCACGAGGAGGTGCACGCGGCGCACAGGATGCACTTGGTGGTGTCGTCGAAGACCTCGCGGTCGGCGATGGTCTGCAGGCGCTCCTTGCCCTTCTCCGGCACGGAGTTCGCGACGAGGAACGGCTGCACCTCGCGGTACGACGCGAAGAACGGCTCCATGTCGACGACGAGGTCCTTCTCCAGCGGCAGGCCCTTGATGGCCTCGACGTAGATGGGCTTCGAGATGTCGAGGTCCTTGATCAGCGTCTTGCAGGCGAGGCGGTTCCGTCCGTTGATGCGCATGGCGTCGGAGCCGCAGATCCCGTGGGCGCAGGAGCGGCGGAACGTGAGCGAACCGTCGACCTCCCACTTGATCTTGTGGAGGGCGTCGAGCACGCGGTCGGTGGAGTAGAGCTCCACGTCGTAGTCGACCCAGTGCGGCTCGGCGTCGACCTCGGGGTCGAACCGGCGGATGTTGAACGTGACGATGAAGGACTGGATGCCGGTGTCTTCGGTCGTCTCCGCGGGGGCTTCGGCGATGGCGTTCGACATGGTCAGTACTTCCTCTCCATCGGCGGGTAGTTCAACTCGCCCTTGTCGTTCTTGGTGAACACGACGGGCTTCCAGTCGAGCTTGATGTGGTCGCTGGGGTCCGACGAGTGCGGGTCGCCCGTCAGGTAGGCCATGGTGTGCTTCATGTAGTTCTCGTCGTCGCGCTTCGGGAAGTCGTCGCGCATGTGACCGCCGCGGCTCTCCTCGCGGTTCTGCGCCGCGTAGACGACGACCTCGGCGATGTCGAGCAGGAAGCCCAGCTCCACGGCCTCGAGCAGGTCGGTGTTGAACCGGTGGCCCTTGTCGTCGACGTGCACGTTCTTGTAGCGCTCGCGCAGCTCGGCGATCACGCCCAGCACGTGCTGCAGCGACTCGTGCGTGCGGAACACCTGCGCGCCCTTGTCCATCTCGTCCTGCAGCGTCTTGCGCAGCACGGCGATGCGCTCGGTGCCCTGGTTGTTGCGCAGGTCCTCGAGCATGCCGGAGACGAACGCGGCGGGGTTCTCGGGGAGCGGAACGAACTCGGCGGTCTTGACGTACTCCACGGCGTTGCGGCCGCTTCGCTTGCCGAAGACGTTGATGTCGAGCAGCGAGTTGGTGCCGAGGCGGTTGGCGCCGTGCACCGAGACGCACGCGCACTCGCCGGCGGCGTACAGGCCGGGCACCACGGTGTCGTTGTCGGCCAGCACCTCGCCGTTGTTGTTGGTGGGGATGCCGCCCATGGCGTAGTGCGCGGTCGGCATCACGGGGACGGGCTCCACGACCGGGTCGACGCCCAGGTACGTGCGCGCGAACTCGGTGATGTCGGGGAGCTTGGTCTCGAGCACCTCGGCGCCCAGGTGCGTGCAGTCGAGCAGCACGTAGTCCTTGTGCGGTCCGGCGCCGCGGCCCTCCGCGACCTCCTGCACCATGCAGCGCGCGACGATGTCACGCGGCGCGAGGTCCTTGATGGTGGGGGCGTATCGCTCCATGAACCGTTCGCCCGAGGCGTTGCGGAGGATCGCGCCCTCACCGCGGGCACCCTCGGTGAGGAGGATGCCGAGTCCGGCGAGTCCGGTCGGGTGGAACTGGAAGAACTCGAGGTCCTCCAGCGGGAGGCCCTTGCGCCAGACGATGCCGACGCCGTCGCCCGTGAGAGTGTGCGCATTCGACGTGGTCTTGAAGATCTTCCCGAAGCCGCCGGTCGCGAAGATGACGGCCTTGGACTGGAAGACGTGCAGCTCACCCGTGGCGAGGTCGTAGGCGACGACGCCGGCGATCTGGGTCTTGCCCGCCTCGTCCTTCACGGTGATGAGGTCGAGCACATAGAACTCGTTGAAGAAGTTGATGCCGAGCTTGACGCAGTTCTGGAACAGCGTCTGCAGGATCATGTGACCGGTGCGGTCGGCGGCGTAGCAGGCGCGGCGGACCGGGGTCTTGCCGTGCTCGGCCGTGTGACCGCCGAAGCGACGCTGGTCGATCTTGCCCTCGGGCGTGCGGTTGAAGGGAAGGCCCATGTTCTCGAGGTCGATGACCGCGTCGATGGCTTCCTTCGCGAGGATCTCCGCCGCGTCCTGGTCGACGAGGTAGTCGCCGCCCTTGACCGTGTCGAAGGTGTGCCACTCCCAGGAGTCCTCCTCGACGTTCGCGAGCGCCGCCGCCATGCCGCCCTGCGCGGCACCGGTGTGCGAGCGCGTCGGGTACAGCTTCGAGATCACGGCCGTCTTCGCGCCGGGGCCCGCCTCGATGGCCGCCCGCATCCCGGCGCCGCCGGCGCCCACGATGACGATGTCGAACTGGTGGTAGTGCACGCCGTCACGGACGACGGAATCCTGGGTCTGGGTAGTCACTTCTCGTATGCCTCTTCTTCTAGCCCTGCGCCTGGCAGGTCTCCCACAGCGTGCTGGACTCGGTCACACCCAGGCAGGGGTCGAACGTGAAGACGACCAGCGTGCCGAGGATGATGAGCAGGCCGGCGGCCAGCCCGAGTGCCCACACGAGTGCCTTGCGGGCGGTGGCGTTGGTCACGTAGTCGTTCACGATCGTGCGCATGCCGTTGGCGCCGTGGATGAGCGCGAGCCACAGCATCAGCACGTCCCACCACTGCCAGAACGGCGTGGCGAACTTGCCGGCGATGAACGCGAAGTCGAGGGCGTGGATGCCCTCGCCGAGCATGAGGTTGACGAAGAGGTGGCCGAAGATCAGCACGACGAGCACGACGCCCGACACGCGCATGAAGACCCAGCCCCACTTCTCCAGGTTCACCCCGCGCTGACGGCGGGCGGGGGCGACGGCGGTCTGAGCGCTCATCAGTGTCCTCCTCCGAAGCCGGCGAATGCGAGCATCAGGTGGCGGGGCACGAAGCCGGCCATGATGATGCCCCAGACGAGCAGAACGCCCCAGAAGAGCTGGCGCTGGTACTTGGCGCCCTTCGACCAGAAGTCCACGGCGATGATGCGCAGACCGTTCATGGCGTGGAACACGATGCCGGCCACGAGCACGACCTCGCCGAGCGCCATGACCGGGTTCTTGTACGTGCCGATGACCGCGTCGTACGCCTCCGGCGACACCCTGATGAGCGCCGTGTCGAGCACGTGCACCAACAGGAAGAAGAAGATGGCGACTCCGGTGATGCGGTGAAGCACCCACGACCACATGCCTTCGCGACCCCGGTAGAGGGTGCCGCGGGGGGTCTTGGACGTGGTTTCCGAAATCGACGGTGTCAAGCGAGCGCTTGTGGACACGGTCGTCCTCCCTGGATCGATGTGACTCGGTCGCGTGCGCCGTCTCGACCCCTCGAAGTGCTGGGGAGGGGCAGGCACGCCCGATCGCCCTCCATCCTATTCCTGTGAGAAGGCCGTGGGCGACGAAGGGGACCCTAACCAGCGTGCGCCGCCCGGATCCGGTCGGGACCGCGTCGCCGCGGAGCGGCTCACGGGGACCGAGCGGGCCGGCTGGGTACGCTGGCCGGGTGAGCGAACCCATCGAGGACTTCTACGCGGTGATCCCGGCCGGAGGCATCGGCAGCAGGCTGTGGCCGCTCTCCCGGGCGGATGCGCCGAAGTTCCTGCACGACCTGACCGGCTCCGGCCACTCGCTGCTGCGCGACACGTGGGACCGCCTCGAGCCTCTCGCCGGACCCGATCGGATCGCGGTGGTCACGGGACGGGCGCACCGGGCGGCGGTGGAGGCCGAGCTGCCCGGCATCGCCGATCTGAACGTGTTCCTGGAGTCGGAGCCGCGCGAGTCCGCCGCGGCGATCGGACTGGCCGCCGCCGTGCTGCACCGGCGCGACCCCGATGTGATCATCGGCTCGTTCAGCGCCGATCACGTCATCCGCGGCACGCGCGTGTTCGAGTTCGCGGTGCGAGACGCGGTCGAGGTCGCTCGCGAGGGGTACATCTGCACGATCGGCATCGCCCCCACGGAGCCCGCGGTCGGCTTCGGATACATCAAGAAGGGCTCCGAGCTCGTCGTCGAGCGTGCCCGTGAGGCCGCGCTCGTCGAGAGCTTCGTGGAGAAGCCCGACCTGGAGACGGCCAAGGCGTACCTCGCCGACCGGGGCTACCTGTGGAACGCGGGCATGTTCATCGCCAAGGCGAGCGTCCTGCTCGACGAGCTCGCCGCGAACGAGCCGGAGCTGCACGCCGGGCTGCTCGAACTGGCCGAGGCGTGGGACGATCGCGAGCGACGGGGCCCGGTCGTCGACCGCATCTGGCCGCGCCTCAAGAAGACGGCGATCGACTATGCGGTCGCCGAGCCCGCCGCGCGTCGTGGTCGCCTCGCCGTCGTCCCCGGGCACTTCGACTGGGACGATGTCGGCGACTTCGCGTCGCTCACCAAGCTCATCACCAACGGCAGGAAGAACGACCTCGCCGTTCTCGGGCCGCGGGCGCGGGTGCTCACGGATGCCGCCAGCGGCATCCTCGTCAGCCAGACCTCCCGCGTCATCAGCCTCGTCGGCGTCAAGGACATCGTCGTGGTCGACACCCCCGACGCGCTTCTCGTCACGACGGTGGAGAACGCGCAGCGCGTGAAGGGCGTCGTGGAGTCGCTGAAGCTGAACGGACAGGGCGACGTGCTCTGATGAGCAGTGATCGGTGCTCATCGGGTGGGTTGATTTCAGCTTTGTAACCTTTCGTCAGCGCCAGGGGCGACGTGCGTGCACGAAGGCTGAAACACTAGGTAACTTTGATCGATCCGCGATGGTCGCGGTTCCGTTGAGGGAGGCATGAGTTGACCATCTCCACCACCAAGAAGCTTCTCGGCGCGACCGTCGCCGCGGGCGTCATCTTCGCGCTCGCCGGTTGCGGCCAGGCACCGACCGACGAGGCCGGGGGATCGGACAAGCCGGCCGACTCCGACTTCCTGCCCTGCCTGATCTCCGACGCGGGCGGCTGGAACGACAAGTCGTTCAACCAGTCGGCCAAGGAGGGCATGGACAGCGCCGCCGAGGAGCTCGACATCAAGCCGCTCGAGTTCGAGTCGGCGAACGACAACGACTACGCGCCGAACCTCGAGACCGCGGTGTCCGAGGGCTGCTCGCTCATCGTCTCGGTTGGCTTCAAGCTGTCGGCCGCCACGGTCGAGTCGGCGCTCGCGAACCCCGAGATCGACTACGCGATCATCGATGACTGGGCCGACAACGACTTCGACGGCGAGGTCGACGCGCCCAACATCAAGCCCCTCGTGTTCGACACGGCTCAGGCCGCCTACCTCGGCGGCTACGCGGCCGCGGCGTGGTCGGCGCAGAGCGGTGTGAACAAGGTCGGCACCTTCGGTGGCATGCAGATCCCGTCGGTCGCCGTGTTCATGGACGGCTACCAGCTCGGTGTCGAGAAGTACAACGAGGACAAGTCGGCTTCGGTCCAGGTCTTCGGATGGGATGCGGCGACGCAGGAGGGCTCCTTCACGGGTGGCTTCGACGCGAACGACACCGCCAAGCAGACCGCTCAGGGCGTGCTCGACCAGGGTGTCGACGTGATCCTCCCGGTCGGTGGCCCCGTCTACCAGAGCGCCGCGGCGGCCATCACCGACAGCGGCAAGGACACCCTGATGCTCGGCGTGGACAGCGACCTCGCGGTTGCCGACCCGAGTGTTGCGGGCATGACGCTCGTGTCGATCATGAAGGCCATCGACGTGGCTGTGCACGACGCGACGATCGCGGCCGCCAAGGGCGACTTCGACCCGGAGCCCTACGTCGGGACGCTCGAGAACGAGGGCGTCAAGCTGTCCGGCTTCGGCGACTTCGAGTCCCAGCTGCCCGAGGGCCTGATGGACGAGCTGAAGACGCTGCAGGAGCAGATCATCTCCGGCGACATCACGGTGGAGTCGAAGAACTCGCCGTGATCTGAAACGGTCCGACACGGGGCGAGTGGTGAGCAGGCTGCCACTCGCCCCGTGCCGTGGACGGACGACGATTCTCCTGAATGACACTTCTGGATAAGGTGCAGATATGAAGCTCGAACTTCGCGGCATCACCAAGCGATTCGGCAGCCTCGTGGCCAACGACCACATCGATCTGGTGGTCGAACCGGGGCAGATCCATGCCCTCCTCGGGGAGAACGGCGCGGGAAAGTCCACCCTCATGAACGTCCTCTATGGCCTGTACCAGGCCGATGAGGGAGAGATCCTCCTCGACGACGAGGTGCAGCACTTCCGCGGCCCGGGTGACGCGATGGCTGCGGGGATCGGCATGGTGCACCAGCACTTCATGCTCGTACCGGTGTTCACGGTCGCCGAGAACGTGATGCTCGGCCACGAGCAGACCAAGGCGCTCGGCACCCTCGACATCGCGAAGGCCCGCCAGCACGTGCGGGACGTCGCCGCGCGCTTCGGCTTCGACATCGACCCCGACGCGATCGTGGGCGACCTGCCCGTCGGCGTGCAGCAGCGGGTCGAGATCATCAAGGCGCTCTCGCGCGACGCGAAGGTGCTCGTTTTCGACGAGCCCACCGCGGTGCTGACCCCCCAGGAGACTGATGAGCTCATGGGCATCATGCGGCAGCTGCGCGACGAGGGCACCGCGATCGTGTTCATCACCCACAAGCTCCGCGAGGTGCGGGAGGTCGCCGACACCATCACGATCGTCCGCCTCGGCCGGATCGTGGGGGAGGCGTCGCCGACTGCGTCGAACGCGGAGCTCGCCTCGCTCATGGTCGGCCGCGCGGTCGAGCTGACGGTGCACAAGGAGGCGCCGCGACTCGGCGAGGGCGGGCTGGCGGTGTCCGGACTGCGGGTGCTCACCCCGGGCGGCGCGATCGTCGTGGACGGCGTCGACTTCACCGTGCGACCGGGCGAGGTGCTCGCGATCGCCGGCGTGCAGGGCAACGGCCAGACCGAGCTCGTGGAGGCCATCGTCGGTCTCGCGGCGCGCGTCGAGGGCAGCATCGTGCTCGACGGCAAGGAGCTGGTCGGCAAAAGCGTGCGCGCCATCCTCGACGCGGGTGTCGGGTTCGTCCCGGAGGACCGCACGGAGGACGGCCTGGTCGGCGGGTTCTCGGTCGCCGAGAACCTGGTGCTCGACCGCTCGGACGACCCGGCGTTCAGCCGCGCCGGTACCCTCAAGCGCGCCGTGCTCGAGGAGTTCGCGCGCGAGCGCATCAAGGAGTACGACATCCGCGCGCAGGGGCCCCACACCCCGGCGGGCACGCTGTCGGGTGGAAACCAGCAGAAGGTGGTCATCGCCCGGGAGATGAGCCGCGACCTGCGCCTGCTCGTGGCGGCGCAGCCCACTCGCGGCGTCGACGTCGGCTCGATCGAGTTCATCCACAAGCGGATCATCGAGACGCGCGACGCCGGGATCCCCGTCGTCGTGGTCTCCACGGAGCTGGACGAGGTCGCAGCTCTCGCGGACCGGATCGCGGTCATGTACCGCGGCACGATCGTCGGCATCGTCCCGGGTGACACGCCCCGGGAGACACTCGGACTCATGATGGCCGGTGCGGCCGAAGGAGAGGTGGCCGCGTGAGCGGAGCGACACCAGGCGCAGGGGACGCGACCAAGGGGCTCCCACCCGAACAGCTCGCCACGAGCACCGGCACCGTGCCGCGCGACCCCTCCGACGTCCCGCCGCCTCCCCGCGCGAACGTCGTCCTGAAGGAGATCCTGCGGGGGAGCGCCGTCACCACGATCCTGGCGATCGTGCTCGCGCTCATCGTGGGCGGCATCCTCATCGCCTTCACGAACGAAGACGTGCAGGAGGCGTCCGGGTACTTCTTCGCCCGTCCGACCGACACGTTGGCGGCGGCCTGGAACGCCGTCTACAACGGCTACGAGGCGCTCTTCCGCGGCGCGATCTTCAACGCCCGCGGAGCCGACTTCGCCGCGCAGATCCGTCCGCTGACGAACACGCTCGGTTTCGCCGCGCCGCTCATCGCGGCCGGTCTCGGCGTGGCGCTCGCGTTCCGCGTCGGTCTGTTCAACATCGGTGCGCGCGGCCAGATGCTCATCGGTGTCGCGGTCGCGGCGCTGCTGACCTTCTCCCTCGACCTGCCGCTGTGGCTGCACCTGCCCGTCACGCTCCTCGCCGGCATCGCGGGCGGGGCGCTGTGGGGTGCGATCGCCGGTCTCATCAAGGCCCGCACGGGTGCGCACGAGGTGATCCTCACGATCATGCTCAACTACATCGCGTACTACCTGCTGCTGTGGATGATCCGGACCCCCGGCCTGCTGCAGAAGCCGGGCACGAACCAGGCGCTCGGCTCGCCGACACCCGAGTCGGCGCAGTTCCCGACGCTGCTGGGCCCGCAGTTCCCGCTGCTGGACGTGGGCTTCGTGATCGTGATCATCGCGACGCTGTTCGTCTGGTGGCTCCTCGAGCGCTCCTCCCTCGGCCTGCGCATGCGCGCCGTGGGCGAGAACCCGCACGCCGCCCGCGCCGCCGGCATCAGCGTGCAGCGCATCTACGTCTACGCGATGCTCTTCGCGGGAGGCCTCGCCGGACTCGCGGGCATGAACCAGCTGCAGGGCGCTGTGACCACCGGCGTCACCGAGACCATCGACGCGGGCATCGGCTTCGACGCGATCACCGTCGCTCTCCTCGGCCGCAGCCGCGCGTGGGGCACGTTCGCCGCCGGCATCCTGTTCGGCGCGCTCAAGGCCGGATCGTTCTCGATGCAGGCGCAGGACATCCCGGTCGACATCGTGCTGGTCGTGCAGTCGCTCGTGGTGCTGTTCATCGCCGCGCCTCCGCTGCTGCGCACCGTGTTCTTCCTGCCCAAGTCCGACGCGGAGAAGGCCGCCAAGGCGAGAGCCAAGGCCGCGAAGAAGGCGGTGACGGCATGATGTCGCTCGCACAGACCGAGGCCGCAGACGGCACCGTCCAGCTCGCGACCGTGAAGGAGCGCCACCTCAAGGCGCCCATCGTGCTCGCCGTGCTGACCGTGCTGCTCGCGCTGCTGTTCCTCGCGGTACCCCGTAGCGGCACCAGCACCTTCCGGCTCTCCGACCAGTCGTCGGCGTTCGCACTGCCCGACGTGGCCCTGCCCACCTCGTCGACCTTCTGGTTCGTGTTCGCCGTGCTGGTCGTGATCACGGTCGCCTCGTTCCTGCGGGCATGGGTGTATCGTCCGACCTCGCTCTGGCTGGTCGCTGCCTACGGTGTGTTCGCGGTGTTCGGGTTCCTGGTGTGGGCGTCCGCGGGCGGCCTCGTCCCCGTCACGAGCCTGCTGTTCGGCGCGGTGTCGCTGTCGGTCCCGCTGGTGTTCGGTGCCCTCGGCGGCGTGATCGGCGAGCGCGCCGGTGTGGTCAACGTGGCCATCGAGGGGCAGCTGCTGCTCGGCGCGTTCTCGGCCGCCCTGCTGTCGAGCATCACCGGCAACCCGTTCGTGGGTCTGATCGGCGCGATGGTCGGCGGCGTGCTGGTCGCCAGCGTCCTCGCCGCGTTCGCGATCAAGTACCTCGTCGAGCAGGTCATCGTCGGTGTTGTGCTGAACGTGCTCGTCACCGGTCTCACCGGGTTCCTGTACGGCGCGCTCCTGGCACCCAACGAGGCCGAGCTGAACACGCCGGTGCGGTTCACGCGGATCGAGATCCCGCTGCTCAGCGACATCCCGATCATCGGTCCCGTGCTGTTCAACCAGACGTTCATCGGCTACCTGATGTTCCTCACGGTCGCCGTCGTCGCGTGGGGGCTGTACCGGACCCGCTGGGGGCTGCGGCTCCGCGCCGTCGGTGAGCACCCGCAGGCCGCCGACACGGTGGGCATCAAGGTCAACCCGACGCGGTTCTGGAACGTGCTGCTGGCCGGTGCGATCGCGGGCATGGGCGGTGCGTACTTCACGCTCGTCTCGGTGCCGCAGTTCGGCAAGGACATGACGGCGGGACTCGGCTTCATCGCCCTCGCCGCGGTGATCTTCGGCCGCTGGGACCCGATCAGGGCGACGCTGGCGGCACTGCTGTTCGGCTTCGCGACGAACCTGCAGAACCTGCTGTCGATCCTGAAGACGCCGATCCCTGGCGAGTTCATGCTGATGCTGCCGTACGTGGTGACGCTGCTTGCGGTCGCCGGGTTCGCCGGGCAGATCAAGGCACCTGCCGCCGACGGCAAGCCGTACATCAAGTCGTAGGACGCAGGAAGAAGGAACGACCGTCATGACCGACATCGACTGGGACGAGCTGCGCCAGGTCGCCGCCGACGCGATGACGAAGGCGTACGCGCCGTACTCGCGCTACCGCGTGGGAGCGGCCGCCCTCGTCAGCGACGGACGCATCGTCGCGGGCTGCAACGTGGAGAACGCCTCGTACGGCGTCACGCTGTGTGCGGAGTGCGCGCTCGTCGGCGACCTGCACATGTCGGGCGGTGGGCAGCTCGTGGCGTTCGTGTGCGTCAACAACGACGGCGACACGATCATGCCGTGCGGCCGGTGCCGCCAGCTGCTGTACGAACACGCCGTGCCCGGCATGCTGCTGGAGACCGTCTCCGGCATCCGCACGATCGACGAGGTGCTGCCCGATGCGTTCGGGCCGCGCGACCTGGAGGACGCACGATGACCGTTGAGCCGTTCGACGCCGTGGATGTGATCCGCGCCAAGCGTGACGGCGGGGCGGTGCCGGAGCCGGCGCTGCGCTGGATGGTCGACGCGTACACGCGCGGCTACGTCTCGGACGCGCAGATGGCCTCGTTCGCGATGGCGGTGTTCCAGCGGGGCATGGAGCGCGACGAGATCCGCGTGCTGACCGACGCCATGATCGCCTCCGGCGAGCGGATGAGCTTCGCGACCCTCGGCAAGCCCACGGTCGACAAGCACTCCACGGGTGGTGTCGGCGACAAGATCACCCTGCCGCTCGCACCGCTGGTGGCCTCGTTCGGCGTGGCCGTTCCGCAGCTCAGCGGACGCGGCCTCGGTCACACCGGGGGCACGCTCGACAAGCTCGAGGCGATCCCCGGCTGGCGCGCCGCGCTCAGCAACGAGGAGATGTTCGCCCAGATGCAGGGCGACGTGGGAGCGGTGATCTGCGCCGCGGGTTCCGGCCTCGCCCCCGCCGACAAGAAGCTGTACGCGCTGCGCGACGTGACGGGGACGGTCGAGGCGATCCCGCTGATCGCGTCGAGCATCATGTCGAAGAAGATCGCCGAGGGCACCGACGCGCTCGTGCTCGACGTGAAGTTCGGCTCCGGCGCCTTCATGCAGGACATCGACCGCGCGCGGGAGCTCGCACGCACGATGGTCGCACTGGGCACCGACTCCGGCGTCGCCACGACCGCGCTGCTCACGGACATGAACGTGCCGCTGGGCCGCGCGATCGGCAACGCCAACGAGGTGCGCGAGTCCGTCGAGATCCTGGCGGGCGGAGGCCCGGCCGACGTGCGGGCACTGACCGTCGCCCTCGCCAGGGAGATGCTCGCCCTCGCCGGGCAGCCCGACGCCGACGTGGAGGCCGCTCTCGACGACGGCCGCGCGATGGACAGCTGGAAGGCCATGATCCGCGCGCAGGACGGCGACCCCGACGCCGCGCTCCCGGTCGCGAGGGAGACGCACGTCGTGACCGCCGCGTCCGACGGTGTCGTGACGCGCATGGACGCGCTGCCCTTCGGGATCGCCGCGTGGCGCCTCGGTGCCGGGCGGGCCAGGGCCGAGGATCCGGTCATCCACGAGGCCGGCATCGACCTGCACGCCAAGCCGGGCGACCGGGTGACCGCCGGGCAGCCGCTGTTCACCCTGTCCGCGGCCGACGAGGCACGGTTCCCCCGCGCGATCGAGGCGCTGGAGGGGGCGTGGGAGCTCGGCGACCGGGCCCCGGAGGCCGGGCCGATCGTCCGCGAGCACATCACGGCCTGAGGCCGCGGACGGTAGCCTGAAACCGAAGTCCCGCGACCGAGAGGATCCCCATGTCGATCGATGCGAACGGCGATGCCAGCCTGAACGGCGTCTCCCTGCGGAGCCTGCCCAAGGTGTCGTTGCACGACCACCTCGACGGGGCCGTGCGGCCGGCGACGATCATCGAACTCGCGGACGCCATCGGGCTCGACGTGCCGGAGAACGACCCGCGCGCGCTGGGCACCTGGTTCGCGAAGCAGAGCGACTCCGGCTCGCTGGTCGAATACCTGAAGACGTTCGACCTCACGACGGCCGTCATGCAGACGCGCGAGGGGCTCACCCGGGTCGCGCGCGAGTTCGTGCAGGATCTCGCGGCCGACGGCGTGATCTACGGAGAGGTGCGCTGGGCGCCCGAGCAGCACCAGGCCGCGGGGCTCACGCTGGAACAGGCCGTGGATGCCGTGCAGCAGGGCATCGAGGAGGGCGAGGACGCCGCCGACCGCAACGGTCGCAGCATCCGCATCGGCCAGCTGATCACCGCCATGCGGCACACCGACCGCGCCAGGGAGATCGCGGAGCTCGCGGTCGACTTCCGCGGCCGCGGTGCCGTGGGCTTCGACATCGCCGGGCCGGAGGACGGCTTCCCGCCGTCGAACCACCGCGCCGCGTTCGACTTCCTCGCCGAGAGCTTCTTCCCCGTGACCGTTCACGCGGGAGAGGCCGCCGGACTCGCATCGATCCGTTCGGCGCTGCTCGACGGGCGCGCGCTGCGGCTGGGTCACGGCGTGCGCATCGCGGAGGACCTGGAGGTCGTCACGCAGGAGGGCGACGAGGTGCAGGTGCGCTTCGGCGAGCTCGCCCGCTGGGTGCGCGACCGCGAGATCCCGCTCGAGCTGTCGCCGTCGTCGAACCTGCAGACCGGGGCCGTCGCGGCCTGGGGCAACGTGCTGGCCGACCACCCGTTCGACCTGCTCTACCAGCTGGGCTTCGCGGTCACCGTGAACGTGGACAACCGCACCATGAGCGCGACCTCGCTCACGCGGGAGCTGGCGCTGCTGGTGGAGACGTTCGACTACGACCTCGACGACCTCGAGACCTTCCAGTTCAACGCCGCGGCCGCCGCGTTCCTCCCCGTCGAGGAACGCGAGGAGCTCGTGGAGATGATCGCCGAGGGATTCGACGCCTGACCGTGGCTTCCGGGGGGAAGCGACGGGGGCGCGTCGCACTGATCATCTCGCTCGCCGCTGTGCTGCTGGTCGGGGGCGGCGCGGCGGCATACCTGCTGCTGAACCGGGGGGCGGCCGAGGCGGCACCGGCGCGGACGGAGTCGCCGCGCCCCGAGCCGTCGCCGTCGCCGACGCCGCTGACCGCGGTCGAGCAGCTGCTGGCCGACGCCGACAACCCGCTGGCGTGTGCCGTGAGCTTCGCCGGCGAGGGCGCCCCGGCGGATCCGCAGCTGCAGTGGCAGAACGGCCTGTACGTCGCGCTGCCGATCCCGGCCGTGGCGGGGAAGGTGTTCGCCGGGTGGTACCCGACGGCGGCAGACGCGGCAGCCTTCACTCCGGGGGCCCGCGTCAACGGCGCCGACCCCGTGGTGTGCGACGACCAGCGGATCGAGCTGTTCGCGGCCTGGAAGACCCCGGAGGAGAACGCGGCGGAGGGCACGCGCGTGCCGATCCTCATGTACCACCAGTTCACATCGAACCCGGACGGGGAGACGGGCTGGCTGCGCGGGAACTACGCCTACATCGGCGACTTCGACGCGCAGATGAACCACATCGCCACCACGGGCTTCTACCTGCCGACGTGGGACGAGCTCAGCGCGTTCATCGACGGCCGGCTGTTCCTGCCCGCGCGCTCGGTCATCATCACGGACGACGACGCCGACCAGAGCTGGTTCGACCTCGCCGTGCCCGTGATCGACAAGTACCGCCTGCTGTCGACCTCGTTCATGATCACGGCCTACCGGACCGATCCGCCCCCGTCGATCTACGTGCTGCGGCGCTCGCACACCAACGACATGCACCAGGCGGGGGAGAACGGCAAGGGGCGGATGGTGAACTGGACGGCCGATCAGATCGCCGCCGACCTCAACGCCTCGGGCGACGTGCTGGGCGTCCGCGAGGTCATGGCCTACCCCTTCGGACACTACAACGACACGGCGAAGCAGGGCGTGGCGCAGGCCGGCTTCGAGATGGCGCGGACGATCGAGCCCGGGTACGTGCAGATCGGTACGGACAAGCTCGCGCTTCCCGTGGTGCGCATCGACTACGGCATGGGGCTCGACGCCCTGGTGTCGCGGATCGGCTGACGCGTGGCCGCGGTCGTCATCGTCGGTCCCGCCGCCTGGAACAGGATCGTCGTGCTCGACCGGCTGCCGGAGCCGGAACCGCACATGCAGTTCGCCGAGGACAGCTGGGAGACGGTCGGCGGCACGAGTGCGGGCAAGGCGCTGAGCCTGACCGGGCTCGGGCGCGCGGTGGCGCTGCACGCGATCGCGGGGTCGGACGACGACGGCCGGCGGGTGCGCGACGCCCTGGCCGCGGCCGGAGTGCCCGTGCACTGGTCGGACGGCGTGACGGAGCGCCACCTGAACCTCATGACGAGGGCGGGGGAGCGCGTGTCGCTGTACCTGGCGACGCCGGAGGCGGGCGACGGGCGCGACGATGCGGCCCTGGCGGCAGAGCTGGCGGTGGCCGACGCGGTCGTGCTCGACCTGGCCGCTGAACCGTTGCGCCTGCTCCCGCTGGCACGGCGGAGCGGCACGCCGCTCTGGGTGGACGTGCACGACTACGACGGCACGGCCGCGTTCCACCGGCCGTTCCTCGCCGCCGCGCATGCCGTGTTCTGCAACGCCGACCGCCTGGACTCTCCGGTGGAGTTCCTGCGGGCCACGGTCGACGCGGGTGCCCAGCTCGCGGTGTGCACGCTCGGCGCGGACGGCGCGGTGGCGATCGATGCGGACGGGACCGAGGTGCGCGTGCGCGCGGTGCCCACCACGGTCGTCGACACCAACGGCGCAGGCGACGCGTTCCTCGCCGGCGTGCTGGACGCCCGACTGGGCGGAGCCGGGCTCGCCGCCGCGCTGGAGGCCGGGGCGCGGACGGCGTCGCTCGTGCTCGGCACCCGGCACCTGCACCCGCTGCTCGACCCCGTCCTCGGCTGAGAGGTGCCGGTCAGCGGGGGACCGACAGCAGGAACCCGCCCACGATGTCGGTGAGCTGCGCGCGCATCTCCTCCTCGGACAGGGTCGGCTCGCCGTCGCCCGCCTGTGGCCCGTAATCGCCGAACGAGGCATGAGAGGCGCCGTCGATCTCGACGAGTTCGGCGTCGGCCGGGAGCATCGGCCGCGCATCGGCGATCTTCTCCGGAGTGGACAGGCCGTCCTCGCTCCCGGCCACGCTGAGCACCGGGAGCTCGGAATCGGACAGGTCGTTCGCGCAGTACGACGCGAACAGCACCAGAGCATCGGCGGCGGTGGCGAGCTGGCAGGCGCGGACGCCGCCCAGGGAGTGGCCGCCGACGGCCCAGGACTCGACATCGGGCGCCGCGGACGTGAAGTCGTCCAGGCCGCGGGGGTCGAAGAACGCGAGGTTCAACCACGGCCGGGTGATGACGACCGTGATGCCCTCCTCGGCGAGGCCCTGGAGCGGGGCCGCATAGGCCCACGGATCGACCTTGGCGCCCGGGATGAACACCAGGCCCCGTTCGGAGTCGCCGTCGGCGGGTTCCAGCACGATGCCTTCGTCGGCGTCGGTCACGGTGATCGCCGAATTGTCACGGACCTCGGCGAGCGGACCCGGTTCGGCCGGCATGACCCCGATCTGGGTGTAGGCGAGCACACCGCCGATCGCGAGGACCAGCACGATGGCCAGAGCCCACAGGACACGTCTCAGGATGCGGCGGCGGGGCTTCTTCTGCACGGAGGCAACGCTACTCCCGTCGGCGGGAGACGGAGGGGTGCGTGGCCAGGTACTCCTCGAACGCCTCCGCCGAGGTGCGCGTGGGCGTGAAGCCGAAATCCTCGATGAGTCGGCGGTTGGACAGCACGGGCCGCCAGCGCAGGAACGGCACCTTCTCCGGCCCGTGCTCGGTGAGCCGGAGCATCCGTCCCAGGCGGAGCGCCGCGTCCAGTGCCCACGCGGGGACCACGAGCTGTCGCTTGCCGAGCCGCGCGGCGATCTGCGGCACCGTGAGACGCCCGTCTCCGGCGACGTTGAACACCCCCGCCGGTCCGTCGGTCGCCGCCCGCACCATCGCCGTCGCGACGTCGTCGACCCAGACGAACACGAAGGGGGAGTCGGAGCCCGCGATGCGCAGGATGCGCCGCCCGTCCCAGAGCGCGGTGATCTGATTCCGCACGGTCGGACCGAGGATCGTCCCGATGCGGAACACGACCTGCTCGAGTCCGGGGTGCTCGCTCCGGCAGTCGGACAGCATCTCCTCGACCAGCCGTTTGTGGCGCGCGTACGGGAACGCGTCGTTGCCGCGCAGAGGCGTGCTCTCGTCGATCCAGGCAGGGTTGTCGGGGTGGTAGCCGTACGCGGCACCCGAGCTCGACACGACGATCCGGCGGACGCCGGTCTCGACGCACGCGGCGAGCACATTCGCGGAGCCGATCACATCGACCCGGTACTCCCGGTCGACGTCGCGACCCGGGTTCACGATCGCGGCGAGGTGCACCACGGTGTCGATCCGGTGGGCGCGCAGCAGGGGCGCGACGGCTGCGGCATCGGTCACGTCGAGCAGCGCGTTCACGACGCCGTCCCGCGCGGGGGTGTCCCGCACATCCGCGGCTACGACCAGCTCCACGTCGTCACGGCGCGCGAGGGCGCTCGCGACGTGCGTGCCGAGGAAACCCGCACCGCCCGTGATCAGCACCCGCCGCATCAGGCCGCCTCGATGCTCATGCGACCACTCGCATCGCCGTGGGGGCTTCCGGTCCGCCGTCGGGTGTGCCGCGCCCACAGTCCGGCGAGCACGAGTCCGGCGATGATGTCCCAGATGCCCCACCAGCCCGCCACGATGGCCATGCCGCCCAGCCCGTCGAAGAACAGGAAGACCAGGCCCAGGCCGAGCCCGGCGTTGCGGATGCCCACCTCGAAGGTCATGGCCTTGCGCTCGCGGGTGCCCAGTCCGCCGACCACGGCCGTGCCGTAACCGAGGGCCAGCGCGACCGCATCGTGCACGGCGACCACCAGGAGGATGATGCCGAGCACCTGCATGAACACCGTCCAGTTGCCGACCAGGGCGGCCACGATGAAGCCCAGCAGTGCGAGCAGGCTGAACCACTTCACGAAGGGCTGCACGCGCGCGCTCACCCCCGGCAGCTTCGCCCGCAGCAGCAGCCCGAGGGCGAACGGGAGACCGACGATCAGCAGGATCTCGAGCAGCATGCGCCACGGGTCGAGCGAGATGTCGCGCAGCAGCGTGCGCGCGGTCGGGTGCAGCGACCCCCAGAACGTGATGCTCAGCGGCATCGCGACGATGTAGACCAGGTTGCCGACCGCCGTGAGCGACACGGACAGCGCGACGTTGCCGCCCGCGCGATGCGTGAGCACCTGCGAGATGTTGCCGGGCGGACAGCACGCGACCAGCAGCATCCCCAACGCCATCGACGGCGGGACGGGCAGCACCAGCGTGAGCAGGAACGTCGCGACGGGGAGCAGCAGGAGCTGGGCGAGGATCGCGATCGCGAACGGCTTCGGGTGCTTCGCCACGACGCGGAAGTCCTGCGGTGACGTGTCCAGCGCGATGCCGAACATGATCAGGCCGAGCACCACGTTGAGGATCGTGAGCGTGCCGGGGGTGAAGGAGAGCACCACGTCGTCGACGTTCACGCCCCGGCCTCCAGCGACTGCCGCTCCTGCCGGACCGCGCGGCGATAGGCGTCCTTGTTCACGTAGTAGGCCATCCGGTCGAGGCCGAGGTAGTGGTAGCCGCCGGTCACGTCCGGCCACGGGGCCCCGGTCACCCGCTCGCGGAATCGCGCGCCGCGCTCGGGAGCCGTCTCCACCGCGTGCAGGTAGGAGGCGAGGAGCTCGGCCTGCTCGTAGCGCCCCTGCCACCCGATCCCCGACGCCTCGATCATGCCCATCACGAACAGCCCGTTGAAGGAGGAGGGGAACACGTTCAGGAACAGCCTCGGGGCCGCCCCGCGCCAGTGCAGGTGCTCCGGATCGACGAACGGGTAGTCGAGGCGGTAGCCGGTGGCGAGCAGGACCAGGTCGTAGTCGTCCGCGCTCCCGTCGCGGAAGTGCACCGTGGAGCCGTCGAAGCGGTCGATGTCGGGTCGGATGCGCAGGTCGCCCTGGCCGAGGTGGTTCAGGACGAGCGTGTTCACGATCGGGTGCGACTCGTACAGCCGGTAGTCGGGCCGGGGGAAGCCGAACCGTACCGGATCGCCCGTGAACGCCCGCAGCACCCGGGTGTCGATCGCCTGCTTGAGCCGGGCGGGCAGCGGTCGGCCCTGGTTGAGCGTGTCGCTGGGACGCCCGAACAGGTAGCGCGGCACGAAGTAGTAGCCGCGGCGCACGCTCATGTCGACCGACGCCGCATGGTGCACGGCGTCGACGGCGATGTCGCACCCCGAGTTGCCCGCGCCGATCAGCAGAACGCGCTTCCCCGCGAGCTGCTGCGGCGACCGGTACGCGCTGGTGTGCTGCAGCTCGCCCGTGAACGCACCGCGGAACGAGGGGACGTTCGGCGTGGCGAGCGTGCCGTTCGCGAGCACCACGCCCGCGTACCACCGGGTGTGCTCGCCGTCCGGTCCCGTGGCGGTGAGGTCCCAGCCGCCGTCGCGGGGTTCGAGCCTGGTCACGGCCGTGTCGAAGCGGAACAGCCCTGTCAGGCCGAAGTGCTCGGCGTAGTCGGTGAAGTACTCCTTGAGCACGCGGTGCCCCGGGTAGTCCGCGGTGGTCCGCATCGGGAACTCCGCGAACTCGGTCGTGGTGCGCGAGGAGATCAGGTGCGCGGACTCGTACATGGTGCTGCGCGGGTTGTCGATGTCCCACAGGCCGCCGACGCCGTGCGACGCCTCGTACCCGTCCACGGCGATGCCGCGCTTCTGCAGCGCTCTGGCTGCTGCCAGGCCCGACGGCCCCGCGCCGATCACGGCGTATCTGTTCATCCCGCTCCCCGCACGTCGCTGTGCTCGAAAAAACGCCCCCGCGCACCGATCGTAGCGGTGCGCGGGGGCGCGTCGTGGACGGTCGCCGCGGCGGGATCAGGTGTCGCGCAGGACGGCCTGCCGGGCGGCGACGGCCTCGCGCACCGCGTCGTACAGCGGGTGTTCGGGGTCGAGTCCGGTGGCGCGGGTCGTGAACGCTCCGGCGTCCTCGCTGCGCAGGAGCGCCTGGAGCTCGACGGACTGCTCATCCGCGGGGTCGTCGAACTCGAGAGCGGCGGCGACGGCGGCCACCAGGGCCCCGGTCGGCAGCCCGCGCTCCGCGGCCATCGCGGCGGGGCCGATGAAACGCTCGTGGCGGGAGATCTTACGCAGCGGCTGCCGCCCAACGCGCTGCACCGTGTCGACCAGTTCCGGGTTGCGGAACCGGTCGAGGATCGTGGCGCGGTACGCGGCGAGCTCGGCCGGATCGAGACCGTGCACCGCCGCGAGCACGGCCGATGTCTCCTGCAGTGCCGCGGACACCCGGGCGGCGATGTCGGGGTCGGCCAGCGCGTCCGAGATGCGCTCGATGCCCGCGCGAGCGCCGAAGTACGCGGTCGCGGCGTGTCCCGTGTTCACCGTGAACAGCTTGCGCTCGATGTACGGCGCGAGGTCCGCGACGAAGTGCGCCCCCGGGATGTGCGGCGGCGCGTCCCCGAACGGCCCCGACTCGATGGCCCACTCCACGTACGGCTCCACCGTGACGTCGACGCCCGCGCCCTCGGGCTGCGCGGGCACGATGCGGTCCACCGCGGTGTTCGCGAACACCGCGCGCGACAGCAGGGCCTCGGCGTCGGACCCGGCGGCCGCGGCGACCTCGGCGCGCAGCTGGTCGGTGGCGCCGATCGCGTTCTCGCACGCCATGACCTGCAGCGGCGCGGCCGAGGGGGAGCGGAGCGCGAGCCCCGCGACGATCGACGGCGCCACGAAGCGCAGCACCGTCGGTCCCACGGCCGTGGTGACGACGTCCGCGGTCGCCACCTCCTCCGCGACGGCATCGGGGTCGGTGCGGCTGTTCACCGCGCGGAACCCGGTGACGACGTGATCGGTCCCCCCGGGGCCGGCCTCGTGCACGGTGTACTCGTCGACCGCGTTGATGGCGTCGACGAGAGCCCCGGCGACATCCGAGAACACGACCTCGTACCCGCCCTCGTGCAGCAGCAGGCCGACGAATCCGCGCCCGATGTTGCCGGCCCCGAAGTGGACCGCCTTCATGCCTCGTTCACCTCCGACAGGAGCGTGTAGAGCTCCTCCGGGGTGTGCGCCGCGGCGAGCTTCGCGACGTCGTCCTCGTCCGAGAACAGGATCGCGATGCGCGACAGGATCTCCAGGTGCTCGTCCCCGACACCGGCGATGCCGATGACGAAGGTCGCCTGCTCGCCGTCCCAGTCGACGCCGCCGTCGTAGCGCACGACCGAGAGGGCCGAGGCCAGGATGGCGTCCTTCGCGTCGTTGGTGCCGTGCGGGATCGCGAGCCCGTTGCCCATGTAGGTCGACACGGTCTGCTCGCGCTGCCGCATCGCGTCGACGTAGGCGGGGGTGACCGCTCCGGCGGCGACGAGGATGTCCGTCGCCTCCTGGAGGGCGTCGTCCCGCGTCGCACCCGACGGGTGGATCCGGATCTGCTCGAGGGTGAGCACGCTCATTCTTCGTCCTTTCGCTGTTCCCTGACCATCTCGACGACCTCTTCGTACTTCGGCGAGTTCATGAAGTTGTCGACGGAGACGTGGATGGAGTTCGGCGACTTCGTCTGCGCCCGCTCCGTGAGCTGCTGCTGCGTGATCACCAGGTCGGCGGTGCCGTCGAGGTTGGCGATCGCCGCGTTGGTCACGGTGACGCCCTCGATCCCGGCCTTCTTGATCTTGTTGCGGAGCACGCTGGCGCCCATGGCCGAGGAGCCCATGCCGGCGTCGCACGCGAACACGATCGTGGAGATCGGCCGGTCGGCGACCGCGGTCGCGGGCGCCTCGGTCGCGGCGGTGGCTGTCGCAGCGCCCGACGAGGTGCGCAGCGCGTCCATCGCGGCGGACGACTTGCCCTTGTTCGCCTCGGTCTGCGCGATCGCCGCACCGAACGTGTCGCCCTCCGCCGCGAGGTCGCGCTTGCGCGAGGCCCGCAGGATCACGGCGGTGAGCAGGAACGTGACGGCGGCAGCAAGGATGACGGACAGGTAGACCACGAGCAGGTTCGCGACGCCGGGGCCGATCGCCGCGGCGGTCACCGCGATGATGCTGCCGGGCGCCGCCGGGAAGGCCAGGCCTCCGCCGAGGAGCATGTTCGTGGTGACACCGGTCGCTCCACCCGCGATCAGGGCGAGGATCGTCGCCGGCTTGCTCAGCGCGTACGGGAAGTAGATCTCGTGGATGCCGCCGAAGAACTGGATGATCGCGGCACCGGGCGCGGACGCCCGCGCGGCACCGACCCCGAAGAAGCTGAACGCCAGCAGCAGGCCGATGCCCGGACCGGGGTTCGCCTCGATGAGGAACAGGATCGACTTGCCGGTCTCGGTCGCCTGCTCGATGCCGAGCGGGGTGAACACGCCGTGGTTGATGGCGTTGTTGAGGAACAGCACCTTCGCGGGCTCGACGATGATCGACACCAGCGGCAGCAGGTTCAGCCCGACGAGCCAGTCGACGGCGGCGCCCAGCGCGGTGCTGATGCCGAGCATGACCGGTCCGAACGCGAAGAAGCCGACGATCGCGAGGATCATGCCGAGGATGCCCGCCGAGAAGTTGTTCACGAGCATCTCGAACCCGGGGCGGATCTTGCCGTCCCACAGGCGATCCATCTGCTTCGTGAGCCATGCGGCGATCGGTCCCATGATCATGGCGCCGAGGAACATCGGGATGTTCGTGCCGACGATCACGCCGACCGTGGCGATCGTGGCCACGACGCCACCGCGCTCGCCGTAGACCAGGCGGCCCGCGGTGTTGGCGATCAGCAGCGGCAGCAGGTAGGTGACCATCGGGCCGACCAGCCCGACGTACGCCAGGATGTTGCCGCCGTCACCCTCGGCCACCGCGGTCATGGCACCCTGCCAGCCGATCACGGCCGAGTCGCCGCCGCCGCCGATGATCTCGGCGACCCCGGCCCAGTGCCAGCCGAAGGGGCTGTCCGCGCCGAAGAAGCCGGCGGGGATGAAGAGCATCGTGATGAAGCCCCAGGCGATGAAGGCCGCGATGTTCGGCATGATCATGCCCGAGAGGAAGGTGCCGAAGCGCTGGACACCCAGGCGGAGGCCGCCGGGTCTCGTGGCGGCAGGTGACGTCGTCGTCATGATGTCGTCTCTTTCTGGTGAGGGGGGAGTGCCGCGGCGAGGGTCGCCACGGCGGTTCGGGCGGAGGAGGCGTCGTCGGCGTCCAGCGCGGCTTCCGCCAGGCTGAGCGCGTCGGATGCGGTGCGTTCGGAGAGGGCGCGGCGCACGTCGGCCAACGCGGACGGCGCCATCGAGAGACTGGTCGCCCCGAGACCCACGAGCACGACGGCGAGGAGGGGGTCGGCCGCGGCCTCCCCGCAGATCCCCACGGGCTTGCCGAGACGGGCACCGGCCGCGCCGACCTCGCGCACCAGGCGGAGCACCGCGGGGTGCCACGGGTCCTGGAACGACGCGACCGAGCCGAGCAGGCGGTCGGCGGCCATCGTGTACTGCGTGAGGTCGTTGGTGCCGATCGAGGCGAAGTCCGCGTGGGCGAGCACCCGGTCGGCCAGCAGGGCGCTGGACGGGACCTCGACCATGACCCCGGCGGTCTTCAGCCCGTACTCGCGTGCGAGTCCCGTGAAGTACACGGTCTCCTCGACCGTCGCGACCATGGGCGCCATGACCCACAGGTCGGCGTCGGTCTCGGCGTCGGCTTCCGCGAGCGCCGTGAGCTGCTCGCGCAGGATGTCCTCGCTCGCCCTCAGCGCCCGGAGGCCGCGGAGCCCCAGGGCCGGGTTCTCCTCGTGCGCGTCGTTGAGGAAGGCCAGGGGCTTGTCGGCGCCCGCGTCGAGCATGCGCACCACGACCTTCCGGCCGGGGAACGCCGCCAGGAGCTCGCGGTACGACTCGCGCTGCTGCGCCACCGTCGGGGCCTGGGACGCCGAGAGGAACAGGAACTCGGTGCGGAACAGCCCGACGCCCTCGGCCCCCCGAGCGACCGCATCGGCGGCGTCCGCAGGCTTCCCCAGGTTCGCCAGCAGCGCGATGGGCGTGCCGTCGGCGAGGGCGCCGGGAGTGGCTGGTGCATCGACGGCCGAGCGTCGGGCCGCGGCGCGCTCGGCGGCACGGGCCAGGGCCTCGGTGCTGGGCTCGCGGGTCACGACCCCGGCTGCGGCGTCGACGATCACGGTCTCGCCCGTGGTGAGGGCGGTGCCCTCGGACGCCCCGACGATCGCGACGATGCCCTTCTCGCGGGCGAGGATCGCGGTGTGCGACGTGGGGCCGCCGTCCGTGGTGATGAGCGCGAGCACCTGGTCGAGGTCGAGCAGCGCGGTGTCCGCCGGGGCGAGGTCGCGCGCGACCAGCACGAACGGGTGCCCGGGGTTCGGCACGCCGGGGGCGTCGACCCCGCGCAGGCGGGCGAGCACGCGCTGGGCGATGTCGTCGAGGTCGGCGGCGCGCTCCCCGAGGTAGCCGCCCACGGCCTCCAGCGTCGCGCGGAACCCGGCGAACGCGTCGTGCACGGCCCACTCCGCGGTGGCGCCGCCGTCGATGCGGGCATCCACCTCGTCCTGCAGCGTCGGGTCCTCGGCGATCATGGCCTGCGCCTCGAGCACCTCCTGCGCCGCTCCTCCGGCGGCCTCGCCGCGCGCGGTCAGCTCGCGCGCCACCGTGGCGACGGCCTCGCGGGCTCGCGCGCGCTCGGCATCGGCGCCCGCGGTGCTGGGCGAGTCGTCCGGCGCCGGCAGTGCCTCGGTCATCCGGACGACCGGTCCCTGGGCGACGCCGAGGCCGATTCCCACCCCGCGCAGCTCGCTCATCCGGCCGCGTCCTGATCGTGATCGGTGGTCAGCAGCTCCGTGAGCGTGTCCAGCACGTCCTCCGCGCCGTCGCCCTCGGCCGTGAGCGTGACGTAGTCGCCGTGCTCGACCGCGAGCGCGATGACGCCGAGGATGCTGGCGGCGTTGACCGGCTTGCCGGAGTCCTTCGCGATGGTCACGGCGAGACCGGAATCCTTGGCCGCCTGCGCGAAGATCTTCGCGGGGCGGGCGTGCAGGCCGTGCGAGGAGCCGATCCGGACGGTGCGAGTGGCGGTCATGGTGTTCCTTTCGGTGTCTCGCCGGCGTCGGCGAGGATCGAGCGGGCGAGCCGGAGGGTGCGGCTGCCGTCGCGGTCGGCGAAGACGTCGTCGGGCAGCAGCGCCACGGGGCCGTCGGCGACGCGGCGGATGTCGGCGAGCCGGTCGCCGAGGTGCGGGCCGATGAGCACGAGGTCGTGGCGCCCTGCGGCGACGGAGCTCTCCGTTCCGGCCGCCGCATCCCAGTCCAGGCCGACGGACTCCGCCGCCCTGCGCAACCGCTGCGCGACGAACGTGCTCGACGCGCCAGCGCCGCACACCACGAGGATCCTCATCGATGCCGCCTTTCCTGAGAACAGTCTGAGAACGCGGAGCGGGGTCGCGCCAACACGTTCCTTTCCGCCCCTGCGGAACCTCGGTTTCCGCGCGCCCCGCCCGTCGGGCTGACATCATGGAGACACGTCGGACAGTGCGGTCAGCACGCCAGAGCAGGGGGAGTCATGTCGCGCCAGCGCCAGGATCAGCTCCTCGCGCTGCTGCTGCGGCAGGAGGGCTGGGCGACCGCCGGGAGCCTGGCCGACCTCCTCGGCGTGACCCCGCGGAGCATCCGGTCGTACGTCGCCGCCCTCAACGCCCGCACGCCCGGCGCGGCCGTGGTGGAGTCGGGACCCGCCGGCTATCGCGCGGGGTCGGGCGCCCGGGGCGCGCAACGGGTGCGCCAGGGCCGCGAGGCCACGCCCCGCGACCGGTTGCACGCGCTCGTGCGCATGCTGCTCGACGCGCCGGAGGGCGTCGACGTATTCGACGCCGCCGACGAGCTGCACGTGAGCGAGGCCACCCTGGAGGCCGACCTCGTGCGCGTGCGCGGTCTGCTCGACGGCACCGACCTCACCCTCGACCGCTCGCGCGAGATCGTGCGGCTGCGTGGCGACGAGGCGGCCCAGCGGCGGCTGCTCAGCCGGCTCGCGCACGACGAGATGGACGATGCGTCCTTCCACCCGGAGGTGTTCCGCCGCGCGCTGTCCGGCACGGCGGTCGATCCGCGGGCGGTCGCGCCCTTCAAGTCGGCCCTGGTGGGGGAGCTCGGACAGCTCGGCTACTACGTCAACGAGCTCGCGATCGCCGACGTGCTGCTGCACATCGCGATCGCCGCGGAGCGGGTGGCCGCCGGGCGGTCACTCGACACGCCGCCGACCGGGGCCAGGCCCGAGATCCCTCGCGTGGGCGCGGTGATCGCGCGTCTCGCCGCCGAGCACTTCGGCGTGATGCTCGGCGAGGGCGACAGCGCCCACCTCGCGTCCCTCGTGCTCACACGCATCGTGGCGCCGGGCGGCGACGAGACCCGCGAGGTCGCGCGCAGCGGAGTGGCGCCGGAGGTCGACGCGGCCGTGCGGGCCGAGATCGCCAGGGCCGCGGACGACTTCCAGGTCGACCTGGTCGACGAGACGTTCGTGCTGCGGCTCGCGCTGCACGTGCAGAACCTGCGGCGACGGGCGGAGGAGAGCGCCCTCACGCGCAACCCGCTCACGCGGTCGCTCAAGACCACCTATCCGATGATCTTCGAGGTGGCGGTGTCGATCGCGAGCGGGCTGCACGACCGCCTCGGCACCCCCGTCCACGACGACGAGATCGCCTACATCGCGATGCACGTCGGCGGGCGTCTCGAGCGCAGCCGCAAGGCCGAGTCGATCCTCACGGCGACGATCGTGTGCCCCGGCTATTACGAGCTGCACGAGCTGCTGCGGTCGAGCGTCGACCGCTCCCTCGGCTCCGCGATCGAGGTCACGAGCGTCGTCACGAACGTCGACCCCGACTGGGCGTCGTTCGACACCGACCTGGTGCTCAGCACGATCGAGCCCGGCTCACCCGGTGAGCGGTTCGTGCGCATCCAGCCGTTCCTCACCGACGCCGACGTCGACCGCGTGCAGCAGGCCGCGGCCCGCGTCCGCCGCGGCCGGCGTCTCACGCGGCTGCGGGCCGAGCTGGCGCGCTACTTCCTGCACGACGCCTACGTCTTCCCGCTGCCCGATGCGGGGGAGGAGGAGATCATCCGGCTCCTCGGCGCGCGGCTGGTGGCGGCCGGACTGATCGGCGACGACTACGTGGAGAACACGATCGTGCGCGAACGCCTGTCGTCCACGGCGTTCACCGACGCGCTCGCCGTGCCGCACGCGCTGCAGATGACGGCCACCCGCACCGCGATCGCGATCGGGGTCGCCGAGGGGTCCGCGGCCTGGGGCGATGCCCGCGTGCAGGTCGTCGCGCTCGCCGCGTTCAGCGAGGGCGACCGCGCGGCCTTCCAGACCGTGTTCGAGCAGCTCGTCGAGGTGTTCAGCGAGCGCGACAGCGTGCAGCGCATCGTGCGGCGCGGCACCACGTTCGAGGCGTTCCTCGACGAGCTGGTGGCGGTGATCGACGGCTGAGCTCAGCCCCGCGGTGCGAGCACGTCGGCGAGCCGGTCCAGCAGCGTCTCCGCGGCGGGGGATGCCGCCGTCTCCAGCACGACGGCATCGCCCGGCACGATCGCGAGGTCCATGACCGCCAGCACGCTGCTCAGGTCGACGGTCGTCCCGTCGGCGGTGCGCAGCGTCACCGGGCGGTCGTGCGCCTGCACGAGTCTGACGATCTCGGCGACCGGGCGCGCGTGCACGCCGTTGTGCGCGCTCACGACGACGGTCCGCTCGGGCATGGTCAGGAGCGCTCGTCCAGCAGGGCGCGCACTCCGGCCTCGAGCTCGGCGACGGCCGCAGCCGCTCCCTCCGCCGAGTCGCCCCGCGCATCGATGTACACCTTGAGCTTCGGCTCCGTGCCGCTCGGGCGGACGATGACGCGCGAGCCGTCGCTCAGCCGGTACCGGAGCACGTCGCCCGACGGCTGACCGTCCGCGGCGTTCAGCAGGTCCTCCGCCGAGGCGATGGAGCGCCCGCCGATCTGCGTGGGCGGCAGGGTCCGCAGCGCCAGCATGACGGTGCCGATGAGGGCCAGATCGGCCACGCGCACCGACACCTGGGCGCTCGCGAAGTGCCCGTAGGTGTCGCCGAGCTCGCGGAGCAGATCCGCGATGGTCGCGCCGCGCCCGCGCGCCTCCGCGGCGAGCCCGAGCAGCGCCACGGCGGCGGAGATGCCGTCCTTGTCCCGCACGGTCTCGGGGTTGACGAGGTAGCCGAGCGCCTCCTCGAAACCGAACACGATGCCCGGGGCCCGCGAGATCCACTTGAAGCCGGTGAGCGTCTCGTGGAAGTCGAGGCCGTGGTGCGCGGCGACCGCGCCGAGACCGGGGGAGGAGACCAGCGAGCAGGCCAGCGAGGCTCCGGGCATGCCGGCGGCCGCACGGGCGGCGCGGGCGCCGAGCAGCAGGCCCACCTCGTTGCCGGTGAGCCGGCGCCAGCCCTCCGGCGCGGTGTCGTCGGGAATCGCCACGGCGAGCCGGTCGGCGTCCGGGTCGTTCGCGAGGATGAGGTCGGCGCGCGTCCGCCGGGCCTTCGCGAACGCGAGGTCCATGGCACCCGGCTCTTCCGGGTTGGGGAACGACACCGTGTGGAAGGTGGCGTCGGGGCGCAGCTGCTCGTCGACCACGAGCGGCTGCGGGTAGCCCGCGGCCTTCACGATGCGCGACACCGTCTCCCAGCCCACGCCGTGCATGGCCGTGTACACCCACCGCAGCCCGGCCGCGTCGTCCGGAGCCGGGGCCACGGCGGCGGTCGCGGCGATATAGGCCTCGACCACGTCTTCGCCCGCCGTCTCGTACTCCGTGGAGCGCGGCAGCGACCGCACGTCTCCGGCGTCTGCGACCCGCTGGATGTGCGCGGCGATCTCGGCGTCCGCGGGGGCCACGATCTGCGAGCCCTGGTCGGCGCCGCCGAGGTACACCTTGTAGCCGTTGTCGTTCGGCGGGTTGTGGCTCGCCGTCACCATCACCCCGGCGGCGGCGTCGAGGTGGCGTACGGCGAAGGCCAGCACCGGGGTCGGCAGCAGGCGCGGCAGCAGGATCGCGCGCAGTCCCGCCCCGGCGAAGAGCTCGGCAGAGTCCTGCGCGAACACCCGGGAGTTGCGTCGGCCGTCGTAGCCGATCACGACGGTGGGCGTGCCGCCCCCCGCGCGCTCGCGGAGGTACGCGGCGAACCCGGCCGCGGCCTGGGCGACGAGCACCCTGTTCATCCGGTTGCTCCCGGCGCCGAGCTCACCGCGCAGTCCGGCCGTGCCGAACGCGAGCCGACGGCCGAAGCGGTCGTCCAGGTCGGCGACGGCCGCGGCGTCTCCCGCGGCGGCCCTGGTCACGACGCCGGCGAGTTCGTCCCTGGTCTGCGGGTCGGGGTCCTGCCGCAGCCAGGCGCGGGCCTGCGCGAGCCGCTCCTCGCTCACAGGGCCTCGACCACCCTCGCCAGCAGTGCGGAGATCACCGGCTCCGCCTCCCGCCCGGCCTCGATCACCTCGGCATGGCTGAGCGGTGTCTGCTGGATGCCGGCGGCGAGGTTCGTGATGAGCGAGAACCCGAGGATCTCCATGCCCGCCTCGCGCGCCGCGATGGCCTCCAGCGCGGTGGACATGCCGACGATGTGCCCGCCGATCGCCTTCGCCATCTGCACCTCGGCCGGGGTCTCGTAGTGCGGACCGCGGAACTGCGTGTAGACGCCCTCGTCCAGGCCGGGGTCGATGCTCCGAGCGACGTCGCGCAGACGCTTCGCGTACAGGTCGGTGAGGTCGATGAACGTCGCCCCCTCGAGCGGCGAGTCGGCGGTCAGGTTGATGTGGTCGCTGATCAGCACCGGCTGGCCGGGCTTCCAGGTCTCGCGGATGCCGCCGGCACCGTTGGTGAGCACCATGATCTTCGCCCCCGTCGCAGCGGCCGTTCGCACGCTGTGCACCACGCGACGCACGCCGTGGTTCTCGTAGTAGTGGGTGCGCGCGCCGATCACCAGCACGTTCTTCCCGCCGGGGGTGCGGATGCTGCGCAGCGTCCCGACGTGTCCCTCGAGGGCGGGCTTGGAGAATCCGGTGACCTCGGTCGCGGGGATCGTGGCGACCGTCTCGCCGATGAGGTCGGCGGCCTTGCCCCAGCCGCTGCCGAGCGTGAGGGCGATGTCGTGCTTCTCGACGCCGGTGAGGCGCGCGATGTCGGAGGCGGCCGCGGCGGCCACCTCGAACGGGTTCGCGGAGGGGTCGTCGAGGGGGTTGCTGTGCGTTTCAGGCATGGATCCACTCTAGGAAGGTGCAGGCTCGGGGGCCAGGATTGGGGAAGAATGGAAAGCATGTCTTCCACCACTTTCGAGCGCACTCAGCGCGTCGCCGTGCTCGGCGGCGGACCCGGCGGTTACGAGGCGGCCCTCGCGGCCGCCCAGCTCGGAGCCGAGGTCACCCTGGTCGAGCGCGTGGGGGTGGGCGGCTCGGCCGTGCTCACCGATGTGGTGCCGTCGAAGAGTCTCATCGCGACCGCCGACGCCGCGGTCGCGATCTCCGAGGCGAGCGACCTCGGCGTGAACTTCTACGCGAAGGGCGAGAACGGCAAGCCGCTCAAGCCCGAGATCGCGATCAACCTCGCCGCGGTCAACAAGCGGCTGGTCGCGCTGGCCGGGCAGCAGTCCGAGGACATGCGCACGACCCTTCTCGACGCGGGCGTGCGCATCCTCTCCGGCCACGGTCGTCTGGAGGGTCCGAACGCGATCGTCGTCTCGACGGGGGAGCGCGGCACCGACTTCGACCGCGTCGAGGCGGACACCATCGTGGTCGCTGTCGGCGCGTCGCCGCGCGAGCTCGACTCCGCCAAGCCCGACGGCAGGCGCATCCTCACGTGGACGCAGCTGTACGACATGAAGGCGCTTCCCGAGCACCTCATCGTGGTCGGCTCCGGAGTCACCGGCGCCGAGTTCGCCTCCGCCTACATGAACCTCGGCGCGAAAGTCACCCTCGTCTCCAGCCGCGAGCAGGTGCTCCCCGGCGAGGATCAGGACGCCGCCCGGGTGCTGGAGAAGGTGTTCAAGCGCGGCGGCATGCAGGTGCTGTCGAAGTCCCGCGCCGAGAAGGTGGAGGTCACGGGCGACGGCGTGACGGTGACGCTGTCCGACGGCCGCACGGTCGAGGGCAGCCATTGCCTCATGGCGGTCGGCTCGATCCCGAACACCGCGGGCATCGGGCTGGAGGAAGCGGGCGTCGAGCTCGACGACTCCGGCCACGTGCGCGTGAACCGGGTGGCCCGCACGTCGGTGCCGAACGTGTACGCGGTGGGCGACTGCACGAACTTCTTCCCCCTGGCCTCGGTGGCCTCGATGCAGGGCCGCACGGCGGTGTTCCATGCCCTCGGCGACATCGTGATCCCGCTCGAGCTCATCAAGATCACGTCGAACATCTTCACCGCCCCGGAGATCGCCACGGTCGGCTACGGGGTGAAGGACGTGGAGGACGGCCTGGCCGACGGCATGGTCTACAAGCTGCCCCTCGCCGCCAACCCGCGCGCGAAGATGATGGGTATCAAGGACGGGTTCGTCAAGCTCATCGCCCGCAAGGGCTCCGGCACCGTGATCGGCGGCGTGATCGTCGCGCCGAAGGCATCCGAGCTGATCTACCCGATTGCGATCGCCGTCGAACGGCGCCTCACGGTCGACCAGGTCTCGCGCGTGTTCGCGGCCTACCCGTCGCTGTCCAGCAGCATCACCGATGCGAGCCGGGCCATGCACCTGGTGAACATCTCCTGAGTCCCGCTCCTCCGGGCACACGGAAAGGGCACCCCGCCGCGGCGGGGTGCCCTTTCCTGTGTGTTCCGGGTGTCAGCTGATGGTGAGGAGCTGGTGCCCGGCGGAGACCGTGGCCCCGGCGTCGGCGTTGATGTTGCCCACCACGCCGTCCTTGTGCGCCTGCAGCGGCTGCTCCATCTTCATGGCCTCGAGCACGACGACCAGGTCGCCCTTGACGACCTGCTGGCCGTCCTCGACCGCGACCTTCACGACCGTGGCCTGCATGGGCGACTTGACGGCGTCGCCGGAGGCGCCGGCGTTCGCGGTGGTGGTGTGGCTGCGGCGCGACGGCGGCACGACAGCGGGCCGTCCGGACGAGCCGGCGGAGACCGCGACGCGGTCGGGGAGGCTCACCTCGAGGCGCTTGCCCCCGACCTCGACGACCACCGTGTGCCGTGCACCTGCGGCGGCGGGGGACTCCAGTTCGCCGTCCCACGCGGGGATGTCGTTGTCGAACTCGGTCTCGATCCAGCGCGTGTAGACGCCGAAGTCGCCGTCCTCCGCCGTGAAGGCGGCGTCGCGCACCACCTTGCGGTGGAACGGGATGACGGTGGGGAGACCCGCGACCTCGAACTCGTCCAGGGCGCGGCGCGAGCGCTCGAGCGCCTCGGCACGGTCCTTGCCGGTGACGATGATCTTCGCGAGCAGGGAGTCGAAGGCGCCAGAGACGGAGTCGCCAGCGGTCACGCCGGAGTCGAGGCGGATCCCGGGGCCGCCGAACGTCTTGAACACGTGGATCGGGCCCGGCTGGGGGAGGAAGCCGCGACCCGGGTCCTCGCCGTTGATGCGGAACTCGATCGAGTGGCCCTGCGGCTGGGGGTCGTCGTAGTCGATGGTGCCGCCCGCGGCGATGCGGAACTGCTCGCGCACAAGGTCGATGCCCGTGACCTCCTCCGACACCGGGTGCTCGACCTGGAGGCGCGTGTTGACCTCGAGGAACGAGACCGTGCCGTCGGCGCCGATCAGGAACTCGCACGTCCCCGCGCCCACGTAGCCGACCTCCTTGAGGATGGCCTTCGACGCGGTGTAGAGCTGCTCGTTCTGCTCCGGGGTGAGGAACGGGGCCGGAGCCTCCTCGACGAGCTTCTGGTGACGGCGCTGCAGCGAGCAGTCGCGCGTGGAGATGACGACGACGTTGCCCGCGGCGTCGGCCAGGCACTGGGTCTCGACGTGGCGCGGCTTGTCGAGGTACTTCTCGACGAAGCACTCGCCGCGACCGAAGGCCGCGACCGCCTCGCGCGTGGCCGACTCGAACAGTTCGGCGACCTCGTCGAGCTCACGGGCGACCTTGAGCCCGCGTCCGCCACCGCCGTACGCGGCCTTGATGGCGATGGGCAGGCCGTACTCCTTCGCGAACGCCACGACCTCGTCGGCGCCGGCGACGGGGCCGGGGGTGCCGGGGGCGAGCGGGGCGCCGACCTTCTCGGCGACGTGACGCGCGGTGACCTTGTCGCCGAGGGCCTCGATGGCCTCGGGCGACGGGCCGATCCAGGTGATGCCCGCGTCGATCACGGCGCGTGCGAACTCGGCGTTCTCGGCGAGGAAGCCGTAGCCGGGGTGCACGGCGTCGGCACCGGCGCGGCGGGCGACGGAGAGGATCTTGTCGATCTGGAGGTAGGTCTCGGCGCTGGTCGAGCCGCTCAGCGCGTAGGCCTCGTCGGCGAGACGCACGTGCAGCGCGTCACGGTCCTGGTCGGCGTAGACGGCGACCGAGGCGATCCCGGAGTCGCGTGCGGCACGGATGATGCGGACGGCGATCTCGCCGCGGTTGGCGATGAGCACCTTGGCGATTGCAGGCATGCTTGCCAGCCTAGCGAGTAGCCCCCCGATCCCTTTGACGACTCTCGACAAGAAACGATCGAAAACGTGGAGGGGAGTCTACGACCACAGGTCGGTCCAGCGGACCCCGAGCTCACCCGCCAGGCGGCGCACGGTCGACAGGGACATGCCGACCACGGTGGACGGGTCGCCCTCCACACGGGTGATGAAGGCACCGCCCAGGCTGTCGACCGTGAAGGCACCGGCCACGAGCAGGGGCTCACCCGACGCGACATAGGCGGCGATCTCCGCGTCGTCCAGGTCGTCGGCGAAGGTCACCGCGGCCTCCGCGACGGCGGTCGCCTCCACCGGGGTCGCACCGGGGGAGACCCGGAAGACGGAGTGCCCGGAGTGCAGCACCCCGGTGGCGCCGCGCATCTCCTGCCAGCGGCGCGTCGCCTCCTCGGGGGTATACGGCTTCCCGTACACGCGTCCGGCGAGCTCGAACATCGAGTCGCCGCCGATCACCAGGCCGTCGAAGTCGCCGTCGGCGCTCAGCCGCTCGGCGACGGCCGCCGCCTTGGCCCTGGCGAGCAGCAGCACCAGGTCGGCGGGTGCGAGCGGGCCCACGCGCTCCTCGGCCGCGGCGGCGAGGGCGTCCTCGTCGACGTCCGGCGCGAGGGTGAGCGGCTCGATGCCGGCCTGGCGCAGCAGCATGAGCCGGGCGGGAGACGTGGAGGCGAGGCAGACGCGCATGTGCACCACCGTATCCTCGAAGGATGACTTCCTCCGCAGCCGACGTGCTCGAACTCGACATCACCGGCATCGCCCACGGAGGGACCTTCGTCGCCCGTCACGAGGGTCGTGTGGTGTTCGTCTCCGACGCGATCCCCGGAGAGCGCGTGCGGGCGCGGCTGCTCATCCCCGCGGGTGATGCGGACGCGGACACGCGCAGCTTCTGGCGCGCCGAGACGGTCGAGGTGGTCGAGGCCTCCCCGCACCGGCGCCCGCACCTGTGGCCGGAGGCCGACGTGTCGCGCGACCCCGCCGACCGTCCGGGCGGCGCCGACCTGGGCCACATCGAGCTCGGGCAGCAGCGTGTCCTGAAGCGCCAGGTGCTGAGCGAGGCGTTCGACCGCTTCGCCGGCGCCGGGCTGGAGGCGCCGGAGATCGAGGCCGTGGAGTCCGGAGACGGTGCGCGCTGGCGCACCAGGGTGACCCTGCACGTGGACGACCGCGGTGTCGTCGGCCCGTTCGCGGCGCGCAGCCACCGCGTGGTGCCGGTCGGCTCGTACCCGCTTGCGCGGCCGGCGGTCGAGGCCGCCGCTCTCGCGCTCGACGGTGGTGAGCCGGGCCGCATCGAGCTCGTCGAGCCGGCCGACGGCGAGGTCCGGGTGCTGCGTCACCCCGAGTCCGAGCGGCGGGCTCCGCGCCGAGGCCGCCGACCCGCGCCCGAGGTCGTGCACGAGCGCGCGGGCGACCGTGTGTTCCAGGTCGACGCCGGCGGCTTCTGGCAGGTGCACCCGCGCGCGGCCTCGGTGCTCGACGCCGCCGTCTACGGGCTGCTCGACGGGCGGGTGGACCCGGGGGCGACGCACTACGACCTGTACGGCGGGGTGGGACTGTTCGCCCGCACGCTGGCGGATCTGGGCGGCACCGACATCGTCACCGTCGAGTCGAGCAGGCGGGCGACCGAGCACGCCAAGGTCAATCTCGCTCCGGTCGAGGTGTCGGCGGTGACCGCCAGGGTCGACCGTTTCCTCTCCGGCGCGTCGAGCCGCGGTCGTACGGGCGCCGTGGTGCTCGACCCGCCGCGCGCCGGTGCGGGTCGCGCGGTCGTCGAGGGTGTGCACGCGCTCGCCCCGGAGGCGGTCGTGTACGTGGCGTGCGACCCGGTGGCGCTCGCCCGCGACCTCGGCACGTTCCGCGAGCTCGGGTGGCGGGTGGGGACGCTGCGCGGCTTCGACCTGTTCCCGCACTCGCATCACTTCGAGGTCGTCGCGCTCCTCACCCGCTGACGGCGCGGCGACCCGCGAGCGGGACTCAGTAGGCTGTGGGCATGAGCACCGTCGCCCTCATCGACGACCACGAGTCCGTCCGCCTCGGTCTCGAGGCCGCGTTCGCCCGCGACGGGCAGACCGTGGTGTTCTCCGGCAGCACGGTGGGGTCGTATCTGACGTGGCGGTCCAGCGCGGTCGTGCCGCCCGCCGACGTGGTGGTGCTCGACCTCACCCTCGGTGACGGGACGACCGTGACCGAGAACGTCACCTCGCTCGTGGCAGACGGGGCGAGCGTGGTCATCCACAGCGTCGCCGACCGGCCGGCCGCGGTGCGGGAGGCGCTCGCGGCGGGTGCCGCCGGCGTGGTCAGCAAGTCCTCGGCCCTCGACGACGTGCTCGACGCGATCCGCACGGTCGCCCAGGGCGAGGCGTTGAACAATGTCGAGTGGGCGAGTGCGGTGGACGGCGACCGGGCCTTCGCGGATGCCCAGCTCTCCACGCGAGAGCGCGAGGTCCTGCGGCTGTATGCCACGGGGCTGCCGCTGAAGGCGGTCGCCGAGCGGCTCGGCGTCGCCTACTCCACCGCGAAGGAGAACATCACCCGCATCCGGGTCAAGTACGTCGAGGTCGGGCGGCCCGCCCCCACCAAGGTCGACCTGTTGCGACGGGCGATGGAGGACGGCATCGTGGCCGCCGACGGGGCGCCGAGTGCCCACTGAGCCGCTCAGCGTCCGCGACGCCTGGAGCAAGATCCCGTCTCCCGGCAGCGTGGAGAGCGGTTTCGAGCGCTTCACGTCGAAGCGGATGGAGCGGATCCTCGCGATCGTGGTGGCGCTGGGCTCGGCGGTGCTCGGCGTGCAGGCGCTCATCGCCGCGATCGCGACCCTGTCCAGGGCCGATGTGCCGCACATGCTCCTGCTCGTGGTCGTCTTCGTCCCGCTCATCGTCATGCTCGTGGCGTGCCTGGTCGGCCGCGCGGTACGCGTCGCCGCGGGGATCTTCGCGGTGGTCTACGTGGTCGCGCTCGCCGCGTGGCCCGTCGTCGTCGACCCCGCCGACAAGGTCGCCGGCGCGCAGCCCTGGATCTTCTTCCTGGTGAACGTCGGGGTGGTCGCCGCGATGCTGGCCTTCCCGCTTCGGCTGCAGTTCGCGTGGGCGGTGGGCGTGCCGTTCGTGTACGGCTACGTCCGGCTGGTGCAGGGCGGGTTCTCGCGCGAGTTCTGGGTCACGACCGCGTTCGACGTGTCGTTCACGCTGATCCTGGGCGTGGTCATCGTGTCGCTCGGCTGGATGTTCCGGTCGGTGGCGGGAGGCGTCGACGAGGCGAGGGGCACGGCGGTGGCGTCCTACGCCACCGCGGCCGCCGCGGCCGCCGCGGAGGAGGAGCGGGTGGCGATGTCGGCGCTCATGCACGACAGCGTGCTCGCCGCGCTGATCGCCGCGGAGCGTGCGGACGGGGAGAGGGCACAGGAGCTCGCGGTCGCGATGGCCAGGGAGGCGCTGACGCGGCTGGCCAACACGGAGGCCGCGGTGGCGGAGGAGGGCAGCGACGAACCGGTCGGCACCGCACAGATCGTCGTCGAGCTGCGCCGGGCGCTGTCGGAGCTCGGCGCGGACGCCATCGTCGAGGAGCGCGGAGGCATCGGCCTCATCCCCGGACGTGCCGCCAGAGCACTGGTGCTCGCGGCGCGGCAGGCGATCGGCAACGCGGTGACGCACGCGCACGGACGTGGACTGCACATCGTCGCGGAAGGCCACGGCGACGAGGGGATCGCGGTCACGATCTCCGACCACGGCCCCGGCTTCGACGTCGACGCGATCGGCCCCGACCGGCTGGGCATCCGCGCATCGATCCTCGCGCGCATGGCCGGTGTCGCCGGCACCGCGCAGATCGTGTCGGATGAGGGCGGCACGACGGTCACGCTCGGATGGGAGCGCTCGTGAACCGGACGGTGCGCAGTGTCGCGACGTCGCTGGCCGTGGGCTTCGCGCTGTACTTCGTCGCGCGTGGTGTCTGGTGGATCGAGCAGCCGACGGCACCGCTGCTCATGGTGCTTGGTATCGGACTGTTCCTCGCGGTGGTCACCGTCGCGATCCTCGGGCATCCCGCGACCGTGCGGATGCCGCTGTGGACGTCGCTGCTCGCGCTGGCGGCGACCGCGGTGATCCCGGTCCTGGTCACCGTGTCCCTCGACCCCGCCGACCGTACGGCACCGTTCGCCACGTGGTACATCGGCGGCCTCGGGTTGCTGGCCGTCGTGTGCGTCGTTCGGCGGCGACCCGTCATCGGGTGGTCGGCCCTGGTGATCCTGGTCGCCACGGCGTCTGCGGCGCTCGGCGTCGGCGTCGCTCTGAACCTGGGCGTGGTCGGCTCGATCATGTGGGTGGTGGTCGCGCAGCTCCTGGTGATGTTCTGGGACAGGGCGGTCAGGGACACGGAGCGGCTCTCCGAGATCCAGCAGGCGGTGTCGGCCTGGCACGCCACGCAGCGCGTGCGGCAGCGGGAGCGGCGACTGCGCACGCAGTTCGCCCTCGCCGTCGCCGGGCCCGTGCTGAGTCGGGTCGTCGCCACGCGCGGTGCGCTGGACGAGGACGAGCGGCTGGAGGCGCGACTGGCGGAGGGGCGGCTGCGCGACGAGCTGCGCGGGGCGGACCTGCTGAACGACGACGTCCGCGATGCGATCGAGGCCGCCCGTCGACGCGGTGCATCGGTGACGGTGTTCGACGAGGGCGGGCTGGACGGCATCGGTGAGGACCGACGGATCGAGATCCGGGACGAGCTGGCGCAGGTGCTGCGCTCGGCGGGGACCGGCCGCATCATCATCCGCTCCGCCAAAGACCCCCTGGTGGCGGTCACCGTGGTGGGTCGTGCCGGACGGCGCGCAGCGGACGACGACTCGGTCGACCTGTGGCACGAGATCGTGCGCGAGGCGGGCAGCGAGCCCGCACGGCGGTCGTGAGGAGAGTGGGCGAGGGGCGGCGATATCGCCTGCCCCTCGCCGTGCGGACAGTTACCCGAAAACCGTCCGCTGGTGGCCGATCAGCGTCTGTCTACCCTGGGACAGAGAGACCAGCCGAACGCGAAGCGTCCCCTTCAGTCTGCGGGGTCGTCAACACCTTGTCTGTAGGTATTTTGGGGGACACGCGCAGCGACGCGTGAGGAGGATCATCGAACGATGGGTACACGGCGGGGAACCAACCTTCCGCGGATGGGCGACTTCAACCAGTCGGTCATCCTCGAGGCGGTCCGGCATGCGGTCGATGGGCTGAGCCGTATCGAGCTGGCGCAGGTCACCGGGCTCTCGGCCCAGACCGTGACGAACATCACGCGCCGGCTGCTCGACGAGGGGCTCATCCGGGAAGCCGGTCGGACCATCAGCGGACCGGGCAAGCCGCGGGTCATGCTGCGGCTGGTGGAGGAGAGCAGGTTCGCGGTCGGCGTGCACCTCGATCCGGCGGTGACGACCTTCGTGCTGCTCGACCTCGCCGGGGAGGTCGTGCGGCGGTCGAGCATGGCGACGCCCGCTGAGGCCCCGTCGTTGATCCTGGCCGATCTCGCGGCGCAGATCGAGGAGCTCGTCGAGGGCTCGGGAGTGCCGCGCGAGCGGATCGCGGGGGTGGGCGTGGCTGCTCCGGGACCGCTCGACGCCACCCGGGGCACGGTCATCGATCCTCCCAAGCTGCCCGGCTGGCACCGGGTGGCACTGCAGGACGATCTGGCGGCCGCGATCGGCTTGCCGGTCGTGCTGGAGAAGGACACCACGGCAGCGGCTGTCGGCGAGCTGTGGACGCGGCGCGGGCCGTCCGACGACTCGTTCGTGTTCCTCTATCTCGGTACCGGCCTCGGCGCCGCCGTGGTGCGAGACGGCGAGGCGGTGCGTGGCAGCACCCGCAACCTCGGGGAGATCGGGCACATCGTGGTCGATCCGGAGGGGCCGAGGTGTGCGTGCGGCTCGCGGGGCTGCGTCGACGTGGTGTGCACCCCCGAGGCGATCGTGGAACGGGCGGAGCAGCTCGGGGTTCTCGCCGGAGGTCGGCGCCCCGGGGACAGGGCCGCACTCGACGCGAGCCTCACCGAACTGTGTGTCAGGGCCGCGGCCGGGGAGGCGTCGGCGGGGGCTGTCGTGCAGCGTGCCGCCGAACACCTGGCGACGCTGACGCTCGTGCTCACGGACCTGCTCGACGTGGACCGGGTGGTGTTCGGCGGTCCGTTCTGGAGACGCCTCGCCGACCTGTCGCTGCCGGAGGTCGCCGCGCGGCTCGCGCGGTCCAGCGCGACGCGAGCCGTCCGGGCGCTCCCGGTGCAGAGCACGGTGGTGGGCGACGACGTCGGTGCGGTCGGCGCGGCGTGCGTCGTTCTCGATTCCATGCTCACGCCGCGCACGTCCGACCTTCTGCTGGGCCGGTGAACGTGCCTCCGGCCGAGCCCGTCAGCCTCGGCCGGAGAAGCGGCCCCAGGGGATGTCGCGGCGCAGGGGACGCCGGAGCGGGCGCTGCGTGCGTTCCCACGCGGAGACGCGCGGCTCGTCGACCGTCGCCTCCGCCTGTTCGGTGGCGTAGGCGTCTCCGATCACGGCGATGAGGGCGGCGAGCTCTTCCTCCGTCGCCGTGCCCCGGGTGATCTCGAGCATCGGAGGGGCCGCTGCCGTGCCCTCCGCCGCAGCGTCCTGCGCCGTCACAGCGGGATGTTCCCGTGCTTCTTGGGCGGCAGCTCGGCCCTCTTGCCGCGCAGAGCGCGCAGGGCCTTCGCCACGGACACCCGGGTGTTGGCCGGCTCGATGATGCCGTCGAGCTCCCCCCGCTCTGCGGCGAGGAAGGGGGATGCGACGTTGTACGTGTACTCGTTCGCGAGTCGCGTCCGGACCGCGGCGACGTCCTCCCCGGCCTCCTCGGCCTTCTTGATCTCCCCGCGGTACAGGATGTTGACGGCGCCCTGGCCGCCCATGACGGCGATCTCGGCGGTCGGCCAGGCCAGGTTCACGTCGGCACCGAGCTGCTTGGACCCCATGACGATGTAGGCGCCGCCGTACGCCTTGCGCAGGATGACCGTGACGAGCGGGACCGTCGCCTCCGCGTACGCGTACAGCAGCTTGGCGCCGCGGCGGATCACGCCGGTCCACTCCTGGTCGGTGCCGGGAAGGTAGCCGGGCACGTCCACGAGCGTCACGATCGGGATGGAGAACGCGTCGCAGAACCGCACGAAGCGACTGGCCTTCTCGCCCGCCTCGATGTTGAGGGTCCCCGCCATCTGCGAGGGCTGGTTGGCGATGATGCCGACGGAACGTCCCTCGATGCGGCCGAAGCCGATCACGATGTTCGGCGCGAAGAGCGGCTGCACCTCGAGGAAGTCGCCGTCGTCGACGACGTGCTCGATGACGGTGTGGATGTCGTACGGCTGGTTGGGGGAGTCGGGGACGATCGTGTTGAGCGTGCGGTCGGCGTCGGTGGTCTCGAACTCGAACGCGCTCTCGTACGAGGGGAGCTCCGCCATGTTGTTGTCGGGCAGGAAGCCGAGGAGCGTGCGCGCGTAGTCGATCGCATCGTCCTCGTCCTCCGCGAGGTAGTGCGCCACGCCCGAACGCGTGTTGTGCGTGTAGGCGCCGCCCAGTTCCTCCATGCCGACGTCCTCGCCGGTCACGGTCTTGATCACGTCGGGACCGGTCACGAACATCTGGCTGGTCTTGTCGACCATGATGACGAAGTCGGTGAGCGCGGGGGAGTACACGGCGCCGCCCGCGGCCGGGCCCATGATGATGGAGATCTGGGGGATCACGCCGGACGCGCGGGTGTTCAGGCGGAAGATCTCGCCGTACTTCCCGAGCGCGACCACGCCCTCCTGGATGCGCGCGCCACCCGAGTCGAGGATGCCGATGCACGGCATGCCTCCGGCGAGGGCGAACTCCATGATCTTGACGATCTTCTCGCCCGCGACCTCGCCCAGCGAGCCGCCGAACGTCGAGAAGTCCTGGGAGTAGACCGCGACGGTGCGCCCGTGGATGGTGCCGACGCCCGTGACCACGGAGTCGCCGTAGGGGCGCGAGCGGTCCATGCCGAAGGCGGTCGTGCGGTGGCGCACGTACTCGTCGAACTCGACGAAGCTCCCGGGGTCGACGAGGAGTTCGATGCGCTCGCGGGCGGTCATCTTGCCCTTCGCGTGCTGCTTCTCCTTCGCCTTCGCCTCGGCGTCGACGACGGCCTCGGTGTAGCGGGCGCGGAGATCCGCGATCTTGCCGGCGGTGGTAAAGAGGTCGGGCTTGTCCGTCACGGATTCCACCCTAGCGTCGCCGTCGTCGCGTCCGTTGGATGCTCGGCACAACGGGTCGGGCGATCCTTTGGTGAGGTGCGCGCCCTGCCGTCACCGCTCGGCGGTGTCCGCACCCGGACGCTCGGGCAGGCTGTGGTCGCCCGCGACCTCGCCCTCGCCCTCGCCCTCGCCCTCGTCGAGCTCCGCGACCGCGTCCCCGCGACGTCGCCCCGCGACCTCGCCCATGCGGTGGCCCACCCAGCCCGCTCCACGAGCGACCGTTCCGGCTGCTCCCGCGACCGCGTTGCCGGCGTAGCGGGCTCCGCGGAGCATGCGCAGCTCCAGCTTCTCCGCACCCGGCACCGGCTCCAGCTCCGAGGGCAGATCGACGGGGGCTGCCCCGAACGCCCGGTGCGAGGTCGTCAGCACGCGGCGGCCCAGGAGGTGGTTGCCTGCCCCGCCGATCGCCGCGCCGATACCGAACGGCATGGCTTTGCCGACGAAGGATGCGCCGCCCTTCGCCGCGAACTGCTTCACGAACATGCTCTTCAACTGATCGACCAGCGGGCCGACGGCAGCACGAGGCAGCGACTTGGTCACGAGTTCGCCCCAGTACGCCGAGCGGCTGACCCCGCGCCCCGCGATCTGTCCCGCCAGCTGACCGACCAGGTCGACGCCCTCCTTGCCGAGCATCAACGTCATCACCAGCGCCCGCGCGCGGTCGGGGTTCCCGACAGCGATCCCATGGACCTCGGCCACCGACTGCGCGAAGAGCGCCGTGGACTCCACGAAACCGACCGTCTCCACGCCGGACAGCGCGAGTGTGACGCCGGTGCCGATCCCGGGGACCACCGCGGTCGCACCGACGGCGGCGCCGCCGACCGTGACCGCCGCGAGGTACCGCCGCTCCAGGATGCGGATGATCTCCGCGGGCGTGGCGTGCGGGTGGCGAAGGCGGATGCTCCGGATGTGCGCCAGGACGAGCGGTCGCTGGATAGAGAGAACGCGGTCGAGGCCGCGCACCATCATCGGGTGTTCGGGTGAGCCGGTCGGCGGGATGCCTTTGTCCCACGGGGCGTCATCCGGCAGGGAGTGGATCTTGTGCACCTTGGGGGCCATGGCGCCGATCCTACGGAATTCCACCGCGAAAACACCGAGAGCCCCGGTCCGCGGGGGACAGGGGATCTCGGTGTCGTGGAATCAGACGAAGAGGTTCGCGCGCTCCAGGTCTTCTGCGAAGTCGACCTCGACCGCGTAGAGGTCCGAGACGTCCATCGGCTCGAGCAGCAGGCCGTCTTCGGCGATCGCGAGCTCGAGGCCGCGCTCGAAGTAGTCCTGGTCCTCGACTCGCTGCAGCTGACGCATGAACGCCTTCTTCTCGCGGGACGAGATGTAGTTGATGCCGACTGCCTCGCCGAGCCCGCCCTTGACGGTCTTGGACAGCTCCTTGATGTAGCCCTCGGCCGTGACCGTGTACTTGACCTCTTCGTCGCTCACCTTGGCGGTGTTGACGGTCACGAACGACTGGTCGCGCTCGATGTACTCCACCGCGCGGCCGAGGATCATCGGGTCGAACACGACGTCGCCGTTCATCCAGAGCACCCCGCCGCGGCCGGTGGCGCCGAGCGCACGAAGGAGGCTCTTCGACGTGTTGGTCTCGTCGTAGCGGTCGTTGTGGACGTAGTTCACGTTCGGGAACGCCTCGATGATCGTCTCGGCGCGATAGCCCACCACGGTGGTGATGCGCGCATCAGAGCCGAAGGCGGCGCGGATGTTGTCGTGCTGCTGGCGCATGATCGTGCGGCCGTCGTTGAGTTCGGTCAGCGGCTTGGGCAGCGCGCGGCCGAGTCGAGAGCCCATGCCGGCTGCGAGGATGACGGTCTGAAGAGTCACGAGTGCTCCTAAAGGAAGTTGTGTTCACGGCCGGTTCACCGACCAGACACTTCGTCGTGCCGGGAATCATGCTAGCGATTCCGCCTGGGAAGCCCGGGGCCCAGAGGTCCCTGTTGCCATTTCGTGACCGAGTACACACGCAACGCACAGCCTCGGCAACCCCCTTGCATTCCTCCTCGCGTTGCGGTCTGGATGTCGGATTGTCGCGTGGGGCCTTGGCTGGAAGCCGCCCATTGATACCGTAGGACGGTGACTTCCTCCCCTGACGACCGCACCGCCGAGGTGGACACGAACGAGACCCCTTCGGGAACGCCCGACGCCAGTGCGTCAGCGGCGGAGAACGCGAAGAAGGCGACCGCCGCGACCGCGGCCAAGAAGCCACGTGCGCCTCGCCGCAGCACCACCACCGTGAAGAAGGCGACGGGCGGGGCGGCGGCGAAGAAGAGCGCCGACGAGAGCGGTGCGACGCCACAGCCCACGGGCGCGAAGACGGCGGCGTCGAAGACGTCGGCAGCGAAGACGATTGCGTCGAAGACGTCGGCAGCGAAGACGACGGCATCGCAAGGCGCGGGATCGAAGGCCTCGTCATCGAAGGCCACGGCAGCGAAGACGACGGCATCGAAGACGTCAGCATCGCAAGCCGCGGGAGCGAAGGGCTCGGCATCGAAGGCCACGGCATCGAAGGCCTCGGCATCGAAGGCCACGGCATCGAAGGCGGCGGCGAAGACCTCCGCATCGGCGAAGAGCGTCAGCGCAACGACGGCACCGGCCAAGGCGGCCGCAGAAAATGCCGCCGCGTCGCTCGAGGTCGTGGTGGAGCCGACGCCCAAGGGCAGCGTTGATGCTTCAGCCGTGGCGCCCGCAGCGCGCAGCGCCGATGCGGCGCGACTCGCGGCGGCGAGGAACACGGCAGCGCGCACACCCGCGCGACCCCGACAGGCCGGCGCCTCCCGGGCGGCGGCGGTGAAGAACGCGGCGGCCACGCCGACGTCCCCACGGGCGGCGACGTCCACAGCGACCGCTGCGAAGACGGCGGCGGCGAAGGCGGCGGCGGCCAAGTCGGCAGCGGCGAAGAGCACGGCGCGCTCCGCGTCGGCGAAGACAGCGGCGGCCAAGACGGCTGCCGCGAAGGCCGCAGCCGAGAAGGCCGCAGCCGAGAAGGCCGCAGCGGAGAAAGCCTCGGTCGAGAAGGCCGCAGCTGAGAAGGCGGCAGCCGAGAAGGCCGCAGCCGAGCAGGCGACGCACGAGGGGACCGGCGAGGAGGCGGCGGCCGACGGGGCTGCCGCGCTCGAGACCGTCACGGAGACGCCCGCCGTGGACGGTGAGGGCGTCGCGATTGCGTCCGCCACCGCGGTGGCGGACGACACGGCAGCTCCGATGTCCGCCGGCTCTGTGGGTGAAGCGGCGTCCGATGATCCGGGCGCGGACACCCTCGTCGCAGAGCTCGAACCGACCGCCGAGAGCACAGCCGTTCCCGTGCCCGCCGATGCGGTGGAGCCCGTGCAGAACCCCACAGCCGACGCGCTGACGGACGGCTCCGTCGTCGTCGTCGATCCGGAGACCTCGCAGGAGCCGCCGCTGCGTGCCGAGGGTTCCCGTGAGGACCAGCCGAGCACCGAGGCGATCCGCATCCGCGGCCTGGTGAAGCAGTTCGGCGACAACCGCGCCGTCGACGGCATCGACCTGTCGGTGCCCGCCGCCTCGTTCTACGGGATCGTCGGACCGAACGGTGCGGGCAAGACCACCACGCTCTCGATCGTCGCGGGGCTGCTGCGCGCCGACGAGGGGAGCGTCGTGATCTGCGGCATCGACCAGGCCGTCGACGCTCTCGCCGCCAAGCGCGTCATGGGAGTGCTTCCCGATCGCCTTCGCACCTTCGACCGCCTGACCGGCCGACAACTCCTCTACTACTACGGACTGCTTCGCGGGCTGGCGGCTGACGTCATCGAGAAGCGCGCCGCGGATCTGGCTCGCGCCTTCGACCTCGGAGACGCGCTCAACCGCGTGGTGTCGGACTACTCCGCGGGTATGACGAAGAAGATCATGCTCGCCGGTGCGATGATCCACTCGCCCCGCGTGCTGGTGCTCGACGAGCCCTTCGAGTCGGTCGACCCCGTGTCATCCGCCGTCATCCTCGACATCCTCCGCGCCTACGTCGCCCACGGGGGCACCGTGATCCTGTCGAGCCACGGCATGGACCTGGTCGAGCGGGTGTGCTCGCGTGTGGCGATCATCGTCAACGGCGAGGTGCTCGCGGAGGGGACGATCGACGAGGTCCGCGCGGGGCAGACCCTCGAATCGCGCTTCGTCGAGCTCGCGGGCTCCAGCGGCGAGGTGGAGGGGCTGGAATGGCTGCACACGTTCTCCGACTGAGGTTCGCGCTCCTCCTCGGCGCACTCCGCGGTGAACGCCGGATCCGCACGCTGCTGTCCTTCGGGGCCGTCGTCGCCGTGACGGTCGTGGTCTGCGTCGCGGTGTTCAGCCTGACCGACGCCTCCGTGCCGGTCGCCAGCGCGGTCACCGTGCTCGGCGGTGCGGCGGTGCTGCTCGGCTTCCTCGTCGGGCCGCTGCTGGTCGGGGCGGTGGACCAGCTCGACCCCCGTCGGTTCGCGGTGTTCGGCGTCGACGAGCGCCGGCTGCCCTGGGTGCTTATGCTCGCCTCGCTGGTGAGCGTGCCGAGCCTCGCCCTTCTCGCCGTCTATGCCAGCGTGTGCATCGTCGCGATCGAGGCGGGCGCGCCGTGGCCACTCGCGGTGATCATGTCTCTGCTCGGCCTGTTCATCACGGCCCTGATCGCCCGGATCGGCATGGCGCTGAACGCGATGCTGCTCCCGGAGCGTCGATCGAGGGAGCTCACCGCCCTGTTCGCGCTCGCCCTGATCGTGATCGCATTCCCCGTCGCCGTGTTCCTCGGTTCGTTGCGATGGGACGGTGACGTGCCCGCGTCGATCGCGACGCTCACGTCGGTGATCGGTGTCACTCCGTTCGCTGCGGCTCCGGCCTCTGCGTTCGCCGCGGCGGCAGGAGAGACCGGGACGGCGTGGGCGAGCGGTGCCGTCGCTGTGGTCACGGCCATCGCCCTCGCCCTCGTCTGGGCGTGGTTCGTCCGTCGTCTGCTGACGACCACCGAGCGGCCCGTCACAGCACGGGAGCGCACGGGCCTCGGCTGGTTCGGCCTGCTGCCGTCCAACGCTTTCGGAGCGATCGCGTCGCGCAGCCTCGTGTACTGGCTGCGGGACCGTCGCTACATCATGAACGTGATCGTCGTGCCCGTCGCCGGGGTGCTGACGGTGCTGCCGCTCATCGTCGCCGGTGTCCCGATCGAGATCGCGGCCCTCATCCCGGTTCCGGTGATGGCGCTGTTCTTCGGCTGGCTCCCCCACAACGACATCGCCTACGACTCGACCGCGCTGTGGACGCACGTGGCGAGCGGGGTACGCGGCCTTCCCGACCGCCTCGGACGGCTCGTCCCGGTGCTCCTCGTGGCCGTGCCGGTGCTCGCGATCGCGGTGCCGCTGTCGTTGCTGCTCGTGGGGAGCTGGACCCTCCTCCTTCCGCTGGTGGGTCTCGCGGTCAGTCTCCTGCTGTGCGCCCTCGGCATCTCGAGCGTGGTGTCGGTGGTCGCACCGTACGCGGTGTCGCGACCCGGGGACAGCCCCTTCCAGCAGCCGCAGCGGCCGACGTCCCACGGTGCCTACGGCCCCGCCGCGGCGTTCCTCGGATCCATCGTCCTGAGCGTGCCGACGATCTGGCTCTTCGCCGCCACGATCGTCTCCGGTTCGGCGTTCGCGCCCGCGGCGTTCTGGGTGGGGCTGTTCACCGGCGCGATCGTGCTCGTCGCCGGGGCTGTGCTCGGCGGGCGCATCTTCGAGCACAGCGGAGAGCGGCTCATGGAGTTCGTCGAGACCGCGTGACGGCCGCCCACCGGCCCCCCGACGCGGCTAGAATCGCGGAATGAGTACTCCGCTGGACAGCCCCGATCAGGGCGGCGTGGCAACGCTTGATCGCGAACTGGAAGAGCTCCTCCGGGAGGAGAACCTCGAACCGGGCGACCACGAGCGCTTCTCGCACTACGTGAAGAAGGACAAGATCCTCGAGTCCGCGATCACCGGGAAGCCGGTGCGCGCTCTCTGCGGCAAGAAGTGGACGCCGGGCCGCGATCCGGAGAAGTTCCCGATCTGCCCGACGTGCAAGGAGATCTACGAGTCGATGGTCGGCTGACCTCAGTCGGCCTCGAGGTAGACGGTCGGGATCGCCGGGTCGGACTTGCTGAGCGCCAGGGCGCGCACCGGCAGCTCCTCGCGCACGCGAAGGTGATGTGCGCGGGCGGCCGCCGTCCCGGCGACTCCCTCGTGCGCGGTATCGATGTCGCCGTCCTCGACGAGAGTGACCTGGAGCGGCCGGCCGTCCGCGTGCTCAGCGGGCGTGTCGAGCTCTTCGAACCCGTCCGAGACGACGACGGTCTCCGCCGTCGCGACGCCGTCGGACAGCGTCCGGAACGCTGCCTTCCGCCCCCCGAACGACGCCTTGTCGGCGGAGGCCTTGGCCACCCCGATCCAGGCTCCGTCGGCATCCTGCCGCGCGACCAGCTTGTACACCATGCTCGCAGTGGGGTAGCCGGACCCGGTCACGACCGAGGTGCCGACGCCGTACGCGTCGACGGGTGACGCGGCGAGAGCGGCGATCGCGTACTCGTCGAGGTCGCTGGTGACGGTGATGCGCGTGCCCGTCGCTCCCAGCTCGTCCAGCTGTGCGCGGACCTCGGCGGCCACGATCGGCAGGTCACCGGAGTCGATCCGGACGCCGCCCAGCTCGGTTCCTGCCACGCGGATCGCCGTCTCGACGCCGCTGCGGATGTCGTACGTGTCGACCAGCAGGGTGGTGTCGACGCCCATGCTCGCGACCTGGGCGCAGAAGGCGTCCTCCTCGGAGTCGTGCAGCAGCGTCCAGGAGTGCGCCGCCGTGCCCATCGTGGGGATGCCCCACGTGCGGCCGGCCTCCAGGTTGCTCGTGGCGGTGAAACCCGCGATGTAGGCGGCGCGGGCCGCGGCGACGGCGGAGCGCTCGGCCGCACGGCGAGATCCCATCTCGGCCAGCGGTCGCTCACCGGCCGCGATGCTCATGCGCGCCGCCGCCGTCGCGACCGCGGAGTCGTGGTTGAGCACGCTCAGCGCGAGGGTCTCCAGGACGACGGCATCCGCGAAGGATCCCTCCACCGTGAGGATGGGGGAGCCGGGGAAGTAGAGCTCGCCCTCGCGGTACCCGCGGACCGAGCCCGTGAAGCGGTAACGCTCGAGGTGGGAGAGCGTCTCGGTGTCGACGACCTGCTCGTCGCGCAGGAAGCGCAGCTCGTCGTCGCCGAACCGGAAGTCGCGGAGCAGGCTCAGCAGGCGCCCGGTGCCCGCGACGACGCCGAAGCGCCGGCCGCCGGACAGGCGACGCGAGAACAGCTCGAACACGCTCGGACGGAACGCGGTGCCGTCCCGGAGCGAGGCGGCGAGCATCGTGAGCTCGTAACGGTCGGTGAGCAGCGCCGTCGACGTGGTCATCCGCCCAGCATAGTGAGCCGCGATACGCGGGCCCTGCCGCGCGCGGGTAGGCTGGGGAGTCATGAATGACGCGCCGATCGGGATCTTCGACTCCGGTGTCGGCGGGCTCACGGTGGCCAGGGCCATCCGCGCCCAGCTGCCCAGAGAATCCTTCGTCTACATCGGCGACACCGCGCACTCGCCCTACGGCCCGAAGCCGATCGCCGACGTGCGCCGCTACGCTCTCGAGGTGCTCGACACCCTGGTCGACCAGGGCGTGAAGATGCTCGTGATCGCCTGCAACACGGCCTCGGCGGCGATGCTGCGCGATGCGCGCGAGCGCTACGACGTCCCGGTGGTGGAGGTCATCGGCCCCGCGGTGCGCCGAGCCGTCTCGACCACGCGCAACGGCCGGGTCGGCGTGATCGGCACGGTCGGCACGATCGGCTCCCGCGCGTACCAGGACATGCTCGAGGTGAACGAGCGCCTGCAGGTCTTCACGGCCGCCTGTCCGCGGTTCGTCGAGTTCGTTGAGGCCGGGGTCACCGGAACCCCGGAGGTGCTCGCCGTCGCGGAGGAGTACCTCGCGCCGCTGCGAGAGGCCGACGTGGACACGCTCGTCCTCGGCTGCACGCACTACCCGTTCCTCCGCGGTGCCATCAGCTACGTGATGGGCGAAGGCGTGACCCTCGTGTCGAGCGATGACGAGACGGCCGGCGACGTCTACCGTCAGCTCGTGCGCGGCGATCTGCTGGCCCCTGCGGATGCCACCGCCACCTACGTCTACGAGGCGACGGGCGACTCGGCCGACGATTTCACCGCGCTCGCCAACCGACTGATGGGCCGCGAGGTGCGCGACGTGCAGCTCGTCCACACCGGCGTCATCACCCTCCCCGACCCCGCGCTCGACGCGCGCTGATCCGCTCGCCCGTCCCGAACCGAGAGAAGCCCATGACCGACATCGTCCGTGCCGACGGCCGTTCCGCCTCGCAGCTGCGCGAGATCACCATCGAGCGCGGCTGGAGCGCGCAGGCCGAGGGATCGGCCCTGATCAGCTTCGGGGGCACCAAGGTGCTGTGCACCGCCTCGTTCACGAACGGCGTGCCGCGCTGGCTCACCGGCAAGGGCAAGGGCTGGGTGACGGCGGAGTACGCGATGCTCCCGCGCGCGACCAACAGCCGCAACGACCGCGAGAGCGTGAAGGGTCGCATCGGCGGTCGCACGCACGAGATCTCGCGGCTCATCGGCCGTGCCCTGCGCGCCGTGGTCGACACCAAGGCGCTCGGCGAGAACACGATCGTGATCGACTGCGACGTGCTGCAGGCCGACGGCGGCACCCGCACGGCGGCCATCACGGGCGCCTACGTCGCCCTTGCCGACGCCATCGAGTGGGGCCGCGAGAAGAAGTTCATCGGGCGCAACTCGACGCCGCTGCTCGACTCGGTCGCGGCGGTGTCGGTCGGGATCGTCGACGGCGAGCCCCTGCTCGACCTCGCGTACGTCGAGGACGTGCGCGCCGAGACCGACATGAACGTGGTCGTGACCGGTCGCGGCCTGTTCGTCGAGGTGCAGGGCACCGCCGAGGGGGCGCCGTTCGACAAGCGCGAGCTCGACGCGCTCCTGGAGCTGGGACTCGCGGGCTGCGAAGACCTGAAGGCGCGGCAGCTCGCGGCGCTGGCGGGGGAGTGACCGTGCGCGTCGTCCTGGCGACCCACAACCCGCACAAGGTCGAGGAGTTCCAGCAGATCGTCGCCCAGGCCAGGCCCGACCTGGAGGTGGTCGGCTATGACGGCCCCGAGCCCGTGGAGGACGGCGTGACCTTCGCGGAGAACGCGCTGCTCAAGGCCAGGGCGGCCGCCGCGCACACCGGGCTTCCGGCGCTCGCCGACGACTCGGGCATCTGCGTGGACGTGCTCGGCGGATCACCCGGTGTCTTCTCCGCGTACTGGGCCGGACAGAAGAAGGACGCGGTGGCGAACCGGGAGCTGCTGCTCGACCAGCTCCGCGACATCGCCGACCCGCACCGAGCCGCACACTTCACGTCGACGATCGCGCTCGTGGTCCCGGGTGGGGCCGAGCACGTGGTCGAGGGGATCTGGCCGGGACGGCTCGCGCACGCGGCGTCCGGCGACGGCGGCTTCGGCTACGACCCCGTGTTCGTCCCGGACGGCCAGGACGCGGGAGCCGAGCGCACGGTCGGGGAGTTCACCGCCGAGGAGAAGCAGGCGCAGTCGCACCGCGCCCGCGCCTTCACCGCCCTGGTGGCCCTGCTCGCAGGACTCTGACCTGGGCGGTCGCGGAGAAGTCCTGCTGACGGTGAGAATCGTTACCCTTCCCGACTAGCCAGGATCGGCCGTTCCGGGGCGATCCCCGGTCTAGCCTGGAGGCATGCACGATCACGCGCCCGCGCCCGGCGGTCTCCGCTCGGCGAGCAGCAGACGCCTGCTCGCCATCTCGTTGACGCTGACCGCCACGGTCATGATCGTGCAGGTGGTCGGCGCTCTGCTCACCGGATCGCTGGCGCTGCTCGCCGACGCGGCCCACATGTTCACCGACGCCTCCGCGCTCGTGATCGCGCTCATCGCGGCCACCGTCGCCGCCCGACCCGCGGACGACCGTCGGACGTTCGGCTACCAGCGCGCCGAGGTGTTCGGCGCGCTGATCAACGCGGTGATCCTGATCGCGCTGGCCACCGTGGTGGCCGTCCAGGGGGTCGAGCGCCTGCTGAATCCGAACACGGTGGAGGTCGCCGGCGGTCTCATGCTCGTCGTCGCGGTCGTCGGCCTGGTGGCCAACGCCGTGTCGATGTGGCTGCTCAGCCGAGCCCAGAAGACCAGCATCAACGTGCGCGGGGCCTACCTGGAGGTGATGGGCGACCTGCTGGGCTCGCTGGCCGTCATCGTCGCGGCCGCCGTGATCCTGCTCACGGGCTGGATGCCGGCCGACGCCATCGCCTCGCTGTTCATCGCGGCCATGATCATCCCGCGGGCGATCTCGCTGTTGCGCGAGGTCTTCTCGGTGCTGTCCGAATCGGCTCCGAAGGGCACGGCCGTCAGCGAGATCCGCACACACCTGCTCGGCTATGCAGGGGTGGTCGGCGTACACGACGTGCACGTGTGGCAGCTCACGCGCGGAGCCCCGGTGTTCACCGCCCACGTGAGTGTGGAGCCCGCACTCCTGGCGGACGGGCGCTCCGCCGCTCTCCTCGCCGACATGCAGTCGTGCCTCGCCGACCACTTCGACGTGGCGCACTCCACCTTCCAGATCGAGCCAGCCGAGCAGTCGGACTGCGAGCCGCACCACGCGTGACACGGCGACCGGCGCTCACTCCTCGACGGTGATCTCGTCAGGGGTCTTGTCCGGCCGGAGGCCTCGCCACCGCGCGTGACGGAGGATGCCGTCCGGTGTCCAGTTGCCGAACTCGACCTCGCCCACGAGCTCCGGTCGCACCCACAGCGCGTCCGAGGCGTCGGGCCTCGGCACGCCGTCGAGCGGCGGAGCGGACACCCGCAGCGGCTCGAGGCGCGCCATCAGCTCGCGGAGCATCCGGTCGCTGAACCCCGTGCCGACCCGTCCCACGTAGCGCAGTTCTCCCTCGTCGGGCACGGCCAGCAGCAGGGACCCGAGCGTGCCGTCGCGTTCGCCCTTGCCCGGACGGATGCCCACGATCACGGCCTCCTGCATGCGCGTGTTCTTCAGCTTGAGCCAGGACGGTGAGCGGACGCCGGGGCGGTAGCGGGACGCGGGGTCCTTGACCACGACGCCCTCGAGACCGAACTCGTCGCTCGCGCCGAGGGCCGCGTCCACGTCGTCGAACACCGGCGGCACCTGGACCGGCGCCTCGAGGTCGGCGACCAGGTCTTCCAGCAGCGTGCGGCGTTCGCGCAGCGGCATGCCCGTGAGGTCGTGCCCGTCGAGCCGGAGCAGGTCGAACAGCATGTAGACGACGGGCGTGCGCACCACCTCGCGCTCGATCTCGCGCGGGCGGGTCAGGTGCATCCGGTTCTGCAACAGGGAGAAGCTCGGCCGTGCGTGGGCGTCGAACGCGACGATCTCCCCGTCGACGATCGCCTCGTCGACCGGGAGGAACGGCGCCCCGTCGGCCGTGAGCTCGGGGTATCGCGCGGTGATGTCGGTGCCGCGCCGGGCGTGGAGCAGCATACGGCCGTCGCGCCAGGTGCCGATCGCCCGGATCCCGTCCCACTTCACCTCGACCCACGACGGGGAGCTGAGGCCCCGAGCGAGCGCCGGCGTGCCGGTCTCGGCGAGCATCGGGTCGAGCGAGGGCAGTGTGGTGCCCGCGGTGGGCGCGGCGGCGGTGGCCAGCGGGCGCCGCTTGCGGGCGGGGGACTCGGCCGGCCGGGATGTGGCGGCGACCGCGGACTCGCGCGCGGGAGGCGCCGCGACCGGAGCGGCGGTGTGGGGGGACGGGTGGAGCGATGCGAGCGGATCGATGCCCGAGGCGGCCCGTGCCAGCACCTCGTCGAGTTCGAGGTGCGCGAGCCCCGGATCGTCGAGCTCGTCCCACGTGCGCGGCGCCGCGACCCACGGCCGCTCGCGCCCCCGCAGCGAGTACGGGGAGATCGTGGTCTTCTTGGCGTTGTTCTGGCTCCAGTCGAGGAACACGCGCCCGCCACGGACGGCCTTCGACATCACGCTGGTGGCGAGGTCGGGGTGCTCGTTCTCGATGATGCGGGCGAGCTCCTTCACGACCGCGGAGACCTCGGTGCTGGTCTGTTCCCCTGGCAGGGCGGCGTAGAGGTGGATGCCCTTGCTGCCGCTGGTCACCGGGAGCGGATCGAGGCCCATGCCCCGCAGGAGCACCCGGGCCAGGCGGGCGACCTCGGCGCACGCGGGCAGCCCGACGCCCGGGCCGGGATCGAGGTCGAGCACCAGGCGGTCGGGGCGTCCGGGCAGACCGTCCGCCGTGAACCGCCACTGCGGCACGTGCAGCTCGATCGCGGCCACCTGGGCGAGCCACACCAGCGTCGGCACGTCGTCGACCAGCGGATACTCCTTCGGTCCGTCGGAGTGCTGGATGGCCTGGCGGGCGATCCACTCCGGGGCGCCGGGTTCGAGCTGCTTCGTGAAGAACGCGTCGGCCGGGGCCTCTGCGGTCCCCACCCCCTCCACCCAGCGCTTCCGGGTGACGGGGCGACCGTGCAGGAGCGGCAGCAGCTGCGGCGCGATCGCGGTGTAGTAGGCGATGATCTCGCCCTTGGTGGTGCCGGTGGCGGGGTACACGATCTTGTCGAGGTTCGTGACGCGCAGCCGTCGGCCGTCGATCTGCACGACCTGCGCCTCTCCCACCATGGGCCCAGCGTAGTCAAGGGCTGGTCGTGACAGGTGGGGCTGGTGTCTACTGGTGGGATGAGGACCATCTGGAAGGGCGCACTGACGTTCGGGCTCGTGAACGTCCCGGTCAAGGTGTACTCGGCGACGGAGGACCACGACGTGCCGCTGCATCAGGTGCACGACAAGGACGGCGGGCGCATCCGCTATCAGCGCACGTGCGAGGTGTGCGGCGAGACCGTCGCGTACTCCGACATCGACCGCGCCTACGTGGAGGACGGACAGACGGTCGTGCTCACCAAGGACGACCTCGCGGCCCTCCCGGCGGAGAAGAGCCGGGAGATCGACGTGGTCGAGTTCGTGCCGTCCGACCAGGTCGACCCGCTCACGCTCGACAAGCCCTACTACCTCGAGCCGGATTCGAAGTCGCCCAAGGCGTACGTGCTGCTGCGCAAGACGCTCGAGCAGACCGACCGCACGGCGATCGTGCGCTTCACCCTGCGGCAGAAGACGCGACTCGCGGCGCTGCGCGTGCGGGGCAAGGTGCTGGTGCTGCAGACGCTGCTCTGGTCGGACGAGGTGCGCGAGGCGGAGTTCCCCTCGCTCGACGAGGACGTGCGGATCTCGAAGAAGGAGCTCGAGCTGTCGTCCTCCCTGGTCGACAGCTACTCCGCCGACTTCGACCCCGAGGAGTTCGTCGACGAGTACCAGAAGGAGCTCCGGACCCTGATCGACGCGAAGATCGACGCGGGGGAGACCTTCGATGTCGCGGAGACCTTCGGAGACACCGAGAAGGCGGCGGACGGCGGCGAGGTGATCGACCTCATGGAGGCCCTGCGGGCGAGCGTGGCGCGGTCGAAGGAGAAGCGCGCGAAGAGCGCCGGCTGACGTGCCGGACCCGGTGGACCGGGTCAGTGCTTGCCGTCGCCGTCCAGGTCGGGCGCGCGGTCGAACACCTCGGGATCGAGGGCGAGCTCCTCGGCCTCGCGGTGGTCGGTCACCACATCCTCGCCCGCCGCCGCGGCCTTCTTCGCCTTGTGACGCTCCGTGAGGTAGTGCCACAGCGTGACCGCGGCCGTGCCACCGACGGCGATCAGGAGGATCACGTCGATGTAGTCGACGACGAGGTCGCGCACCCAGGGGATGTACGCGATCAGGTAGCCGACCATAGTGAGCCCGAAGCCCCACAGCATCGCGCCGATGAGGTTGTAGAGGGTGTAGCGCCGCCACGGCATGTGGCCCACGCCGGCCGCGACCGGGGCGAAGGTGCGCACGATGGGGACGAAGCGGGCGAGGATCACGGTGATGCCGCCGAACCGCTCGAAGAAGGCGTTGGTGCGCTCGACGTTCTTCCTGCTGAAGAGGCCGGACTCCTTGCGTTCGAAGATGGCCGGACCGCCCTTGTGGCCGATGTAGTAGCCGACCTCGCCGCCGATGAACGCCGACAGCGCGATGAGGAGCGTGACGACCCAGATGTTCACGCCGAAGACGTTGCTGGTGTGGGTGAGCAGCCCGGCGATGATCAGGAGCGTGTCACCGGGGAGCAGGAAGCCGACCAGGAGCCCGGTCTCGGCGAACACGATGAAGCACACGACGAGCAGTGCCCAGGGCCCTGCCGCGGCGATGATCGTCTGCGGATCCAGCCAGGGGATGAGGGCGGTCGGTGCGTGCAGCATGCTTTCGAGCACGGAAGGAGTCCCGTCGGTCGTGAATTGTCGGCGGTAGTGCGATGAGGGATGCCACAGCACCCGTCGTGCGGAAGGTGGGACTTGAACCCACACGCCGTAAGGCACAGGAACCTAAATCCTGCGTGTCTGCCAATTCCACCACTCCCGCGCGGTGAGTTCAGTCTACTGACCCGGGCCGAGCTCCACTCTGGGGATCGGCCCGCAGTTTCCCGTCTCAGCGGCGCGGATCGCGCTCGAGTCCGACCACCGCGACGACGGCTCCCGCGACCAGGGCGCCGAGCCCGCCCATCGCCATGTCCCCGATCGTGTCCTCGTAGGTGACGAAGATCTCCGTCGTGATGAATGTGCGGCCCGCCCACTCGACCATCTCCCACAGCGCGCTGGCCGCGAGTCCGATGAGCGGGCAGACGACGAGCGGGAGACGCGGGCGGAACGCGGGGGAGCCCTGGGGAGGGACGATGCCGAGGCGCGCGAGCACCACGTAGCCGGTGGCGGCGATCACCCCCGTGCAGAGGAAGTGCACCACGAGGTCCCAGCCCGGCAGCGAGCGGTACAGGTCGAACACGTTGCTCACGGCCGCGATCAGCACGATCGCTCCGACCGCGAGGTCGGCTCCCCCGCGCAAGCCGAGCGCTCGGGGCAGCATGAGGGCCGGGAGCGCGAACGCCAGCACGCCCGCGTCGGTGGGGGTCGACCAGATCGCCGCGATGATCATGCTCAGCACGCCGATCGCCCGCACGGCGTCGGCCGCGTACTCGGCGACGGTGCGGGGCGGGCGGAGGAAGTCGTCTTTCATGCGCCCTCCCCGAGGGGACCCGGTGCCGGCGGAGCGAAGTCGACCAGGGCCTGAACCGGAAGGTGGTCCGACGGCCAGCCGCCGCCGTGCTGCCGCGGATCGATCCCCGCCCGGACCACGTGCACCTCCGCGGACGCGAGGATCGCATCGATGCGTCGGCCGACCCGGGGCGTCCGGTAATGCGCGAACGTGCCCCACGCCGGCGTCGCCCTGGTGTCTGCCACACGCCAGGTGTCGCGCAGCGCCCCGTCCGCGGTGAGTGCCCGCCACGGCGCCGAGCCCTCGGCCGCGTTGAGGTCTCCGGTGACGACGACCGGTGTCCGCACCGCGACCGCTGCGGCATGCACCTCTGCGGCCTGCCGCCTCCGGGCCCACGGCGAGAACGCGTCCAGGTGCGTGTTGAGGAGCGTGAACTCGACCCCGCAGCGCCGGTCGCGGAACCGCGCGCCCACGACGACCCGCGGCAGGACGCTCGTCCACGCGATCGAGCCCGGCACCTCGGGACGGTCGGACAGCGCGCGCTGCCACCCGTCGAGCAGCTCGAGCCGCTCCCTGTCGTAGAACACCGGGCATCCCTCGCCGCGGGGACCGGGACGCCGACCGTGGCCGATCGAGCCGTACGCAGGGCCGAGGGCCGCCCGGATCGCACGCGCCTGCGCGGGCAGGGCCTCCTGCACCGCGAGCACCGTCGGCTGCTCGGCGCGCAGCATCGCGGCGACGCGGTCCCGGCGGGCGCTCCAGCGATCGGCCGCCCGCACCGCCAGCACACCGAGGTCGCGGCGCACGTTGACGCTCATGATCAGCAGCTCGGTGTCGCGCGGACGGCCGAGGAGCGGCGCGCTCACGACCGCGACCTCGCCGGAGCGGCGACGCCGAGCCGATGCAGCGTGCGGCGCAGGGCCAGCCGCGTCCACCGCACGGGCGGGAAGTCCTCCGGCCAGTGGATCAGCACCGTGCGGACGCCGCGGTGCACGCGGCGGGCGAACGAACGGCCGCTGTGGAAGGGACGCATCGAGATGCCCATCCCCGCCTCGCGCGCCCAGCGGATGCGGTGGCGTTCGCCGAGGTGGAACGCGAGGTCGAGGTCGTCGTGCACCTCGGGGTCGTCGCGGTGCACGCGGTCGCGCACGTCGCGCCACGCCCAGCGCCGGAGCGCGAGGTTCGAGCCGAACAGCGGTGCATGTCCGAGGGCGCTGCCGCACACCAGGGCGTAGGCGAGCAGATACGCGGTCGCGAGCGGGCGGCGCAGCGGTCGCGGTCCGTCGAGGAAGAGCGCGCCCCCGGTCCACGCCGCGACCCCGGGGTCGCGCACGCAGGCCGCGAGCATGACCTCGACCCACTGCCGGTCCGGGATGCAGTCGGCATCGAGACGCAGGAGCACGTCTCCCGACGCGGCGTCGTAGCCGGCTGCGCTCGCCGCGGCCGTGCCGGGTGTCGCGCAGTGGATGAGCCGCACGCCGTGAGCGGACGCGACCGCGCCGGACGCGTCGGTGGAGGCGTTGTCGACCACCAGGATCTCGTCCGGGGCGCGCGTCTGCGCGGCGAGCGCCGTGAGGCAGCGGTGCAGTTCGGCGGCGTCGTCCTTGACCGGGATCACCACCGTGACGGTGGGGTCGGGGGTGGCTGGTGTGGCGCGCTGCACGTCGTCTCCTCGCGGCTCGTCGGCCCAGCGTAGGCGGCGGGTGGGACCTGCCGCGACACGGTTGACAGCGCCCGGGGCTGGTCGATAGGGCGGTGTGGATAACTCCGGAGGGGCAGCGGCGATCCTTGTCAGGATGCTCGGGTGATCCATCCCTCCACGGCCATCGCCGAACACGTCCGTCGTCGCCTGCGTGCCGAGGGCGTCGACCCGGCCGACGACCCGGAGCGTGCGAGATCCATCGCGCGCTCGGAGGTGCGGCGCTACGACGATCTCGCGCTGGCGCGCGGGGCGGAGCCCGTGGACGACGAGACCGCGTGCATCAGCGAGGTGCTCGCCGCGATCGGCGGCTTCGGCGTCCTGCAGCCGCTCCTCGATGCGCCGGACATCGAGGAGATCTGGGTCAACGGCGACGGGGGCGTGCACGTGGCCCGCGGCGGCACATCCGAGCGCACCGACCTGCGCCTCGACGAGACCGTCGTGCGCGACCTCGTGGAGCGCATGCTGCACTCCTCGGGACGCCGCGTCGACATCGGCCAGCCGTTCGTCGACGCGTCGCTGCCCGACGGCTCTCGGCTGCACGTCGCGATCGCCGACGTGGTGCGCGGCGCGTGGAGCGTGAACATCCGCAAATTCCTCACCGGGCACCGCACGCTGGACGAGCTCGTCGCGCAGGGCTCGCTGCCGCCCGCGACGGCGGCGGAGCTCGCGACCGCCATGCGCGAGGGGGCGACCGTGATCGTGTCCGGGGCGACGCACGCGGGCAAGACGACGATCCTCGGGGCGCTTCTCGCGGCGTGCGCGTCGTCTCAGCGCATCGTCACGGTGGAGGAGACCTTCGAGCTCGCGGTCGGCGGGCCCGACGTGGTGGCGTTGCAAGGACGGCAGCCCAGTCTGGAGGGCACGGGGGAGATCACCCTGCGACGGCTGGTGAAGGAGGCGCTGCGCATGCGCCCGGATCGGCTCGTGGTCGGCGAGGTGCGCGACGCCGAGGCTCTCGACCTCGTCCTGGCGCTCAACACCGGTGTGCCGGGGGCGTGCACGGTGCACGCCAACAGCGCGGCCGAGGCGATCGAGAAGCTTTGCCTGCTGCCCCTGCTCGCCGGACGGAACATCGACCGAGGTTTCATCGCTCCCGCCCTGGCATCCGCGATCGACCTCGTGGTGCACTGCGAGCGGGATCGGGAAGGACGACGCCGCGTCCGCGAGATCCTCGCCCCGTCCGGCGAGGTCCGCGACGGTCGCGTGCAGTGCCGGACGGTGTACGACGCGACCGCGGAAGCGCGGGACCGGGTGGCGTCGTTCGCGGACCTCGTCGGGGGAGCACAGGCGTGAGCGTGCTGCTCGGGGCGATGCTGGCGGCGGGCCTGCTCCTGGTGCTCTCGCCCTGGCTCTGGCCGGCGGAGCGCCGGGCGCCGCGTGCGATTGCTCAGGGGCGCCTCACACGGCTCGGGGAGGAGGCCGGTTTTCCCGCGCTTCCCGCCTCGGCGCTGATCGCCGCGATCGCCGCGGCGGCCCTCATCGCCGGGTCGATCGTCTGGCTCATGACCGGGGTCGTGGTGCTCGCCGCGCTGGCGATCCTCGCGGGAGGGGTCGCCCCCGTCGCCTTCCTGCGCGGCCGGAGGCGGCGGCTGCGTCGACTGCGGCGGCAGCTCTGGCCCGACGTGTGCGATCTGCTGATCGCGTCGATCAGGGTCGGGCTGTCGCTCCCGGACGCGGTGGCGTCGCTCGGCGAGTCCGCACCGCCCGCACTCCGCCCCGCTTTCCGCGCGTTCGCTCGGGACCTGGAAGGCAGTGGCCGGTTCGAGTCGAGCCTCGACCGGCTGAAGGATGCGCTGGCCGACCCGATCGGCGATCGCATCGTCGAGACGCTGCGGATGGCGCGGCAGGTCGGGGGCACCGAGCTGATCGGGGTGCTGCGCGCCCTGTCGGCGTCGGTCAGGGCGGATGCGGCGCTGCGCGGAGAGGTCGAGGCACGGCAGTCGTGGATCCGCGGGGCCGCGGTGCTGGGGGCGGTCGCGCCCTGGGTCATCCTGACGCTGCTGGTGCTGCGACCCGAGGGAGCCAAGGCCTACGGCACCCCCGAGGGGGTGGTGGTGATCTGCGTCGGCGCCGTGGTGTCGGTCGCGGCCTTCCGCATCATGGTCCGCATCGGGCGTCTCCCCGAGCCGCGGCGGTGGTTCGGATGACCGGGATCACGGCGCTCGCGGCCGCGGTCCTGCTGGGAGGCGGTTTCGCGGCCGGGGTCCTCCTTCTGCTCGCGCGGCTGCCTCGGTGGCGGGCGGCACCGCTGATGTCTCGGATCGCCCCCTACGTGCGCGACGTGGTGGACGATGAGCGGCTGCCGGCGACGGCGCTTCCGGGCGTCGGACGCCTCCCCGCGCACCGGAGCTCGCCGGGCGAGCGGGTGCGCGATGCCCTCGAGCGTCTGGTGGGCGACGGCGACGTGCTGCGCAAGCGCCTGGCGCAGGCGGGGTCGGCGCTGAGTCCTGTCGCGTTCCGGGGCAGACAGCTCGCCTGGACGCTGGCGGGCATCGCGACCGGTGCGATCGCGGTGATCGTGCTCGTGCTCACCGGTCGCTGGTCGGTGCCGGTCGGTGTGATCCCGCTGCTCGCCGGCGCAACGGCCGCGATCGGCTACGACATGCAGCTCTCCGCCCGCGTCAGGGCTCGGCGCACGCGGCTCGCCGACGAACTGCCGACGACCCTCGAGTTCCTGGCGCTGTGCCTCTCGGCCGGCGAGAGCTTCCTCGACGCGGTGCGGCGCGTGGCCGGGGTGGGGTCGGGCGAGCTGACCGGGGAACTGCGCCGCGTCGTGTTGGAGGTGGGGACCGGGTCGACGCTCGCGGAGGGGCTGGGCGATATGGCCGCACGGCTGGAGCTGCCCGGCCTCTCGCGCGTGGTGGACCAGATCGTCGCCGCACTGGAGCACGGAGCACCGCTGGCCGCCGTGTTGCACGCCCAGGCCGGCGACGCGCGGGAGGAGGCCAAGCGCACCCTCATCGAGCAGGCGGGGCGCAAGGAGATCCTGATGCTGCTTCCGCTGGTGTTCCTGATCCTGCCGCTGTCGGTGGTGTTCGCGATCTATCCCGGGCTGTTCATCCTGCGGCTCGGCCTCGGCTGACGTGCCTGGTGCCCGCCTGTGGATAACCGCGCACGCGGGTGGGCGCTCCCGGGCAGACTGACGGCATGATCACACGCCTGCGTTCTCCGCTCCGTGCCCTCGCCGACGACGAGAGGGGAGACGTCCCCGGCTGGGTGCTCGTGACACTCATGACGGCGGGGTTGGTCGTGGTGATCTGGGCCGTCGCGGGGCCCGCGCTGACCTCGCTGTTCGAGCAGGCGATCCAGCGGGTGTCGGGTCTCTGACGTGCCCCTCCGTGCGGCCGTGATCGATGACCGCGGGTCGAACCCGGTGGAGTTCGTCCTGGTCGGCACGCTCCTCACCGCCCTCACTCTCGCGGTGCTGCAGCTGGCGCTCGCGGTCTACGTGCGCAACGTGGTGCACGACGCGGCGGTGGAGGGCGCCTACTACGCCGCCCTCGCAGACGTCTCGCTCGGCGAGGGGAAGCAGCGCACGCAGGATGTGATCACCCGCGCGATCGGCCCCGCCTACGCGGAGGACGTCGCCGTCGGGACGTCGCGCGTCGCGGACCGGGAGTCGGTCGACGTGCGGGTGAGGACCAGCCTGCCGGTGTTCGGCCTGATCGGCGTGCCGTACGGGCTGCAGGTCGAGGCTCACGCACCGGCGGAGTCGTTCGATGCGGGATGATCGCGGCTCGAGCTCCCTGGAGTTCATCGCCGCCGGGGTTCTGATGCTCGTGCCGCTGCTGTATCTGGTGATCGTGCTGGGCTCCGTTCAGGAGCAGACGCTGGGGGTCGAGGCCGCCGCCCGGCACGCGGCGCGCGTGATCGCGACCGCTCCCGACGCGAGGACGGCCGCCTCCCAGGGTGATGCGGTGCTGTCGAGCATCGCATCGCAGTACGGCATCGACGACGACGACGTGCAACTGGCCGTGACGTGTCTGCCACAGGGCGTTCCGTGCCCCTCCGCCGGTGCGACCGTCACGGTCTCGGTCGCCACCAGCGCCCGCCTGCCGTTCGTGCCCGCGGTCCTGGGCCTGGACAGAGCCACGTCGGTGCCGATCGAGGCCGTGTCGGCGCAGAAGGTGTCGCGTCAGTGGGGTGCCGAGTGAAGGCGGGGGACGCCGCCCGGGGCACGGACGCGGAGGAGGGGAGCGTGCTGCTGCTCGTGCTCGGCTACGTGCTGCTCGCGCTCGCCGTGATCTTCGTGTGCGCCTGCGCGACCGACCTGTACATCGCCCAGAAGCGCCTGGACGCCCTCGCCGATGCGGCCGCGCTCGCCGGAACCGACGGCTTCGTCCTCACGGTGCAGGGGCAGACGCCGCGCGCGGAACTCACGGACGGGGCGGTGGCGGCGCAAGCCCGGCCGCTCGTGGACGGTGCGGGCGGGGACGAGGTGCTGGTGTCGGCGACCTCCCCGGACGGGGCTTCGGCGCGCGTGACCGTTCGCACGGCGTGGCATCCACCGCTCGTGTCGCCGTTCGTGCCGGAGGGTCTTACGCTGCAGGCGACCGCGACGAGCCGCACCGCCCTGCGGTGACCAGCCGGGGCCTCAGGCCTCCGCGGGCGGATCCGGGCGGGGGACGAAGCGGGGGATCCACCGCAGGAACCCGGCAGCGCCGAGCAGTCCGATCACGCCGATGGCGCCCGCGGCGACGGAGAGCGTCGACACCGCGGTGATGGCGGAGACGAGGAGCGGGGCGACGGCGCCGCCCGCATCGGTCAGCGTGCGCCAGGAGCCGAGGAAGGCGGCGGGCTCGCGCTCCGGGGCGACGTCGGCGCCGAGCGTGAGCAGGATGCCGCTGGAGAGCCCGTTGCCCACGCCCAGGACGGCGGCGAACATCCCGAACCACAGCACCGCGGCATCCCCGTCGTGGGTGAAGGCCAGGGCGAGGAACCCGACACCCATGAGCAGCATCGCAGGCATGGCCGCCCACAGCCGCCCGAACCGGTCCATCACCTGCCCGCTCGCGTAGAAGAGGGCGAAGTCGATCGCGCCCGAGACCCCGACGACCAGCGCGATCGTCGACGCGTCGAGCCCCAGCGACAGGCCCCACAGCGGCAGGACCACCTGCCGGGCGGAGCGGACGGCGGACAGAGACGCGGCGGCGAGACCGAGCCGTGACAGCAGTCGTCGCTGCCGCCACATGGTCTGGAAGATGCCCGCGCGCTCGATCGTCGGGATCGAGCCGCTCACGGCCTCTCCGCTGTCCTCCACGAAACGCTCGGTCGAACGCACCGGCGGGATCGTCGCCTCCGGGTCCGGCCCGAACAGCACGAGCAGCACCATCACCACGAGGCAGACGCCGAAGAACCAGATCGCCGCGGACTCGCTGCCGAACAGCTGCAGAAGCCCCGCGGCGACGAACGGGCCGATGAAGATGCCCAGACGGAAGCTGCCGCCCAACAGGGACAGCGAGCGCGCACGGAACGGCAGGGGAACGCGCGTGGTCATGAACGCGTGCCGCGCCAGCCCGAACGCGGCCGCGCACAGCCCGAGCACGAACACGGAGGCCGCGAGCACGCCGAGCGACGGCGCGAACAGCATGCCCGCTCCGGACAGCAGCGCCGCCGTTCCGGCGATCACCATCGTGTATCGCTCGCCGATGCGGCCCACGGCCCAGCCGGCCGGGAGGTTCCCGCAGAGCTGTCCCACCACGAGCGCCGACGCGACCAGCGCCGCCGTCGCCACGTCTGCGCCCATCGACGCGGCGATCACCGGGATCAGGGGGATGACGGCCCCCTCGCCGAGAGCGAAGAGGACGGTGGGCAGATACACCATCGGTCCGAACTGACGAAGGACCGTGGATGCGCTGCTCACCCTCCTCACGCTACTCCCGCGCGGGAGCAGCGCCCGACGACGGCGTCCCCGCGGGCGCGGGCGGCACGTTAGGCTGAGGTGTCATGCTCGAACTAGATCTCTCCGCCGAAATCCAGGCGCTCAGGCACACCTTCGGCGACATCAGCGAGGTCGTCGATGTCAACCGTCTGCGCGAGGACATCGCGCGACTCAGCGAGGAGGCCGGTGCGCCCGACCTCTGGGACGACACCGAGAACGCGCAGAAGGTGACGAGTGCGCTGAGCCACCGTCAGTCCGAGCTCGCGCGCATCACCGGCATCGCCCAGCGCCTCGACGACCTCGAGGTGCTCGTCGACCTGGCCAACGAGATGGGCGACGAGGACTCCGCCATCGAGGCGCGCAACGAACTCGGCACCCTGACCGACCTCATCAACCAGCTCGAGGTGCAGACGCTCCTCGACGGGGAGTACGACGAGCGCAGCGCGATCGTCACGATCCGCTCCGGGGCGGGCGGCGACGACGCCACCGACTTCGCGGAGATGCTCATGCGCATGTACCTGCGGTGGGCTGAGCGGCACAAGTACCCCGTCAAGGTGATGGACACCTCGTACGCCGAGGGTGCGGGCATCAAGTCGGCGACCTTCGAAATCGATGCCCCCTACGCGTTCGGCACGATCTCCGTCGAGGCCGGCACGCACCGCCTCGCGCGCATCAGCCCCTTCGGCTCGGCCGACAAGCGGCAGACGTCGTTCGCCGCCGTCGAGGTGATCCCGCTGATGGAGGAGGCCACCGAGGTCGACATCCCGGAGAACGACATCCGCGTCGACGTGTTCCGCTCCTCGGGCCCGGGTGGGCAGTCGGTCAACACGACCGACTCCGCCGTGCGCATCACGCACCTCCCGACGGGCATCGTCGTGTCGATGCAGAACGAGAAGTCGCAGATCCAGAACCGGGCAGCCGCCATGCGCGTGCTGCAGAACCGCCTGCTGCTGCTGCAGAAGGAGCAGGAAGCGGCGAAGAAGAAGGAGCTGGCGGGCAACATCACCGCGAGCTGGGGCGACCAGATGCGCTCCTACTTCCTCTACGGCCAGCAGCTGGTGAAGGACCTCCGCACGGGGCAGGAGTCGGGTAACCCCGCCGCGGTGTTCGACGGCGACCTCGACGACTTCATCTCCGCCGGCATCCGCTGGCGCAAGCGCCGCGACGACGACGACTGACGCACGAAGGCCCCGGATCGCTCCGGGGCCTTCGTCGTGTGCGGCGGTCAGCGAGCGGCGCCGCGCAGCGTGCCGGTCACATCGTCGTAGCTGTAGGCGATGCACTGGATCGCGCGGTCGCCCGCACGGGTCCACGACGCCTTCGTGGGCTGGTAGCTGTAGAAGTCCAGCTCCGACTGCTCGTACGGGACGCCGACGAATCCCTCGAACTGCGCCAGGCAGCCGTCCCACGCCTCGTCGAGCAGTGCGCTCTCGCCGGGGAAGGTCTGGTCGTCGACCTCGTAGATGAAGTACACCTCGTCGGTGTGCGGCTGATCGCACGGCACGACCGGGAGCTCGAAGATCGTGTCCTCGCCGGTGTAGTCCACGTAGGGGAGGCAATCGCCCACCTCGAGGTCTTCGAACGCGACCATCTCGGCGCCGTCGATCGTCGACGGGTCGACGGGCGAACCGGACTCCGTCGCCGGCGCGCTCGGCGACGGCACCGGGTCTCCGGACGCCTCGACCGACGTGAGCCCGACCGCGATCAGGGCGACCGCGCCCGCGAGGGTCGAGCCGAGCACGGCCACGGCGAGCCCGGCGATGCCCGGCCACTTGGTTCCCCGCAGGAACAGCGAGACGAGCGACACGACGAAGCCGGCAGCCACGACGACCCATCCGATCGGCGCCGTGAGGGGCACGCACGCGAGCACGACCCCGACCAGCGCGACCGCGAGCCCGACCAGGCCGGGGATCGACGGACGCCGCGCGGTCGTGCTCGACGCGGCGGCCGGTGCGCCCGGGGAGATGGGTCCCGGTGGCACGGCCGCTCCGTTGCCCGGGGCCGCGGTGGCTGCGGACCCCGAGGCTGCGGCGTACGGGGGCGCCGCGTACGGGGAGGACGGGGTGAACGGCGAGGACGGCGGCACGAACGGCTCGAAGGCCGCCTGGACCGGGGTGGCTGCGAGCGGCACCGCGGGCGTCGGCATCGCGGGCGTCGGCACCGCGGGCGTCGGCATCGCGGGTGCGGGCTCGGTCCCCGCGGTGGAGGCGGGAGGCTGCGGTACGCCCGACGACGCCGGGATCTCGGGAGTGGTGGGATGCGGGTCGATGCTGCGGACGTGCGCGGTCCACTGCTGGCCGTCCCACCACCGCAGGCTGCCGGAGCCGTCGTCGTACCAGCCCTCGGGTGTCGTCATGAGCGGTGCCTCTGTCTTCTTCGGGCGACGCTCAGCGCGCGGTGGCTTCCACAGTCACGCGGGCGACCTCCTGGAACAGCTCGTCGCTGACGATCACGACGTACGATCCGCTCTGGGCGACATCGAACGACACGGTGCCCTGCGTGGTCTCACCCGCCGGGAGTTCACTCGATTCGAGCGTGGCATCGCCGAAGATGTCGTAGTCGCCCTCGGCACCCTCCGCGGTCTCGACCGAGAAGTACAGCGGGTTCACATAGGTCGTGCCCTCGAGCGTCTCCCATGTGAGGTCGATCACCAGGTAGCCGCCGTTGGTCGCCTCGAAGTCCGAGCCGTTGGTGGTGCCCCAGGTGGCGGACGTGATCGTCAGCTCCGCGCTGCCGGACATCTGCGTCACGGTGATCGGATCGCCGAGGCTGCCCTCGACGACCGTGCCGGAGCCGGTGCCGTCGTCCGTTCCGGAATCCGTGCCGGAGTCGCTCGTCCCCGTGTCGGAGCCGTCGTCGGGCAGCGAGTCGGAGCGGTCGACCTGGCTGGCGACGGCACCGAGGAAGAACACGAAGCTCATGATCGCGGCGATGATCGCGCCGAGCACCGAGACGCCCAGGCCCGTGATGCCCGGCCACTTCTTGCCCTTCAGGAACAGGGAGATGAGCGACACGATGAAGCCCGCGCCGAGGAACAGCCACGAGAAGACGACCGTGAACGGCGTGAAGGCGAGGAGCAGGCCGAGGGCGGCGAGACCGAGGCCGACGAGGCCCAGCACGGAGATCTTCGCCGGCGCCGGGGCTGCCGCGGCGTAAGCCGGAGCGCCGGGGTAGCCGCCGCCCTGAGCGGGATACGTCTGCGCGGTGGGGTAGGCCGCCTGTCCGGGGTAGCCGCCCTGGCCCGCAGCCTGCGCGGCGGGGGAGTACTGCCCGGGGTAGCCGCCCCGCGGAGAGGCGGCCAGTCCGGCGGGAGGCTGCACTCCGGTCGGAGGCGGCGTGACCGTCCCGGCCGCCGTGGCTCCGGGCGCAGACCAGTCGGCCACCGGCGCGGCACCGGGAAGCTCGTGGGCGCCCGAGGCCGGCGCGGCCCAGTCGCTCGCGGGCTCGGGTGCGACCACGGCCTCTGGCGCGTCGGCGGCGGGTGCGGCGGTGGCGTCGGGCGTGGTGGCGTCGGGCGTGGTGGCGTCGGGTGCGGCGGCGTCAGGTGCGGTGGCGTCGGCGGCGGTCGCGTCGGGCGTGGTGGCGTCGGATGCGGTGGCCTCAGGTGCGGTGGCGTCGGGGGCCGTGGCCGCGGGCTGCGCGTCGGGCACCGCCGCGGCGGGCGCACCCGGCGTCGTCTCGGACTCGGATGCCGGGGACTCCTGGGCGGGCACAGCGGGCGTCTCGGGCGCGAAGTGCTCGGTCCACTGCTGGCCGTCCCACCACCGCAGCCGACCGGAGCCGTCGTCGTACCAGCCAGCAGGTGTCGTCATGGAAGTCCCCTCCGTGTGCGCGCTCGCGTGGGTGACGCGAATCGACTCTCCATGTATAGCAGTGGGCAGCGACGCCGACACCGTTTGCACAGGTCGACGGCCTGAGGCCGCGCGGGGTGTCGCAGCGGGTCAGCGCAGAGCCCGCGCTTAGGCTCGAATCGCCATGATTCGGTTCGAGAACGTCACGAAGCGCTACCGCGGGACGTCGAAGCCCGCCCTGTCCGGAGTCGACTTCGAAGTGCAACGCGGGGAGTTCGTCTTCCTCGTCGGCGCTTCGGGATCGGGCAAGTCGTCCTGCCTGCGGCTCATCCTGCGGGAGGACGTGCCCACCAGTGGTCGCGTCGCCGTCCTCGGTCGCGATCTCCGCTCCCTCGCGAACCGGAAGGTGCCCTACTTCCGTCGCCACATCGGTTCCGTGTTCCAGGACTTCCGCCTGCTGCCGTCCAAGACCGTGCACCAGAATGTCGCGTTCACGCTGCAGGTCACCGGCTCCTCGCGCGGTTTCATCCAGCAGGCCGTGCCCGAGGCCCTGGCGCTGGTCGGGCTCGAGGGCAAGGAGAAGCGCATGCCGCACGAGCTCTCCGGCGGTGAGCAGCAGCGCGTCGCGATCGCCCGTGCCCTCGTGAACCGTCCGCAGGTGCTGCTAGCCGACGAGCCCACCGGAAACCTCGACCCCGCGACCTCCGTCGACATCATGCAGCTGCTCGCCCGCATCAACGCCGGTGGCACGACCGTGCTCATGGCCACGCACGAGGCGGGGTTCGTCGATCAGATGCGTCGCCGCGTGATCGAGCTGCGCGACGGCGAGATGGTGCGCGACGAGGTCCACGGCGGCTACGGCGACACCTCGAACATCCCGCGACTCGCGCCGGAGGAGGTACGGGGAGCCGCCGCCGCGGCCGCCCTCACCGCGGTGCAGGAGGTGCAGCGGCAGACCGCCGACCTGTCGGTGGTGCGTGCCGCCCTGGCGGAGGAGCTCGACGCGCAGCGCCGCGCCGCCGCAGCCGCGGCCCCGCAGCCGGAACGTGAGCCGCAGGTGGTCGAGCCGCCCGAGCCGCCGCGTCGCGGAGTGGTGGAACCGCCGGATGAGGCGGAGCGTGCCCCGGCCGCGGAGAAGGCTCCGGTCGAGCGTCCGGCCACCCCCCGCACGCACCCGATCGTGCTGCCGGAGGTCGACGTCGCCGAGCTCGGCGTGGCCGACCGTCTCGGCCTCTCCGACCAGGACGACGAGGAAGTGGGCCCGACCTCATGAGAATCGGCCTGATCCTGACCGAGGCCCTCGTGGGTCTCCGTCGCAACATCTCGATGGTCATCTCCGTCGTGCTGGTGACGTTCGTGTCGCTGACCTTCGTGGGCGCGGCGATCCTCATGCAGTCCCAGATCGGCGTGATGCGGGGCTATTGGGCCGAGCGTGCCCAGGTGGCGGTGTACATGTGCTCGGCGGTGTCGGAGTCGGACACCTGCGTCGACGGCGCCGCCAGCGAGGAGCAGGTCGCCGCGGTGCGCGCCCAGCTCGAGGGCGACGCGCTGGCGCCGCTGATCAGCTCCATGACGTTCGACACCAAAGAGGAGACGTACGCCAAGCTCGTCGAGCAGGTGGGCGAGGAGCAGGCGAGCGTGCTCACGCCCGACCAGGCGTTCGAGGTGTTCTTCGTCACGATGAAGGATCCGGGGCAGTCGCAGGTGCTCGCCGAGGCGTTCAGCGGACAGGCGGGCGTGGAGCAGGTGCAGGACCAGTTGCAATACCTCGAGCCGCTGTTCTCCGCGCTCACCGTCGCGACCTACATCGCGGTCGGGATCGCCGTGCTGATGCTGATCGCCGCGACCCTCCTGATCGGGACGACCATTCGACTATCGGCCTACGCGAGACGCAAGGAGATCGGGATCATGCGCCTGGTGGGCGCGTCCAACCGGTTCATCCAGACGCCGTTCGTGCTGGAGGGCGTCTTCGCGGCCTTCCTCGGCTCGGCGCTCGCGTGCGCGGCGGTCGTCGCCGGGGTGCACTTCGGCGTCAACGGCTACCTGCGCGGGCGGGTCCCGTTCATCACGACCTGGGTCACCATGAACGACGCGTTCCTCGTGGTGCCCGTGCTGGTGGGGATCGGCGTCGTGCTGGCGGCGCTGTCGGCCGGCTTCGCGATCCGTCGCTGGCTGCGCACCTGATACCCTGAAAGGCTGCTCGGCCGGATCCTCGGTCGAGCTCGTCACGGCAACAGGAGAGCATCATGCCCAGGGAACGCGGGGAGAAGGTCGTCGCGACCAATCGTCGCGCGCGTCACGACTACACCATCGAGAAGTCGTACGAGGCGGGAATGGTGCTCACCGGCACCGAGGTCAAGTCACTCCGTCAGGGGCGCGCGAACCTCAGCGACGGATACGCGTTCGTCAAGGGGAACGAGGTGTTCCTCGACGCCGTGCACATCCCGGAGTACTCGCAGGGGCACTGGACCAACCACTCCGCCAAGCGCATCCGCAAGCTGCTGCTGCACCGTGAGGAGATCGCCAAGCTCTCCCACGCGGTCTCGGCCGGTGGTTACACCCTGATCCCGCTGAAGCTCTACTTCTCCGACGGCAGGGCCAAGGTCGAGATCGCTCTCGCGAAGGGAAAGCGCGAGTACGACAAGAGGCAGACGCTGCGCGAGCGGCAGGACACGCGCGAGGCCGAGCGGGCCATGCGCCTGCGCAACCGCGTCGGCGAGTAGCCCGCGCCGTCAGGGCGCCGGGGTGAAGCCGAACACGCGGCCGAGGAACGCGAGCTCGCGCTGCAGCGCGTCCACGATGTTCTCCGCGCTGCGGAAGCCGTGCCCCTCTGCCGGATACAGCGCGTACTCGTGCTCGATGCCGTTCGCGGCGAGGGCGTTGCGGATCGCCTCGGACTGCGACGGAGGCACCACGCGGTCCTCGCCGCCCTGGAGCAGCAGCACGGGCACGTCGATCCGGTCGGCGTGCGTGAGGGGTGAACGCTCGACGTACACGTGCTCGTCCTCCGGCAGCCGCCCGACCAGACCGTCGAGGTACGGCGCCTCGAAGTCGTGCGTCTCGGCGGCCAGCAGGCGCAGGTCCGCCACACCGTAGCGGCTGATGCCCGCCGCGAAGGTCCCGCCCCGCACCAGCGCCGACAGGACGGTCCAGCCGCCGGCCGAACCTCCGCGGATCGCGGTGCGCGCGGGATCGGCGAGCCCCGCATCGGCCAGACCCCGTGCGGCGGCGACCACGTCGTCCACGTCGACCACACCCCACTGCCCGACGAGGCGGTCGCGGTAGGCGCGGCCGTAGCCGGTGGAGCCGCCGTAGTTCACATCGAGCACGCCGATGCCGCGGCTCGTGAAGAACGCGACCTCGGACGACGCGGCCCCCGTCACATGCGCGGTCGGTCCTCCGTGGACGAACACGACGTACGGCGGAAGCTCGCCGGGAGCCGCGGTGTGCGCGGGGTTCGCGGGCGGGTAGGCGAACGCGTGCACCGAGCCGTGCGCGCCGTCCACCACGATCGGCTGCGCGCCGGGCATCCACTCCGGATCGGACGGGACCCCGCCCGCCACGGCCTCCACGCGCCCCGAGTCGAGGTCGACGCACCACACCCCGGGCGTGGTGCCCGAGCTGTTGCCGCTGAGCAGCACGCGGGAGCCGGACACGTCGTCCACGCTCACGTGCCCGTCGGCGGGGAGGTCCAGCGCGGTGCTCGTCGTGCCGTCCGCCGGGAGCACGTGCACCTCGTCGCGGCCGTTCGTGCGCGCGGCGACCACGCGTCCGTCCGCCAGCGGCTGGAACCACCGGTTGCCCAGCACCCACAGGCCGTAGCCGGTGTCGGCGTCGGTCCCGGTCAGGGCGATCGGCGCGGCTGCGGGGGTCACGCCGTCGACGTGAAGGCGCTGCACCTGCCAGCGCCCGGACGTGTCGTCGGCGTACACGAGCGCGGTGTCGTCGAGCCACTCCGGCTGCAGGGCGGCGGACGACGCGACGCGCACGACCTCGCCGTCGGCGAGCGACGCGATCGCGAGCTGCGCCTCGTCCCACGGCATCGTCCGCTCGTGCCACTCGACCCAGGCCACCCGCGTGCCGTCGGGCGACAGCGCCGGGTGCGCGAAGAAGCCCGTGCCCTCCGCGATCACCCGGAGCGCGCCGTCGTCCTCGGCCGCGGAGCCGTCCACCGGGATCTCGACGATGCCGCGCCGGTGCGGGTCCGGACGGAGGTCTTCGCGCACGGCCAGCAGTCGTCCGCTCTGCAGTCGGAGTCCGCCGTACGACGCACCGGCGGGCGTGAGCGGCTCGGGCTGGCCCCCCGGGACGAGGCGATGCACGCGCTGATCCGCGCCCGAGACGAAGAACAGCGCACCGTCGCCGGCCGTCCACGCCCCGCCGCCGTACTCGTGCACGCGCGACCGCGCACTCCACGGAGCCGGCAGGATCTCGGCGCCGGAGGAGCTGCGTACAGTCACGCGTCCGGCTTCGGCCGGCACGGACTCGCCCCACCAGATCTCCGACCCGGCGAACCGGGCGCCGTCGATGCGCGGTGCGGAGGTCGCGACAGACGCGGCGGTGAAGGGGGAGGGCCAGGAACCGAAGGGCAGCGACGACATGCCTCGAGCCTAGGCGGACCGACACACGGCGTCACACACGTGCGGCCCCGCGCGGGGCTGTTCTAGGTTGCTGGAAACGCCCGGTTCGTCCAGGGCGTGGAGCGACAGCCGAGCCCGGCACCCGCCCGCGAACGACACGCCTCCCGTGCCGTCCGCGCGCCCCGGCCCCCTGTCCCCAGGAGTGAAGATGTCCACCGAGATCGACACCACCGGCACCGCCCGCGTGCCGTTCTCCTTCGAGCTCTACCCTCCGCGCAACGCGTCGAGCGAGGAGGCGCTGCACGAGACCGTCCTGCGCCTGGCCGCAGCCGGTCCGGAGTTCCTGTCGGTGACCTACGGTGCCGGCGGCTCCACCGGGGGGCGCTCGCTCGACGTGCTGCGCTTCATCCGCACCCACACCGACGTCGAGCCCCTCGCTCATCTCACGTGCGTCGGCAACACCTACGCCGGGGCGACCGCGCTCATCCGCGAGTTCCTCGACGCGGGGATCCTCAGCTTCCTCGCCCTGCGGGGCGACCCGCCCGCCGGGCAGACCGAGGACTTCCTCGGCGACCTGGAGAGCGCGGCCCAGCTCGTCCAGCTGATCGACCGCGTGCAGGCCGAGCGTGCGCCGTACGAGGAGTTGCCGGTTCCCGGGATCCCCGGTGCCGCCCGGGTCGCGCCGCGGCGGAGGGTGAACATCGCGGTGGCCGCGTTCCCGAAGGGCCACCCGCGGGCGACCCACCGCACGCAGGACGTGGAGGCCCTGCTCGCGAAGCAGGCCGCCGGTGCGACGTTCGCGATCACGCAGCTGTTCTTCCACGCCGACGACTACCTGGCCTTCGTGGAGCGTGCCCGCGCGGCCGGGGTGACCATCCCGATCCTGCCCGGCATCATGCCCATCACCTCGCCCGCTCGGCTTTCCCGCGTGCTGGAGCTCACGGGAGAGGAGCTGCCCGGAGAGCTCTCCATCGCCCTCGACGTGGAGCCGACCGCCGAGGGGCGCCGCGAGATCGGCATCGCCTGGGCCGCGCGCCTGGCCGCGCAGGTCGTGGCCGGCGGCGCCCCCGGCGTGCACCTCTACGCCTTCAACCAGCACGAGACCGTCCTCACCGTCCTCGCCGAAGCCGGCATCCTCCCGGCTCTGCGCCGTTAGACCCCCGCCGAAAGGAAACACCATGACCGCATTTCCCGAGGGAACCATCCTCGGCTACCCCCGCATCGGCCGTCGCCGCGAGCTCAAGAAGGCCGTCGAGGCGTTCTGGGCGGGCCGCATCGACGAGCAGGAGCTGGAGCGCACGGCCGCCGAGCTGCGCGCCGCCACCCGAGAGCGGCTCGCCGCGCTCGGCCTCGGTCGGGACGACTCCGCGATCCCGGAGTCCTTCTCGTTCTACGACCAGGTGCTCGACGCCGCGGTGACCGTGGGCGCGATCCCCTCGCGCTTCGAGCACCTGCGCGCCGCCGACGGCACGGTCGGCCTCCCGGCGTACTTCGCGATCGCGCGGGGCGAGGGGGAGCGCGCGCCGCTGGAGATGACGAAGTGGTTCGACTCGAACTACCACTACCTCGTGCCGGAGATCAGTCCGGAGACGGTGTTCTCGCTGTCCAGCGACCGGCTCGTGCGCGAGGTCGCAGAGGCCGCTGCCGCAGGCTTCACCACGCGCCCGGTCGTGGTCGGCCCGGTCACCCTGCTGGCGCTCGCGAAGGCCTCGGACGACGCCCCCGAGGGCTTCGATCCGCTGTCGCGCCTGGACGACGTGCTCCCCGTGTACCGGGAGCTGCTCGCCCGCCTCCGGGCCGCGGGAGCGACCTGGGTGCAGCTCGACGAGCCGGCGCTCGTGAGCGAGTCGCTCCCCGCCGACACCGCCGCCCTGGCGACCGCGGCCGAACGTGCACTCGCCGTGCTCGGGGGGGCGGAGGACCGTCCGTCGATCCTCGTCGCCGCCCCGTACGCGGCGCTCGACGCCGTGTTCCCGGTCCTCGCGGCCGCGCCCGTCGAGGCGATCGCGGTCGACCTGGTCCGTGGCGCTGTGCCGTCCGCGGCGGAGGGTCTCGCGGACAAGACGCTCGTCGGCGGCGTGATCGACGGGCACAACATCTGGCGGGGCGACCTGGCCGCGGCGTTCGCCACGCTCGAGCGTCTGCGCGACCTGGGGGCCGCGGCCGTGTCGGCCTCGACCTCGACCTCGCTGCTGCACGTGCCGCACGACGTCGCCGACGAGACCTCGCTCGACCCCCGCCTGGTGTCGTGGCTGGCGTTCGCCGATCAGAAGGTGCAGCAGGTCGGCGTGCTGGCCCGCGGGCTGTCGCACGGCCCCGAGGCGATCGCCGCCGAGCTCGACGAGGCCTCGGCGGCCCTGCGCGACCGGCTGGATGCGCCCGGCGTGCGCGACGGCGCGGTGCGCGAGCGGGCGCTGGTCGACGCCGACTTCTCGCGGGTGTCCTACGAGGAGCGGGAGAGTGCGCAGGAGGCGCTCGGCCTCCCGGTCCTGCCCCTGACGACGATCGGGTCGTTCCCGCAGACCGCCGACATCCGTCGCGCACGGGCACGGTTCACGCGCGGTGAGATCCCCCGCGACGACTACGACGACTTCCTGCGCCGGGAGATCGCCGCGGTCGTGTCGCTGCAGGAGGACCTCGGACTCGACGTGCTGGTGCACGGGGAGCCGGAGCGCAACGACATGGTGCAGTACTTCGCCGAGAACCTCGACGGCTTCGCGGTCACGGAGCACGGGTGGGTGCAGTCGTACGGCTCCCGCGCCACACGCCCGTCGATCCTGTGGGGCGACGTCTCCCGGCCGGCACCGATCACGGTCGACTGGTCCGGATACGCGCAGTCGCTCACCGCGAAGCACCTCAAGGGCATGCTCACGGGGCCGGTGACGATCCTCGCGTGGTCGTTCGTGCGCGACGACCAGCCGCTGGGGGAGACCGCGAACCAGGTCGCCCTGGCGCTGCGCGAGGAGATCGCCGACCTCGAGGCTGCGGGCATCGCCGTGATCCAGGTCGACGAGCCGGCCCTGCGCGAGCTGCTGCCGCTGAAGAAGGCCGATCAGCCGTCCTACCTGGACTGGTCGGTGGCGTCGTTCCGTCTGGCGACCGGTGGGGCAGCACCGGGCACGCAGGTGCACACGCACCTCTGCTACTCGGAGTTCGGTGTCGTGATCGACGCGATCCGCGCGCTGGACGCCGACGTCACGTCCATCGAGGCCGCCCGCAGCCGGATGGAGGTCGTCGCGGACATCGCCGAGGCCGGGTTCGACCACGGCATCGGCCCCGGCGTCTACGACATCCACTCCCCGCGGGTTCCCGCGGTGGAGGAGGTGGAGTCCCTGCTGCGTCGCGCCGTGGAGGAGATCCCCACGCGGCAGCTCTGGGTCAACCCGGACTGCGGCCTCAAGACCCGCGGCTACGAGGAGACCACCGCGTCGCTGCGGAACATCGTCGAGGCCACGCGCCGCGTGCGCGCCGAGGTGGGCGCCTCGGTCTGATGATGTGACGAAGGCCCTCTCCGAGCGATCGGGGAGGGCCTTCGTCGTGTCCGGGTCAGACGGCTCGCAGCACCGCGACGACCTTGCCGAGCACCACGGCCTCGTCGCCGAGGATGGGCTCGAAGGCGGTGTTCCGCGGCAGCAGCCACGTGTGTCCATCGCGGCGACGGAGCACCTTGACGGTGGCCTCGCCGTCGAGCATCGCCGCGACGATCTCGCCGTTCTCGGCGTCGTGCTGCGAGCGGACGACGACCCAGTCGCCGTCGCAGATGGCGGCGTCGATCATCGACTCGCCGGAGACCTTGAGCATGAACAGGTCGCCCTTGCCGACGAGCTGCCGGGGGAGCGGGAAGATCTCCTCGACCTGCTGGTCCGCGGTGATGGGCACGCCGGCGGCGATGCGGCCGACGAGGGGCACGAGCGCGGCGTCGCCGACGGGAGTCGTGACATCGGCCGGGTTCTCGGCGCCGGAGCCGGTGCCGGGCAGGTCGATCAGCACCTCCATGGCCCGCGTCTTTCCCGGGTCTCGACGCAGGTAGCCGCTCAGCTCCAGCTGGCCGAGCTGGTGCGTGACGCTGGAGAGCGACTTGAGCCCGACGGCGTCGCCGATCTCGCGCATGCTCGGCGGGTAGCCGTTCTGGGCGATGGCGGCCTGGATGACCTCCAGGATCGCCATCTGCTTGGGGCTGAGGCTCTTGCGACGGCGGGTCCGCGGCGCCTCCGACTCCGGGGCTGTGGTCTCGCTCATGATGCTCCTTCAGTGCGTGAGATCCGACGTCGCTCTTCGAATGTCGGTGGCCCGTGGTGGGGTGTCCTTGTCGAAACCGTATCCGAGAATCGCGCCGATCTGGAAGATCTGTTCGAGCGTGTCGGACGATTCGTGGACAGGGTTTCGAAGACAGCTTGACAGATGTTCGAACTCGAAGATATCTTCGGAACGTAGCTTCGCATTCACGGCTCCCGGCCGAGTCGCGGATGCGAACGCTACGCCAACCTCCCCGGGCCCTCGCGGCGCCGGGACAGTGAAGGAGCAGACATGAGCACCATCAGCCTCAGCACCGCGACCGCGATCTCCGCCACGGCCCGTCCGGCCACGCGGCTCCGGCTCACGGCTCGCGGTCGCGGTGTGCTGCTCGCGGTCGCGTCCGTCCCGCTCGCCGTCGGCATCGCCTTCGCGGCGATCAGCGGCGGCAGCGCCATCGCCTCCGGTGCCGACAAGCCCGTGGACGCCGTCGAGACCATCACGGTCATGCCCGGTGACACCCTCTGGTCGATCGCCGGCTCGATCGCTCCCGAGGCCGACCCGCGCGACGTGATCGGCGACATCAGCCGCATGAACCTGCTCCGCGGCGGAGAGATCCAGATCGGTCAGGAGCTCGCGATCCCGGCGCAGTACGCGGAGTGACGCATGGCCGTCGGTGCCGCCTCGTCCTCTTAACATGGATAGGGTGACCCTCTCCCTCAACGATCTCCCGCTGCGCGACGATCTGCGCGGACTCACTCCGTACGGCGCACCGCAGGCACCGCTCCCGATCGCCCTCAACGTCAACGAGAACACGCATCCCGTTCCTGACGAGGTCGCCAGTGACATCCTCGACGACATCGCCGTGGCGATCCGCGACGTCAACCGCTATCCCGACCGGGAGTTCACCACGCTGCGGGAGGCGTTCGCGGACTACCTCGGTCACGGGCTCACGGCCGAGCAGATCTGGGCGGGCAACGGCTCGAACGAGGTGCTGCAGCACATCCTGCAGGCGTTCGGCGGACCGGGGCGGACGGCGTTCGGCTTCGCTCCGACCTACTCGATGTATCCGCTGATCGCGCAGGGCACGGGTGCGTCATGGGTCGCCGGCACCCGGCACCCCGACTACTCGATCACCCCGGAGGAAGCCGCGGAACAGGTGCGCGGCGCCGACCCCGACGTGGTGATCCTGTGCTCGCCCAACAACCCCACCGGTACGCCGCTCGGGCTCGACGTCGTCGCGGCGGTCTACGAGGCCGCGCGCGGCGTGGTGATCGTCGACGAGGCGTATCAGGAGTTCGCACCGCACGACGCGCCGTCCGCGCTCACGCTCCTCGACGGCCGTCCGCGGCTCGCTGTGTCGCGCACCATGAGCAAGGCCTTCGCGTTCGCCGGAGCGCGCGTCGGCTACCTGGCCGCAGACCCCGCGTTCATCGATGCGCTCCGCCTCGTGCGGCTGCCGTACCACCTGAGCGCGCTCACGCAGGCCGCGGCGGTGGCGGCGCTGCGCAACGCCGACGTGATGCTCGGCATGGTCGAGGAGATCGTCGAGCAGCGCGACCGCATCACAGCGACGCTGGAGGCACTGGGGTACACGCCCCACGAGTCCTGGTCGAACTTCGTGCTGTTCGGTGGCGTGGCCGACCCGCAGGCCACGTGGCGGCAGTTGTACGACCGCGGTGTGCTCGTGCGTGACGTCGGCATCCCCGGCCACCTCCGCGTCAGCGCGGGCACCGAGGCCGAGACGACCGCGTTCCTGGACGCCCTGGCCTCGATAGGATCGGCATCATGACCACCCCCGCGAACCCCGCCCGCACCGCGCGTCGTGTGCGCAGCACGTCGGAGTCGACCGTCGAGCTGGAGCTGAACCTCGACGGCACCGGGGTGAGCCGCATCGACACCTCGGTGCCGTTCTTCGACCACATGCTGACGGCGTTCGCGAAGCACTCGCTGACCGATCTCACCGTCCGCGCCTCCGGTGACACGCACATCGACGCGCACCACACGGTGGAAGACGTCTCGATCGTGCTGGGTCAGGCCATCCTGGAGGCGCTGGGCGACAAGGCGGGCATCTCCCGCTACGGCGATGCGCTCGTGCCGCTCGACGAGGCGCTGGCGCAGGCCGTCGTCGACATCTCCGGTCGTCCGTACCTCGTGCACGAGGGCGAGCCCGTCGGTTTCGAGCAGCACCTCATCGGCGGGCACTTCACGGGCTCGCTCGTGCGCCACTCCTTCGAGGCCATCGCGTTCAACGCGGCGCTGACGGTGCACGTGCGCGTGCTCGGCGGCCGTGACCCGCACCACATCGCCGAGGCGGAGTACAAGGCCTTCGCGCGCGCGTTCCGTCAGGCGAAGGCGCTCGACCCGCTCGTCGACGGCATCCCGTCCACCAAGGGGGCCCTGTGAGCGCGGCACCCCGCGTCGCGGTCTTCGACTACGAGTCAGGCAACGTGCACTCCGCGGTCAAGGCGCTCGTGGCTGCGGGCGCCGACGCGGTGCTCACGCGCGACCGCAGTGAGGCGCTCGAGGCCGACGGCTTCGTCGTGCCGGGGGTCGGGGCGTTCCAGGCCGTGCGTGATGCGCTGCACGCGCACGGGGGCGACGAGATCATCGGGCGGCGTCTCGCGGGCGGTCGCCCCGTGCTGGGCATCTGCGTCGGCATGCAGGTGCTGTTCGAGCACGGGGTCGAGCGCGGCCACGACACCGCGGGCCTGGGGGAGTGGCCGGGCGCGGTCACCGAGCTCAACGCTCCCGTGCTGCCGCACATGGGCTGGAACACGGTCGACCCCGGCGAGGACACGGTGCTGTTCCGCGGCATCGAGGAGGAGCGGTTCTACTTCGTGCACTCCTACGCGGCGCAGTCGTGGGAGCTCGACGTGATCCCGCCGTTCCCCCAGCCGGTGCTGACCTGGGCCACCTACGGCGATCCCTTCCTGGCGGCCGTGGAGAACGGACCGCTGTCGGCGACGCAGTTCCACCCGGAGAAGTCGGGCGAGGCGGGCATCCAGCTGCTGCGCAACTGGGTCACCAGCCTCTGAGCCCGTGAGCCGGGGGCTGTCGCACGCGGCCGGTCCGGCCGCTCGGCGTCAGAGCCCTCTGGCGACGGCGGCCGCCGCCGACAGCCACGCTCGCTGCGTCCGTCCGGCGAGGGCGGTGTAGCGCAGCGGGCCGTCGACCATCTCCCGGTCGAACGGGATCGCATGCACCTCTCGGCAGAGCGAGCGATACCCGTCGGACACCGCGCCGATCTCGGTCGGTGTCGCGTGGGGATCGGCCTGCGAGACGATCACGACCGCCTGCTCGACGAGGTGAGCCGAGCGCTCGTCGCGTTCGGCGAGGGCCTCGAGCAGGAGGGCCCCGGCCTCGGCGTGGTCTCCGCGGGAGGTGGTCGCGACCACGAGCTGATCCGTGTGGTCGATCATCCGGCGCCACAGCGGGTCGGTCTCATCGTTGCCCGAGTCGACGAAGATGAGTCGGTAGAACCGGGAGGCCACCGTGTGCAGCACGTCGACCTCGGCCGGGCCCAGGCGATCGTCGTGTGCCAGGCGTGGCGGCTGCGAGCGGAGGACGTCGAACCGGTCGCGCGGCTGGTGATGAACGTAGTCCGCCAAGTCAGCGGCTTGGGCGCCCGGGCTGATCAGGCGGCTGCTGTCGGAGAGCATCTCCCGCAGGGTGTTGCGGTGTGATGCCGATTCCGTGCGCCAGCCGAGGGTCCCGCGCGTCTGGTGGTTGTCCCAGGCGAGCACGCCCGCACCCCCGAACCGGGCGAACACCGCGGCGAGAAGCGCTGTGGTGGGTGTCTTCCCCGCGCCGCCCTTGCTGTTCACGATCGCGATCGTGCGCGGCCCGGACCACTGGCGACTCACAGCGGCCTCGTCGCGGCGGAACGCCTCCTCGACGGAGCCGGGACCGAAGTCCATGCCGATGCGGTTGAGGGCGCCGCGGAACCCCATCCGGGCGGGCTCGGCCGGAAGCTCCTCGGTGAGGAAGGACGGGCGGGTCGTGGTCTCGCGCTGCGGCGAGCGACGGCGGCTTCGCCCTGACGATGCGGCGTGCGCAGATGCGTTCTGCGCGGAAGCGTCGGCGGATCCGGCGGCGCGGGACTCGGCGGGTTCGGGGGACCGGGGGGATGCGGATGCGTGGGCAGGGGACGCGACGGGTTCGGGGGACTGGGCGGATGCGGATGCGGGGGCGGGGGTCATGATCTCTGCCGGTGTGCTGGTGGGGGTGGGCGCCACGGCCGGCATCTGTGCCTGTGTCGGTGTCCGTACCGGTGTCGGTGCCGGTGTCGCGGTCGGTGTCGCGGTCGGTGTCGGTGTCGTGGTCACCGTCGGTGTCGGTGTCGGTGTCGGTGTCGGTGCCTGTGCCGGTGCCGGTGCCTGTGCCTGTGTCGGTGTCGGTGTCGGTGTCGGTGTCGGTGTCGGTATCGCGTTCGGTGCCGAGGTCGAGGCCGGTTCCGTTGCCGAGGCCGGTACCGGTGCCGAGGTCGGTGACGGTGTCGCGGCGCGCGTGGGTGCCGCGATCTGTGCGGGTGCGCGGGTGGGGGTGACCGCGGGGGTCGCGGACTGGGACGCGCGCCCCGAAGCGCGTGCGGGCCACGGCGCCGGGGAGGCGGACGACTCGGCGGCCGGGCGGGGAGCGGCCGAGCCGCGGATGGCGGACCGGGGGCGGGGGACGGCGATCTCCTGGTCGGCTCGGACGCGTCGGTACTCGGACGGGGGCCCTGGTTCTCGCGCTGACATCCGTAGCATGTTACCCGACGAAATGTCAGGCATGGATGGCGGCGCCGCTGCGACCGACGGCCGGCGTCATGCATTTGAGTGGGTGCCGACCGCCGCGGTAGCCTCGTGTGTCGCGCCCGCTCGGGCCGCAGAGACACCCGAACCAAGGACCCCATGAACGACTTCGCGCAGTCACCTTCGCTCACGCTCCTCCCCGCGGTGGACGTCGCCGGCGGCAAGGCCGTCCGACTCACCCAGGGCGAGGCCGGCACCGAGACGAGCTACGGCGACCCGCTCGACGCCGCAGGGGAGTGGGTCGCGCAGGGCGCCTCCTGGATCCACCTGGTCGACCTCGACGCGGCGTTCGGCCGCGGCAGCAACGCACCGATCCTGCGCAAGGTCATCAAGCAGTTCCGCGGCGTGAACGTGGAGCTCTCCGGAGGCATCCGCGACGATGCGAGCCTGGAGGCGGCGCTCGAGAGCGGCGCGGCGCGCATCAATCTCGGTACCGCCGCGCTGGAGAACCCGGAGTGGGCGGCCGACGTCATCAGCCGCTTCGGCGAGGCGATCGCGGTCGGCCTCGACGTGCGCGGCACCACTCTCGCCGCCCGCGGCTGGACCAAGGAGGGCGGCGACCTCTGGGAGGTGCTGGAGCGCCTGGAGGATGCCGGCTGCAGCCGCTACGTGGTCACCGACGTCACGAAGGACGGCACACTCCGCGGCCCGAACCTGGAGCTGCTGCGCGAGGTGACCTCGCGCACGCCGAAGCCGGTCGTGGCGTCCGGCGGGGTCTCCAACCTCGACGACATCGCGGCGCTGCGCGAGCTGGTGCCGCTGGGCGTCGAGGGCGCCATCGTCGGCAAGGCGCTCTACGCCGGAGCCTTCACCCTGGCCGAGGCGCTGGATGTCGCCGGAGACTGACCCCCACGGCCACGGCCCGGAGGCGCACAACCACGCCGATTCCGCGGGTGTTCCGTGGGAGGGCCGCAGCTTCGAGTCGAACCCGCACGCGGCCGACGACGGCTCCGCCGATCCCGCCCTGCTCGACGCCCTTCAGCGCTTCCGGGCGGGCGAGGGATCGCAGGCGGAGGTCGTCGACGCCTTCCGCGCCGCGCGCGTGCTGATCCCGCTGATCGCGGAGAAGGGCGAAGAGGGGGTCGCGCCGAGCGGGCTCGCGGTCGACAAGACCCAGGAGCTGTCGATCGTCACGGTCGCGGCGCCCGACGGCCGGCGCGTCCAGCCCGTGTTCTCCTCGGTCGAGGCGATGCAGCGGTGGGACGCGACGGCGCGACCGATCCCGGTGGAGGCGGTGCGTGCGGCTCTGGCCGCATCCGCGGAGGACACCGACCTGATCGTGCTCGACCCCACATCCGACACGGAGTTCGTGATCCGGCGCCCGGCGGTCTGGGCGGTCGCGCAGGGGCACGCGTGGGAGCCGAGCTTCCTGTCGCCCGAGGTGTTCACGGCGCTGCAGGAGAGCGTCGCGCACGAGCTCGCGGTGATCGACGTGGCCGTGGCCGCGGGCGACCCCGACGCCCGCCTGCGCGGGCCCGAGCTGGTCGTGATCCTCGAGCTGGTCGACGGGCTCGAGCGCGAGGTGCTCGACGCCGTGCTCGGTCGTCTGGCTCAGCGCTGGGCGGCCGACGACCGCATCGCCGTGCTCGCGGACTCGCTCACGGTCAAGCTCCGTCGCAGCGCCTGAACCGCGACGGGCGCCGGCTCAGGTGACCGGGCCGGTCCATTTCTCGCCGGGGCCCTTGCCGATCGGGTCGGGGATGGTCGATGCCTCGCGGAACGCGAGCTGGAGCGAGCGGAGGCCGTCCCGCAGCGACCGCGCGTGCATGTCGCTGATCTCGGGGGCGCCGGCGGTGATGAGCCCGGCGAGGGCGTTGATGAGCTTGCGGGCCTCGTCGAGGTCGAGCTGTTCGGCCGCGTCGGGCTCGTCGGCGAGGCCGAGCTTGACGGCGGCGGCGCTCATGAGGTGCACGGCCGCGGTCGTGATGACCTCGACGGCGGGGACGTCCGCGATGTCGCGAACCGCGGACGAGGCCGCCTCCTCCTGTCGTGCCCAGCGCTCTTCGCGCTCGCGTGCCGCCTCGTCGGGTGCCTGGTTCGTCACTTCGCCTTGCCTTCTGTTAGACTTTGGCGGGCTCCGGAGCGTCATGCTCTGGAACGAAAGAGGATTCACTTCCCACCCGCGCTTGCCGTTCCAGGCTACCGGGTCTTGCACTCCGCCGGTTCACTCGTCACGAGAGGACCGGTAGACAGGGTGTGGAGCCGGCGTCTGAGTGCCGGCGGGTGGGAGACGAGTTCGATTTCGCCCGGGATGCATCCGCATCACGGTGGCCGAATCACATCGTCTAAGGAGCTCCGCATCAGCGATCCCCGCACCAATGAGCGCATCCGAGTCCCCGAGGTCCGCCTCGTCGGCCCCTCGGGTGAGCAGATCGGCGTTGTCCGCATCGAGGCAGCGCTGCGTCTCGCACAGGAAGCCGATCTCGACCTCGTTGAGGTCGCCCCGAACTCGAAGCCGCCCGTGGTCAAGATCATGGACTACGGCAAGTTCAAGTACGAGGCCGCCCAGAAGGAGAAGGAAGCGCGTCGCAATCAGGCGAACACGATCCTCAAGGAAGTCCGCTTCCGACTGAAGATCGAGGCGCACGACTACACGACGAAGCTCAAGCGCGCCGAGGGCTTCCTCAAGGCCGGCGACAAGGTCAAGGCGATGATCCTTTTCCGCGGTCGCGAGCAGTCGCGCCCGGAGCAGGGTGTGCGCCTGCTGCGCAAGTTCGCGGAAGACGTCGCCGAGTTCGGCACCGTCGAGTCGAACCCGACGATCGACGGCCGCAACATGGTCATGGTGGTCGCGCCGATCAAGAGCAAGTCCGAGGCGAAGCAGGAGCAGAACGCGGTGCGCGACGCGCAGCGTGCGGCGAACAAGCAGGCTGCCCGCGACGCCAAGAGCGACTCGGCCGCCCCGGCCGCACCCGCCGCGGAGTGACATCCGCCCCACGAACTCCCGCAACGCGGGTAGACACCGTCGCCTGAGAAGGCGCCATCACGAAGGAAGAGAAGATGCCGAAGCAGAAGACCCACTCGGGTGCTAAGAAGCGCTTCAAGATCACCGGCAGCGGAAAGCTGAAGAAGCAGCAGGCGAACATGCGCCACAACCTCGAGCACAAGTCGAGCCGTCGCACCCGTCGTCTGAACCAGGACCAGGTGCTGTCGAAGGCTGACACCAAGGTCGCGAACAAGCTTCTCGGTCGCTGACGCGCCGAACGCACGATAGGAACACAGGAAAATGGCAAGAGTCAAGCGGGCAGTCAACGCCCACAAGAAGCGTCGGGTCATCCTCGAGCGCGCCTCCGGCTACCGCGGTCAGCGTTCGCGCCTCTACCGGAAGGCCAAGGAGCAGGTCATCCACTCCCTGGTCTACTCGTACCGGGACCGTCGCAAGCGCAAGGGTGACTTCCGTCGCCTCTGGATCCAGCGCATCAACGCCGCCGCGCGTCAGAACGGCATGACGTACAACCGCTTCATCCAGGGCCTCGGCCTCGCGGGCGTCACGGTCGACCGTCGCATGCTCGCCGACCTCGCGGTCAACGACGCGGCCACGTTCACCACGCTGGTCGAGACGGCGAAGAAGGCTCTGCCCTCCGACGTCAACGCGCCGAAGTCGGCTGCGTAAGCATCTCGCTCCGAACGGGCGTCTTCCTGCGGGAAGGCGCCCGTTCCGCGTTTCCGGGCGTCGTCGTCGCCCTAGACTGAGATCGTGCTGGAGAACCCTCGTTCCCCCCGAGTCCGTGCCGTCGCCAAGCTGACCAAGCGCAGCGCGCGCACCGAGACCGGGCTGTTCCTGCTGGAAGGACCGCAGTCGGTCCGCGAGGCGCTGACCTACCGCCCCGAGGCGATCGTCGAGCTGTTCGCGACACCCGGCGGCTGGGAGCGGCATCAGGACATCCGGGCGAAGGCGGCCGACGCCGACGTGCGGGTCGAATACGTCACCGAGGACGTGCTGCACGCGATGGCCGATACCGTCACCCCGCAGGGCCTCGTCGCTGTCGTGCGGCAGACCCCGACCTCGGTGCGCGACATCTTCGACGCGTCGCCCCGGCTGGTCGCGATCTGCGAGGAGGTGCGCGACCCGGGCAACCTGGGCACCATCATCCGCGCCGCGGATGCCGCAGGAGCGGACGCCGTGGTGCTGACGGGACGCACGGTCGACCCCTACAACCCGAAGGTCGTGCGGGCGACGACGGGCTCGCTCTTCCACCTGCCGGTGTCGGTCGGCGCCGAGCTGCCCGATGTCGTCGACCGCGCGCACGCCGCCGGTCTGCGCATCCTCGCGGCAGATGTGAAGGGCGACGACCTGCTGGAGGCCCGCGCGGACGGCGTGCTGGCCGAGCCCACCGCCTGGCTGTTCGGCAACGAGGCGCGCGGCCTGGAGGACGAGGCGCTGGAGCTCGCCGACCGCGTCCTGCGGCTGCCGATCTTCGGTCGTGCGGAGTCGCTCAACCTCGCCACGGCGGCGAGCGTGTGCCTGTACGAGAGCGCGTTCGCGCAGCGCGCGGCGCCGACGGGCTGAGCGGGCGGGAAGAGCGGGGAAGCGGGGAAGCGGGGGCGATGAGGGTACTGATCGTCGAGGACGACGAGCGGGTCGCGGCGGCACTGGAGGCGTTCCTGGCGCGCTCCGGGTACGCGACGGTGCGGGCGTCTGACGGTGCGCAGGCGCTCACCCTCGTGGACGCCGACACCGAGGTCGTGCTGCTGGACCTCGGGCTGCCCGACGTGGACGGCATCGACCTGTGCCGTCGCATCCGTGGGCGCTCCGACGTGCCGATCGTGATCGTGACCGCCCGCAACCAGGTGGCCGAGCGCATCAAGGGGCTGCGGGCGGGCGCGGACGACTTCGTCGTGAAGCCGTACGACGTGCACGAGCTGCTGGCGCGCATCGAGGCCGTGACGCGACGCTCCCGTCCCCTGCGCACCGAGGCGGACACCCGGGTGCTGTTGCATGACGGGAGCGTGCACATCGACCTGGTGGCGCGCGAGGTGCGGGTCGACGGCGCCGTGGTGGGCCTGACCCGCAAGGAGTTCGACATCGTGGGTGTGCTCGCCCGCTACCCCGGGGTGGCGGTACCGAAGGAGCGGCTGATCCGGGAGGTGTGGAACACGGACTGGCGCGGATTCGGGCACTCGCTCGAGGTGCACGTGGCGGCGATCCGACGCAAGACCGGCGACCGCGGCTTCATCGAGACGGTGCGCGGTGTCGGCTACCGGCTCGCGGAGTCCTGAGTCGTGCGCCGTCGCCTGATCGTCATGTTCCTGGTGCCGCTGGTCGCGGTCCTGGTGTCGCTCGGGGGAGTGGCGGCGTGGAGCGCGTCGCGCAGTGTCCAGCAGGCGTTCTACACCGAGCAGCTGGGCGACCTCGGCTACTTCGTCACCAGCGCACGACAGGCGCTGCGCTCGGGCAGCCCCGCGGTGGTCGACGCGGAGGTACGGCGCTTCCAGGAGGTGTACGGCATCGAGGTGACCGTGTTCGACCTCGCGGGGGCCGCGTGGGCCGCGGGCGCGCACGGCGACGCGGTGCTGTCGGAGGCGGATGCGGAGCGCGTGCGGCTGGCGCTCTCCGGCCGTCGTGCCGAGCAGCCCGCGCCCGCGCCGCCGTGGGCCGTGCCGGATGCGGCGCTCGTGGAGCCGGTGTTCGACGACGGTGACGTGATCGGCGCGGTGCTGGTGGCCGGCGACGTCGACCGTCCTCGCGCCGCGATCCTGCAGCAGACGCTGCTCCTGGGCGCCGTCGTGGTGGTGCTGAGCGGGCTCGGCGTGCTTCTCGTGGCCGGGCTCGCGCGGTGGGTGCTCTCGCCGGTGCGACGGCTGGACGAGGCGATGGTGGCGATCGAGCGCGGCGAGATGGATGCCAGGGTCGCAGAGGACACCGGACCCCCGGAGCTGCGGCGCATGACGCGGGTGTTCAACGGCATGGCCGACGAGATCGAACGGGTGATGACGCGGCAGCAGGAGTTCGCGTTGAACGCCTCGCATGAGCTGCGCAACCCGCTGAACGCGCTGCTGCTGCGGGTCGAGCACCTCGCGACCGGCCTCGGAGCGGAGTGGGACGCCGACGTGGAGGAGACGCGTGAGGAGGGCCGGCGGATGAGCCGCATCCTGGAGACGCTGCTCGGGCTGGCCCGCGGCGGGCGCACGGACTCCACGCTGTCGGCCGTCGACCTGGCGGCCGTGGCGTCGCGGCGGCTGGAGGCCTGGCGCGACGTGGCCGAGCATCGGGGTATGACGCTGCACCGCACCGGCGAGGACTCGGTGATGACGATCACGGACCGCACGATCGTGGAGGCCGCCCTGGACGCGGCGATCGACAACGCCGTCAAGTACTCGCCCGCCGGAGGCACGATCGAGATCGGGGCGCGGCGCCACGCCGACGGGTGCCATCTCACGGTGCGCGACCACGGGGCGGGGCTCAGCCGGGAGGACGCGGAGGCGGCGACGGATCGGTTCTGGCGCAGCGCCGACAGCGGCGACCAGCCGGGCACGGGCCTGGGGCTGGCGATCGCGACGGACCTGCTGACGACGGTCGGCGGAGAGCTGCGGGTGAGCTCGGCCGACGGCGGCGGGCTGCTGGTCGCGCTGGTGCTCCCCGCGGAGGGCGCCGCGTGAGCCGGGTGGGGCGCCTGGTCGCCGGACTGCTCGTGACGTGCCTGGCGCTGACGCTCGGGGCGTGTGCGACCCGGTCGGACGAGTGGGGCGACGAGGAGTACACGATCGCGAGCGGAGGCTCGACGGGTGTGTACTTCGCCTACGGCACCGCGGTGGCCGACGCGGTGTCGAGCGCCAGGACGGTCGACCTGGTGGCGGAGCAGACGGCCGGATCGGTCGACAACCTGCTGCGGGTGGGCGCCGGGGAGGCGCTGCTGGGGTTCGCGCAGGGCGACGCCGCTGCCGACGCGGTGGCCGGGACGGGAGCTTTCGCCGAGCCGCAGGACGTGACGGCGGTCGCACGGCTGTACGACGAGTATCTGCAGGTGGTCGTGCGCGGTGACTCCCCGGTGCACGACCTCGCCGATCTCGCCGGGATGACGGTGTCGCTCGGGGCGGAGAACTCGGGGGTCAACGTGATCGCGGGGCGCGTGCTGGACGCGGCGGGGGTGGA
>NZ_JBSHIM010000007.1:0-219347 GCF_053618975.1 Microbacterium sp. NPDC055599 | reverse complement strand
GCGCAGCAGGATGCCCTGCTGCCCGGAGTGGAGAACGGCTGGGTCATCCTGATCGCGGCGACCACCGAGAATCCGTCGTTCTCCGTGATCTCCCCGCTGCTGTCGCGGTCGCTGCTGCTCACGCTGCAGCCGCTGACGGACGACGACATCGGTCTGCTCGTCGACCGCGCCGTGACGGATGCGCGCGGGCTCAAGGGTGCCGTGGTGCTCGACGACGAGGCGCGCACGGCTCTCGTGCGACTGGCGTCGGGCGATGCGCGGCGCGCGCTCACGGGGCTCGAGGCCGCGGCCGCGGTCGCGCTGTCCCATGCCGCCGCGGTCGAGGACGACGGCGACAGCGCATCGGACGGTGTCCCCGCGGTGACGGCGGATGATGTGGCGCAGGCGGTGGACAAGGCGCTGCTCCGCTACGACCGTCAGGGCGACGAGCACTACGACGTGATCAGCGCGTTCATCAAGTCGATCCGCGGGTCCGATCCCGACGCCGCACTCCACTACCTGGCGCGCATGATCGAGGCGGGGGAGGACCCGCGCTTCATCGCTCGGCGCCTGGTGATCTCGGCGTCGGAGGACGTGGGTCTCGCCGATCCCCAGGCGCTCGGCATCGCAGTCGCTGCTGCGGACGCCGTCGCCTTCATCGGCATGCCGGAGGGGCGCATCCCGCTCGCCGAGGCCACGGTGTACCTCGCCACGACGGCGAAGTCCAATGCCGCGTACGTCGGCATCGACGCCGCGATCGCCGACATCCGCGCGGGCGGCTTCGGCCGGGTGCCGCTCCACCTCCGCGACGCCCACTATCCGGGGGCGAAGAGGCTCGGCCACGGCCGCGGTTACATCTACTCGCACGACAGCGAATACGGGATCGTGCCGCAGCAGTACCTGCCGGACGAGTTGGACGGACGTCACTATTACCAGCCGAAGAACCTCGGTGCGGAACGCGACATCGGTGCGCGGCTCGAGCGCATCCGACGCATCCTCGGCGACCGCTGACAGACCGGTCGGTCGGCGCAGCGTCGTCTGTTAGACTTGAGCGGCTCGAAACCGAGTTTTCGGGCATCTCCGCGTTCACACCACACCTCGACGGCGCCCCGGCGTGCGCTCCGAGGCAGAGCGCGGACGATACGTCCGTCGGACGTGAAATCCACGTCCACGTCATCGGAAGGAACACTTCGTGACCACGAAGTCCCAGGACCGCCGCAAGGTGCGTCTCAGCCGTGCCCTCGGCATCCCGCTCACCCCGAAGGCCGCCCGCTACCTCGAGAAGCGTCCCTACGCTCCGGGCGAGCACGGCCGCACCAAGCGCAAGGCCGACAGCGACTACGCCGTCCGTCTGCGCGAGAAGCAGCGTCTGCGCGAGCAGTACGGCATCCGCGAGAAGCAGATGCGCAACACGTTCAACGAGGCTCGTCGTCAGGACGGCCTGACCGGTGAGAACCTGGTCGAGCTCCTCGAGATGCGTCTCGACGCTCTCGTGCTGCGGTCGGGTTTCGCCCGCACCACGGCTCAGGCTCGCCAGCTCGTCGTGCACCGTCACATCCTCGTCGACGGCCAGCTCGTCGACCGCCCGTCGTTCCGCGTGAAGCCGGGTCAGCTCATCCACGTCAAGGCCAAGAGCGAGGGCACCGAGCCCTTCCAGGTGGCGGCAGCCGGCGGTCACGCCGAGGTGCTTCCTCCCGTTCCCGGCTACCTCGAGGTCGAGCTCGACAAGCTCCAGGCCCGCCTGGTCCGTCGCCCGAAGCGCGCCGAGGTCCCCGTGACCTGTGAAGTGCAGCTCGTCGTCGAGTACTACGCGGCTCGCTGATCCAGCGATCGAGCATCAGGCAGGAGGCGTCGGGGATTCCCGACGCCTCCTGTCGTTTCCGCCTACGATGGAGAGACCGCGCCTTCGCGGCTCTCAGGCAAGGATGACGACATGAAGACTGTGCTGTGGTTCCTCATCGGCGTGATCGGCGGCTTCGTCGCGGCTCACTTCATGAGCAAGGACCCGCGCGGCCATGACATCCTCGCCGACGTCGACGCCCGCATCAACGGCTTCACCGCCGCGCTGGGCGACGCGTATCGCGCCCAGGAGGCGCGGCTCACCGAGCCGGGCGAGAACTGAACCACCGCAGCCGCGCATCGACGCGCTCCCTCACACAAGGACAACCGGGACCTATGAACACTGCGGAAATCGCGCAGCGCTATCTCTCCTACTTCGAGAAGAACGATCACCTCATCGTCCCCTCGGCCTCCCTCGTCAGCGACGACCCGTCGCTGCTCTTCACGGTCGCCGGCATGGTCCCGATGATCCCGTACCTCACGGGCGTGGTCCCCGCTCCGCATCCGCGCATCGCCGATGTGCAGAAGTGCATCCGCACCAACGACATCGAGGAGGTCGGACGCACGGCGCGTCACGGCACGTTCTTTCAGATGCTCGGCAACTGGTCGTTCGGCGACTACTTCAAAGAGGGCGCGATCCGCTACGCGTGGGAGCTGCTCACGACCTCCGAATCCGACGGCGGGCTGGGCTTCGACGAGAAGGACCTGTGGGTCACGGTCTACGAGACCGACGATGAGGCGGAGGCCATCTGGCGCGACATCATCGGGCTGAAGCCGGAGCGCATCCAGCGCCTCGGCCGCGCGGACAACTACTGGAACACCGGGCAGCCCGGCCCCGGCGGACCCGACTCCGAGATCTTCTTCGACCGTGGCCCGTCCTACGGCAAGGACGGCGGTCCGGCGGCGGACGACAACCGGTTCATGGAGCTGTGGAACCTCGTGTTCATGCAGGACTTCCTCGAGAACATCCGGAGCAAGACCGAGTTCGACATTGTCGGCGAGCTGCCGATGAAGAACATCGACACCGGCATGGGCCTCGAGCGCGTCGCCTTCCTCAAGCAGGGCGTCGAGAACATGTACGAGATCGACCAGGTGCGGCCCGTGCTGGACCGCGCCGTCGAGCTCTCCGGACGCCGCTACGGAGCCGTGCACGAGGACGATGTGCGCTTCCGCGTGATCGCCGATCACGTGCGCTCCTCGCTGATGCTGCTGTCCGACGGCGTGCGTCCGTCGAACGAGGGCCGCGGGTACATCCTGCGCCGCCTGATGCGGCGGACCGTGCGGGCGATGCGTCTGCTGGGCGTCGACGAGCCGGCCTTCCCCGAGCTCTTCTCCGCGTCGCGGGACGCCATGAAGTCGGCCTACCCCGAGCTCGAGCGCGACTGGTCGGTGCTGTCCTCGGCCGCCTTCGCCGAGGAGGAGACCTTCCGGCGCACCCTCGCCCAGGGCTCGACCATCCTCGACCTCGCCGTGGACGACACGAAGAAGAGCGGCGGGACGACCCTGAGCGGCTCCGAGGCCTTCCTGCTGCACGACACATACGGCTTCCCGATCGACCTCACCCTCGAGGTCGCCGAGGAGGCCGGGCTCGACGTCGACCGTGCCGCGTTCGACGCGCTCATGCAGGAGCAGCGTCAGCGCGCCAAGGACGACGCGCGCAACCGCAAGCGGCAGCTCGCCGACGTGTCGGTCTACCGCGACCTGCGGGCGCTCGGCGAGACCGGTTTCGACGGCTACACGGCCCTCGAGGTCGACTCGCGGGTGCTCGGCATCCTGGTCGACGGTGCCTCCGTGCGCAGCGCCGCGGAGGGACAGATCGCCGAGGTCGTGCTGGCGGAGACGACGCTGTATGCGGAGTCCGGCGGCCAGGTCGCCGACAAGGGCACGATCGTGGGCCCTGGCTACGAACTCGAGGTGCTCGATGTGCAGCGCCCCGTCCCCGGGCTGATCAGTCACACCGTCGAGGTGACGCGGGGGAGCGTGGCGGTGGATGACGCGGCCACGACCATCGTCGACGCGGCCAACCGTCGTGCGGCGCGGCAGGCGCACTCGGCGACCCACCTGGTGCACGCCGCTCTGCGCGACACGCTGGGCCCGACCGCGACCCAGTCGGGCTCGCTGAACCGTGCGGGCTATATGCGATTCGACTTCGCGTGGTCGCAGGCGCTGTCGGGAGAGACGCGCTCGGAGATCGAGGAGATCACGAACCGCGCCGTGCAGGACGCCCTCGAGGTGACGACGCGCATCGTGACGCTCGACGAGGCCAAGGAGGCCGGGGCGATGGCTCTGTTCGGCGAGAAGTACGGCGACGTCGTGCGCATGGTCGACATCGGCGGCCCCTGGTCGCGTGAGCTCTGCGCGGGCACGCACGTGTCGACGAGCGCCGAGATCGGGCTGGTCAGCGTGGTCGGCGAGTCGTCCGTCGGGGCGTCGAACCGCCGTATCGAGGCTCTCGTCGGTGCCGACGCGTTCCGCGAGCTGGCCGCCGAGCGCGCGCTGGTCTCGCAGCTGACCGCGTCGCTCAAGACTCCGCGCGAGCAGCTGCCGGAGCGGATCGCCGATATCGCCGCGAGCCTCAAGGCCGCCGAGAAGCGCATCGCGCAGTTCGAGGCCAAGGAGCGGGCGGGGCAGATCCCCGCGATCGCGGAGGCCGCGTCCCGCATCGGCGCGTTCCGGGTGGCCGCACAGTCGCTCGGTGACGCGGCCTCGGCGGACGACGTGCGCGATCTGGTCAACGGCGTCCGTGAGCGCCTGGGGTCGGAGGCGGCAGTGGTCGCCCTCGGCGCGATCGTCAATGGCCGGCCGGTCGTGGTCGTCGCCACGAACGAGGCGGCGCGTTCGGCGGGCGCGAAGGCGGGTGCGCTCGCGAAGCGCGCAGCCGGCGTGCTCGGCGGTGGCGGCGGCGGGCGCGACGACCTCGCCCAGGGCGGCGGCACCGACGGTGCGGCGCTTCCGGCAGCGCTGGAGGCCATTGCACAGGAGCTCCGCGGAGCGTGACCGGCTTCCGTCGCGGAGTGCGGCTCGGCGTCGACGTGGGACGCGCCAGGGTGGGCGTGGCACGGTGCGATCCGGACGGCATGCTGGCCGTCCCGGTCGAGACCGTGCCGCGCGACGATGCGGCGATCACGCGACTCGTGGCGATCGCCGCGGAGTACGAACCGCTGGAGTTCGTGGTCGGGCTGCCGGTGAATCTGCAGGGCGCGGACACCCCGTCCACCACGGATGCGCGGGAGTTCGCAGCGCTGTTGCAGCGCGAGAGCGGTGTGCCGGTGCGGCTCATCGACGAGCGTCTGAGCACGGTGTCCGCACACGCGGCATTGCGGAGTTCCGGGCGTTCCCAGAAGAACTCTCGTAGCATTGTGGATCAGGTCGCCGCGGTGGTTCTGCTGCAGCAGGCGATCGACACGGAGAAGAGCACCGGAAACCCGGCCGGTGCACCGGTCCCCGTCGATGAGGAGCCCGCCTGATCATGTCCGAACGCGATAGCGCTTCGCCACCGCACGACACCGACGCGCGCTTGGGCGACCTCTTCGAGAACCTGCCGGCTCCGGCGCCGCAGGTCCCGACGGCCGACACGAGCGGCCCGGTGCCAGGCTCGCGCCGCGCCGCTCGCGAGGCCGCGCGGCGAGCCGCTCGTCAGCAGCAGGCGGGGGAGCCGTCGCTCGACCAGTCCGGTACCGCGCCCGCGCCCGCTGCGTCCGGGTCCGCTGACTCCGCGTCGGACGCGCGCCCCGCACCGGTCGCGCCGCGCGCGGAGGATCGGGCATCGGCTGCCGCCGAACCCGTGTCCGCGGCAGAGCCGTCCCGTGCTCCGGAGACGACGGCCGTCCCCATCGCCCGTGGCTCGCGCGAGACGTTCATCGAGCACGACGCGGATGCGACGCGGCCGCTGCCCCGTGTCTCCGCACCGGCAGCCGCCTCGACCGCGCGGACCTCTCCCGTCGAGCCCGCCGTCGGCGGCGGGCTCGACGACCTGTTCGTGTCGGGTGACGACGACCACCGCGGGCCGGGCGCGCCGAAGAAGAAGCGCCGCAAGGGCTGCCTGATCGCCCTCATCGTCGTCCTCGCCATCATCGGCGGCATCGTGGCCGGCGGCGCCTGGGCGTGGAGCACCTACGGTGAGCGGATCAGCGACGCCATGGGCTGGGGAGACGCGAAGGACTGGGAGCCGGGGCTCGCGACCGGCGAGGTGTATGTCACCATCAAGTCGGGCGACACCGGCCAGCCGGTCTCGGCAGCGCTCCACGAGGCGGGCGTGACCAAGACCGCCGATGTCTTCTACGACTACCTCATCGACGAGGGCATCGCCGTCACGTTCTATCCCGGCGTCTACCGCCTGCAGAAGAAGATGACGGCCGAGGCTGCCCTCGCCGCCCTCCAGGACAAGGAGAACAAGCTCGAGAACACCGTCTCGGTGTCGGAGGGCGGCACGATCAAGTCCTCGCTCCCGGCGATGGCGGAGACGCTCGGGCTGCCGCTCGCGGACTTCGAGGCCGCGGTCGCCGATCCGTCCGTCTACGGCGTCCAGGCGCAGAGCCTGGAGGGGTGGCTGTTCCCCGCCGTGTACACGTTCGATCCCGGCGTCACGGCGACGCAGGCCATCCAGCAGATGGTGGATCGTACGCGGGAGGCGCTCGACGCGGCCGGCGTGCCCGCGGACGACGCGCAGCGCGTGCTGACGATCGCCTCGATCATCCAGCGCGAGGGTCGCACGGACGACTTCGCCAAGGTGTCGCGTGTGATCGAGAACCGCCTGGCGATCGACATGAAGCTGCAGATGGACTCGACTGCGCAGTATGGCTACGGCTCGCTGCACGAGGGCGTGGTGTCGAGCTCCGCAGAAGCGCTCGAGGACCCGAACCCCTGGAACACCTACGTGAACACCGGGCTGCCGGTCACACCGATCGCGAGTCCGAGCGAGGCGGCCATCAAGGCGGCCATGCAGCCCGCCGACGGTCCATGGCTGTACTTCGTCACGGTGAACCTCTCCACCGGGGAGACGCAGTTCTCGGAGACGCTCGCCGAACACGAGCAGGGCGTGGAGAAGTGGCGCGAGTGGTGCAGGGCGAACCCCGACGGGGGCTGCTGAGGCCGTGACGTCGACCCGACTCGCGGTCTGGGGCGACCCGATCGCGCACTCCCGGTCGCCCGAGCTGCATGCCGCGGCCTACCGCGTGCTGGGCCTGGACTGGGAGTATGGACGCCGGCGGGTGGCGGCCGACGACTTCGCGGCTGCCGTGCGTGGTCTCGACCCCTCGTGGCGTGGGCTGTCGCTCACGATGCCCCTGAAGGAGGAGGCGTACCGGTTCGCCGCGGCGCGCGACGCGCACGCGGAACTCACGGGCGCGGTCAACACCCTCCTCCTCGGCTCCACCCCGGCGGGCTTCAACACGGATGTGGGGGGCATCGTCGACGCGCTGGCGGAGGCGGGGATCACCACCGCGGACACCGCGCGGCTCCTGGGAGCAGGAGCCACGGCAGCCTCGGCACTCGTGGCCCTCGCCGACATGGGGGTGTCGCGCGTGGACGTCCGGGCTCGTCGACCCGAGCGGGCATCGGCTCTGGTGGCGCTGGGGGAGCGTCTCTCGGTGGTCGTCTCGGCGCACCCGCTCGCGGACGCCGATGCCGGGTCGCGGCCGGGCCGGGTGGACCTGACCGTGGCGACGCTGCCGTCCGGCACGATCCTGCCCTCCGCGGTGACAGAGCCCCTGGCCGCTCGGGGCGGTGCGCTGTTCGATGCCGCGTACGCGCCGTGGCCATCGTCGCTCGCCGCGGCGTGGGGCGACGGCACGGTCGTGTCGGGGCTGGGGATGCTGCTGCACCAGGCTGTGCGACAGATCCGCATCTTCCACCACGGCGATCCGGCCGCGCCCCTCCCGGCCGAGACGGACGTGATCGCCGCCATGCGCGCAGCGCTCTGACCCGCGACGACACGCGGCGCGGCGGACGCGAAACGCATGGGAGACTGGAGCAATGCTCCGCGTGCTCACGGCCGGCGAATCACACGGCCCAGAACTCATCGCCGTCATGGAGGGTCTGCCTTCCGGCGTCCCGGTGTCGTCCGAGGCCATCCAGGCCGATCTCGCGCGTCGCAAGCTGGGCTACGGCCGCGGCTCGCGCATGAAGTTCGAGCAGGACGAGCTCACGATCTCGGGCGGGGTCCGGCACGGCAAGACGCTCGGCAGCCCCATCGCGCTCCGCATCGGCAACACGGAGTGGCCGAAGTGGATCGAGGTCATGAACCCGGAGCCCGTCGAGCTCACCGACCGGTCGCGCGGTCGCGGTGCACCTCTGACCCGCCCGCGGCCCGGCCACGCGGATCTGGTCGGGATGCAGAAGTACGACTTCGACGAGGCTCGCCCGATCCTCGAGCGCGCGAGCGCGCGGGAGACCGCGGCACGGGTCGCGCTCGGCGCGATCGCGCGGTCCTTCCTGTCCGAACTGGGTATCCGCCTGGTCAGCCACACGCTGTCGATCGGCCCGGTCCGGGTGCCGGACGGGGCACCGCTTCCCACCCCGGATGACGTCGCCGCACTCGACGCCGATCCGCTGCGCTGCTTCGACCGGGCGACGTCCGCACTGATGGTCGCCGAGGTCGACGATGCGAAGAAGGACGGCGACACCCTGGGCGGCATCGTCGAGGTGCTCGCGTACGGCCTTCCGCCCGGGCTCGGGTCCCACGTGCACTGGGACCGGCGCCTCGACGCCCGTCTCGCGCAGGCGCTCATGAGCATCCAGGCCATCAAGGGGGTCGAGGTCGGCGACGGCTTCGAGACCACTCGGCGTCGCGGGTCGGCAGCCCACGACGAGCTCTTCGCCGCCGCCGGGGGCATCACCCGCGGTTCGGACCGCGCGGGCGGCACCGAGGGCGGGATGTCCACGGGCACGGTGCTGCGCGTCAGGGCCGGCATGAAGCCGATCGCGACCGTCCCGCATGCGCTCCGCACGATCGACGTGGCGACGGGGGAGGACGCGACAGCGCACCACCAGCGCTCCGACGTGTGCGCCGTGCCGGCCGCCGGGGTGGTGGCCGAGGCGATGGTCGCGATCGAGCTCGCCCGGGCCGTGCTGGAGAAGTTCGGCGGAGACAGCATCCGCGAGACACGGCGCAACCTGGCGGGATACCTCGACGGCATCCCCGAGGAGCTGCGCACGGCACCCGCGTCCGAGGCGGCGCTCATCGCGCATGACGAACGCGGCTGATCCGCTGTCGGTGGTACTGGTCGGCCCGATGGCGTCGGGCAAGACCAGCGTCGGTCGACGGGTCGCTCGACGACTCGGGGTGGGTTTCATCGACACCGACAAGCGGATCGTCGCGGCGCACGGCCCCATCCCCGCCCTGTTCGCCGAGCACGGGGAGGCGCACTTCCGCGACCTCGAGCGGGCGGCGGTCGCGCAGGCGCTGAGCGAGGGCGGCGTGATCTCCCTCGGCGGCGGCGCCGTGACGGACGCCGACACCCGGCACCTGCTGCACGGCCACCCGGTGGTGTTCCTCACGGTGAGCGAGGACGCGGTGGCCGACCGGCTCCGCGGCGGCACGAGGCCGCTGCTGGCCGGCGACGACCCCGTCGAGCGGTGGAAGCGGATCTTCGCGGAGCGGCGCGAGTGGTACGAGGAGGTCGCGTCGATCTCGTTCGACACCTCGCGACGGCCGATGCAGCGCATCGCGGACGAGATCGTGGCATGGAGGAGAGAACAGAGATGAGCACGACCACCATCGGCGTCACCGGCGCCGACCCCTACGACATCGCGATCGGGCGCGGCATCCTCGACAGCGTCTCGGCAGCCCTCGCCCCCGGCGTGCGGAAGGTGCTCGTGGTGCACCCGCCGACCCTCGCGAACCGTGCGGCGGAGCTTCGTGACCGCCTCCTCGCCGACACCGCCGACGGCCCGCGCGAGGTGCTGCTGGCCGAGATCCCCGATGCCGAGCAGGGCAAGCGCATCGAGGTGGCCGCCTTCTGCTGGCAGATCATGGGCCAGGCCGACTTCACCAGGACCGACGCGGTCGTCGGCTACGGCGGAGGGGCCGTGACGGACCTCGCCGGGTTCGTGGCGGCGACCTGGCTGCGCGGCGTGCAGGTGGTGCACGTGCCCACGACGGTCCTCGGGCTCGTGGATGCCGCGGTGGGAGGCAAGACCGGCGTGAACACGGCCGAGGGCAAGAACCTCGTCGGCGCGTTCTGGGCGCCCCGTGCGGTGATCGGAGACCTCGACGAGCTCGGCAGCCTGAGCCCGAACGAGGCGACGGCCGGTTTCGCCGAGGTCGTGAAGGCCGGCTTCATCTGGGCACCGGAGATCCTGGACATCGTGGAGGCGGATCCGGCGCGGGCGGTCGACACGACCACGGATGAGTTCCGCCGGGCCGTGGAGCTCGCGGTCGGCATGAAGGCGCAGGTCGTGTCGGACGACTTCCGTGAGTCGGGTCTGCGGGAGATCCTCAACTACGGGCACACGCTGGGCCACGCGATCGAGCACGCCGAGCGCTACCGCTGGCGGCACGGCGCGGCGATCTCGGTGGGCATGCTGTACGCCGCGGAGCTGTCGCGGCTGGCCGGCAGGCTCTCGGATGCGGCTGCCGAGAGGCACCGGTCGATCCTGGAGTCCCTGGGCCTTCCCACGTCGTATCGCGCCGGCGCGTGGCCGCAGCTGCTGGCGACGATGCAGCGCGACAAGAAGAGCCGCGGCGGGATGCTGCGCTTCATCCTGCTCGACGACATCGCGAAGCCCACCGTGCTGCAGGCACCCGACGAGTCGCTGCTGTTCGCCGCCTACCAGGAGGTGGGCGAGTGAGCGTCCACGTGCGTCGCGTCGAAGCCGGGGAATGGTCGCAGGTGAAGGCGCTGCGGTTGCGCGCCCTGGCCGATCCGGCCGCCCCGATCGCGTTCCTCGACACCGTGGAGCATGCGAGCGGCCAACCCGACCGTTTCTGGCAGGAGCGCACCGTGAACGCGGCCGAGCCGTCGGCGGCTGCGCAGTTCGTCGCGGTGACCGATGCGGGGGAGTGGGTGGGCACCGCCACCGTGCTGCCGCACCGCGAGCGACCCGAGGCCGGACTCGTCGTCGGCGTCTACGTCGCGGACGAGCACCGGGGCTCCGGCGTGATCGACGCTCTGCTCGACACGGCGGCGGCCTGGGCCCTCGAGCAGGGTCTGGCCGCGCTCGAGCTGGAGGTGCACGTCGACAACGACCGGGCGCAGGCCGTGTACGCGCGCGCCGGGTTCGCACGGACCGGGGAGATCGAGACGACGGGCTTCGGTCGGGAGTGGGTTCTGCGGCGTGAGCTCGCCGGGTCGGAGGGCGTGAGGGCATGAGCATCGAGCGTCGGCTGCTGCTGGTCAACGGCCCCAACCTCAACCTCCTCGGGACGCGGGAGCCCGACATCTACGGCACCGCGACCCTCGCGGACGTCGAGCGGATCACGACCGAGACCGCGGTCGAGGCCGGTTTCGCGGTGCGGGCGGTGCAGAGCAACCACGAGGGCGTGCTCATCGACGCCATCCAGGCCGCGCGCGCCGACTGCATCGGGATCATCATCAACCCGGGCGGCCTGACGCACACCTCGGTGGTGCTGCGCGATGCGCTGACCGGGGTGGGCCTGCCATTCGCGGAGGTGCACATCTCCGACGTGTACGCGCGGGAGGAGTTCCGCCATCACTCGTTCCTGCACGATGTGGCCGCGGTGCGCGTGATCGGGCGCGGTGTAGACGGCTATGCCGACGCGGTGCGGGAGCTGGCCGCGCTTCTCTGACCCCCGGCCAGAGGCGGGCGCACGCGGGGCGTGCGTGATCATCCCGTAGAATCGACTGTCGGCCGACTCCGGCCCCACGGACTCACGAACGGAACCTTCAGCGCATGGCATCCACCGCAGACATCAAGAACGGCGTCGTCCTCAGCATCGACGGGCAGCTCTGGAGCGTCATCGAGTTCCAGCACGTGAAGCCCGGCAAGGGTGGCGCGTTCGTCCGCACCAAGCTGAAGAACGTCGTGTCGGGCAAGGTCGTCGACCGCACGTACAACGCGGGCGCGAAGATCGAGATCGAGAACGTCGACCGCCGTGACTACACCTACCTGTACACCGACGGCGACGGCTTCGTGTTCATGGACCAGACCGACTTTGACCAGATCACGCTTCCGGCGGCGACGGTCGGCGACGCGAAGAACTTCCTGCTCGAGAACCAGCAGGTCACGATCGCCCTCAACAACGGCAACCCTCTCTACATCGATCTGCCGGCGTCCGTGATCCTCGAGGTCACATACACCGAGCCCGGCCTGCAGGGCGACCGCTCGTCGGCCGGCACCAAGCCCGCGACCCTCGAGACCGGGTACGAGATCCAGGTGCCTCTGTTCCTGGAGACCGGCACGAAGGTCAAGGTCGACACCCGCACGGGTGACTACCTCGGCCGCGAGAAGTAAGGCGTGAGCGCCCGCACGAAGGCGCGCAAGCGCGCTCTCGACATCCTGTTCTCCGCCGACGTCCGCGGCGACGACCTCGCGATCGCGCTGGCGGCCGAGGCCAAGCGCGCGGCGAGCGAGCCCGCTCGCGAGGCCTCCTGGCTGTACGCCAGGGAGATCGTCGACGGCATCATCGACCAGCGCGACGAGATCGACGAGCAGATCACCACGCACAGCCGCGACTGGAAGCTCGAGCGGATGCCTGCGGTCGACCGGGCGCTGCTGCGCATCGGCGTCTGGGAGATCCTGTACAACGACGAGGTGCCCACCGCCGTCGCGATCGACGAGGCCGTGGAGCTGGCGAAGGAGTTCTCGACCGACGACTCCGGTCCGTTCGTGCACGGCGTGCTCGCCCGGGTGGCTCGCGCCGCCTGAGCGCACCGGCGCCGGTGTCCGTGGCCTCGGAGAGGATCGGGGTATGACCGTTCCCTCCGATGCCGCGCGCGACGACGGCGCGCCGTCCGACTGGCGGTCGATCCTCGGTGCGGCGATCCCGGCCGAGCCGCGGACCGCGCTCGCGCTGGGCGTCGAGCTCCGGGTGCGCGATTCCCGTGGTGTGAACCCCTGGGCCGCGCGACCCCAGCGCACCGCGACGCCGCGCGACGTGGCGAAAGGGACCGGTGAGCTGCTGCTCGGCATCCGTCCCCTCCAGCGCAGCGCCGCGACCGGCGCGTGGGTGCTCGGCGCCGCCACCTGGGACGCGGTTCGTCGCGCGCCGGACGAATACGGACGTGAGCGCTCTCGATGGTTCGCCGATCTGCTCAGCATCGCCAGAGACAGTCTGCTGTCCGGCACGGCGGGCGACTGGCTGGTCGCGGACCTGATCGAGTCGAGCCTGCTGTGGGGGCACCTCAGGGTGGCCGGCGCACTCGGCATCCCCCTGGTCGCGACGCAGAAGTCCACGACCGTGGCGATCGCGGAGTCCGCGTCGGTCGAGGCCACCGTGGCTCGGGCCGACGACGGGACGCTGGTGGTGCGTCCTGCCATTACGCTCGACGGACGCGCGGTCGAGCCCGACTCCGTGCATCCGATCGGTCGAACGGGGCTCTACGCGGTCGACCAGTCGGGGGCGCGGCTGCACGTGACGCTCGCGGAGTCTCCGGTGGCCGAACCGCTGCGACCCCTCCTCCTCGCGCCGGGCGGCCTCACCGTGGCGGCGGCCGACGAGGAGGTGTTCCTCCGCGACGCCTACCCGGTGCTGGCACGGCGGGTACCGACCCGTGGGCTCGGACGGGTGCGGCTTCCGGAGCTGCCCGCGCCGCAGCCCGTGCTGCGCCTCTCGTTCCGCCGCGGGGACACGGTGGCCTACGCGTTCGAGTGGGACTACCGCGGCTTCGGGCGCGTGCCGTTCGCCCCCGGACCGCAGGCGGTGCGGGATCTGCGGGCGGAGAGTGCGGCGGGGCACGACCTCGCCGCGCGGTGGGCCGAGCTGATCGGGGAGCCGTTCGCCGCGGAGGGGGCCTTCCACGACGTCGAGGCGGCGGAGTTCGTCACCAGGGCCGTGCCGGCGCTGGAGGCGCAGGGCGTGACCGTGGTCGTCGACGGTCGCCGGAAGACGTATCGCGAACTGTCGGGCGAGCCCGAGATCACCGTGAGCACGGTCGAGTCCACCGATCCGGACTGGTTCGACCTGGGCGTGCTGGTGCGCATCGACGGGCGCACGATCCCGTTCGAGCCGCTGTTCACCGCGATGAGCAGGGGTCGCAGGAAGCTCCTGCTCGTCGACGGCACCTACTTCTCGCTGAACCATCCGGCGCTCGATCGACTCCGTGAGCTGATCGACGAGGCGGGCGACCTCGACGAATGGGAGACGGGGCCGCGCCTCAGCCGCCACCAGATCGACCTGTGGGAGGAGTTCGAGGACCTCGCGGACGAGGCCGTGCCCGCCGTGAGCTGGCGCGCGACGGCCGACGGCCTGCGCGGCGCGGCGGGGGTGCCCCCGGTCCCGGTGCCGTCCGGCGTCCGGGCGCAGTTGCGGCCGTATCAGCAGCAGGGGCTCGACTGGCTGGCGTTCCTGTGGGGGCACCGGCTGGGCGGCATCCTCGCCGACGACATGGGCCTCGGCAAGACGCTGCAGCTGCTCGCGCTCGTCGCTCACACCCGCGAGGCGGGAGAGACGCGCCCCTTCCTCGTGGTCGTCCCGACCTCGGTGCTGCCGACGTGGCTGAGCGAGGCCGCGAAGTTCACCCCGGGGCTCCGCGTCGCCGCCAGGTCCACCTCGTCCGGGCCGTCGCTGTCGACGGTCGCCGCGGGCGCGGACCTGGTGGTCACCACGTACGCGGTCGCGCGGATCGACGCGGAGGCCTTCGCCGGGGTGACCTGGGCCGGCCTGATCCTCGACGAGGCGCAGTTCGTGAAGAACCCGGCCACCAAGCTGCACCGCGCCGTCGCGAGCTTTCCCGCCGATGTGACGTTCGCGGTGACGGGCACCCCGCTCGAGAACAGTCTCAGCGAGCTGTGGGCGCTGCTGAAGCTCACCGCTCCCGGGCTCTTCGCGTCGGCGCGGAAGTTCCGGGAGCAGTACATCCAGCCGATCGAGCAGGGCAAGGTCCCGGAGAACGCGGAGGGCGGCGAGTACCGCGCGCGTCGCCTGGCCCGCCTCCGCCGGCGGATCCGGCCGCTGCTGCTGCGGCGCACGAAGGAGCTGGTGGCGGCCGACCTCCCTCCGAAGCAGGAGCAGGTGCTCGAGGTGGAGCTCAGCGCGGCGCACCGGTCGCTGTACGAGACGGTGCTGCAGCGGGAGCGCCAGAAGGTGCTGGGGCTCCTCGAGGACCTCGACCGCAACCGTTTCATCGTGTTCCGTTCGCTCACGCTGCTGCGGATGCTCAGCCTCGCACCAGGACTGGTCGACCCCGCCGACGCCCGGATCGGCTCGCGCAAGCTCGACGTGCTGCTGGAGCGCGTGGTCGAGCTCCAGGCGGAGGGCCACCGCGCCCTGGTGTTCAGCCAGTTCACGTCCTTCCTCGACCTCGCGGCGGAGCGACTCGCGGCTGCCGGGATCCCCTACGCCCACCTCGACGGTGCGACGCGGCGACGGGATGCCGTGGTCGAGGGTTTCCGGACGGGCGAGCAGCCGGTCTTCCTGATCAGCCTGAAGGCGGGCGGGTTCGGTCTGACGCTCACCGAGGCCGACTACGTGTTCCTCCTCGACCCGTGGTGGAACCCGGCCGCCGAGGCGCAGGCCGTCGACCGCACGCATCGCATCGGCCAGCCGAGCCAGGTGTTCGTCTACCGGATGATCGCGACCGGCACGATCGAGGAGAAGGTGCTCGCCCTGCAGCGGCGCAAGGCCCGGCTCTTCACCGCCGTGCTCGACGACGACGCCCTGTTCGCGCAGTCGCTCTCGGCCGACGACATCCGCGGGCTCTTCGAGGCCTGAGGGTTATCCCCGGCTCGTCCGACCGGTCGCCCAGGGACACCTCGGTACAATCGAACGGTTCATCTTCGAGAGGAATGCAATGCGGATCACGGGACTCGGCCACGCCGGGATGTTCATCGAGACGGTCGGCGGGAACATCATCTGCGACCCGGTCCTCGGGCCCTCGTTCTTCGGCTCCTGGTTCCCGTTCCCCGACAACCGCGCGCTCGACTGGGAGCGATTCGGCCGCGAGGCGGACTTCCTGTACATCTCGCACCGGCACCGCGACCACTTCGACCCCGCCCTCCTGGAGCGGTACATCCGCAAGGACATCGAGGTGCTGCTGCCGGAGTATCCGATCGACGACCTGGAGCAGGACATCCGGGCGCTCGGGTACACGAACATCACCTACGCGCCTGCGGGCGAGATCATCCAGCGCGGTGATCTCAAGCTGATGATCACGCCGTTGCGGGCGCCGAGCGACGGCCCGATCGGCGACTCCTCGCTGAGCGTCGACGACGGCACGGGCTCGATGCTCAACCAGAACGACTCGCACCCTCTCGACCTCGAGAAGCTGCTGCACTTCGGCAAGCCGGATGCCTATTTCACGCAGGTCTCCGGCGCGATCTGGTGGCCGATGGTGTACGACCTGCCGCTCGACGCGAAGCAGAACTTCGCCCGGCTCAAGCGCGAGGCCCAGAACAAGCGGGCGATGTACTACATCGACAAGGTCGACGCCCCGCACGTGTTCCCGATGGCCGGTCCGCCGATGTTCCTGCGCGACGACCTGTTCGACTTCAACGGCACGGGCCGCAACGGCGAGTCGATCTTCACGGATCAGAAGCAGTTCCTGGCGCATATGAAGGAGCTGTCGCCGCAGTACGACGGCCAGCTGTTCATCCCCGGCACGGTCGTCACGATCGACGGCGGTGAGGTCACGACCGCGCAGACCCTGTACACCGAGGCCGAGATCAGCCGCATGTTCGACGACAAGTGGGACTACCTGGAGGAGCAGCGGGCGTCGCGACAGCAGGAGATCCGCGACGAGGAAGCTTCCCGCGCGGAGATCATCCCGCCCGCCGAGATGCTCGAGGCCCTCAAGAACTGGTGGGAGCCGCTGCTGAAGAAGTCGCGCACGATCCGACTCGGCGTGGGCGGCCACGTGCGGTTCCGCATCGGCGAGCTCGACATGGTGGTGGACTTCCCGCGTGCCAAGGTCCGCGAGTACGCGGGGGAGGAGTGCGTCTACTGGTACACGATCCCCGCCGACCTCGTCTCGACCAACATCCGTGATCACGAGATCGACTGGTCGAACTCGATCTTCCTGTCGATGCAGTTCTCCGTGGGCCGCAGCGGCAAGTTCAACGAGTTCCTCACCACGTTCCTCAAGTGCCTGTCGGTGGACCGCATCGAGTACGTCGAGAACTGGTACCAGGAGCAGACCGACCAGACCGAAGACGCCGAGGTGGGCGACTGGGTGGTGCAGCGCCGGTGTCCGCACCTGCGCGCCGACCTGACCCGCACCGGCTCGGTCGACGAGGACGGCGTCCTGACGTGCAGCATGCACGACTGGAAATGGGATCTGAAGACCGGGCGGTGCCTCTCCACGAGCGGCCACCCGATCCGCGCTCGCAAGATCGACGACGTCACCGACGCCGTGCTCCAGGAGGCGAGCTGAGCGGACGCGGTCTCTCGCTCCGATAGACTGACATCGCAAGCAACCTTTAACACCGTCCTGTGAGGCGGAGAAGGGAGCGGCTGATGAGCGTGCGCACTGTGCTGCACCAAGCCGACATCTCACGAGCGCTGACCCGGATCGCGCACGAGATCCTCGAGTCGAATCGAGGCGCCGACGGCCTCGTCCTCCTCGGGATCCCGACCCGCGGCGTCACCCTGGGGCATCGCCTCGGCACCCTGATCAGTGAGATCGCGCAGGTCTCCGTCCCCGTCGGCTCGCTCGACGTCACGCTCTTCCGTGACGATCTGGCCAAGCACCCGACGCGGTCCCCGCAGCCGACCGAGATCCCGGCCGGCGGCATCGATGGGAAGACCGTGGTGCTGGTCGACGACGTCCTCTTCTCCGGTCGCAGCATCCGTGCCGCGCTGGACGCCATCCAGTCGATCGGCCGCCCGAGCGCCGTGCGCCTGGCGATCCTCGTCGACCGCGGTCACCGCGAGCTCCCGATCCGACCCGACTTCGTCGGCAAGAACATCCCGTCCGCCCGCACCGAGCGCGTGAACGTCCGTCTGTTCGAGACGGACGGTGCCGAGGAGGTGACCATCGGCGAATGAGGCACCTCCTGGACACCCGCACCCTCGACCGCGCCACGGCGCTGCGCATCCTTGATGTCGCGGAGGACATGTCGGACACGCAGTCGCGCGAGGTCAAGAAGCTTCCGACGCTGCGTGGCAAGACGGTCGTCAACCTCTTCTTCGAGGACTCGACCCGCACCCGGATCTCGTTCGAGGCCGCGGCCAAGCGGCTCTCCGCTGACGTGATCAACTTCGCCGCGAAGGGCTCCAGCGTCTCCAAGGGCGAGAGCCTCAAGGACACGGCGCAGACCCTGGAGGCGATCGGCGCCGATGCGGTCGTCGTCCGTCACCCCGGCTCGGGCGCCCCGCAGACCCTCGCGACGAGCGGGTGGATCTCTGCGGGCGTCGTCAACGCGGGTGATGGCACGCACGAGCACCCGACGCAGGCACTGCTCGACGCGTTCACGATCCGCAAGCGCCGCTATGGCGCGGACAGCCGTGGACGCGACCTGACCGGTCTCCGCGTCACGATCGTCGGCGACGTGCTGCACTCGCGGGTCGCGCGCTCGAACGTGTGGCTGCTGACGACCCTGGGCGCCGAGGTCACGCTAGTCTCGCCGCCGACGCTGGTGCCGCAGAACGTGTCGCTCTGGCCGGTCCGGGTCGTCTACGACCTCGACGAGGCGCTGGCGGCCGGGCCGGACGCGGTCATGATGCTGCGGATCCAGCTGGAGCGCATGAACGCCGCGTATTTCCCGACCGAGCGGGAGTATTCGCGCCGGTGGGGTCTGGACGCACGGCGTGTGGCCGCTCTTCCGGCCGGTAGCATTGTGATGCACCCCGGACCCATGAACCGGGGGCTGGAGATCTCCTCCGAAGCAGCCGATTCGCCCCGCTCGACGGTGCTGGAACAGGTCTCGAACGGGGTCTCCGTGCGGATGGCTGTGCTGTACCTGCTGCTGGCGGGCGAACGAGACGACGAACGAGGGGGAGACCTGTGAGCGAGACCCTCGTCATCACCGGTGCACGGCTGCTCGGCGCGGAGAGCGCCGACCTGATCATCGAGGACGGCCGGATCGCCGAGATCGGCTCCGGGCTCAGCCGTGCCGGCGCGCGAGTGATCGATGCCGCCGGCCTCATCGCCCTGCCGGGTCTGGTCGACCTGCACACGCATCTGCGCGAGCCCGGGTACGAGGCGTCGGAGACGATCCTCAGCGGCACCCGCGCGGCGGCGGCCGGTGGCTTCACGGCCGTGTTCGCGATGCCGAACACGTCGCCCGTGGCCGACACGGCCGGCGTCGTCGAGCAGGAGCTGGCCCTCGGCGAGGCTGCGGGTTACGCCACGGTGCAGCCGATCGGCGCGGTCACGGTGGGCCAGAAGGGCGAGCGCCTCGCCGAGCTCGGCGCCATGGCGACCTCGCGTGCGCAGGTGCGGGTGTTCAGCGATGACGGCTTCTGCGTGTGGGACCCGCTGATCATGCGCCGCGCATTGGAGTACGTGAAGTCGTTCGGCGGTGTGATCGCCCAGCATGCCCAGGACCCCCGCCTGACCGAGGGCGCCCAGATGAACGAGGGCACCGTCTCGGCGGAGCTCGGCCTCACGGGCTGGCCCGCGGTCGCCGAGGAGTCGATCATCGCGCGTGACGTGCTTCTCGCCGAGCACGTCGGCTCGCGCCTGCATGTGTGCCACCTGTCGACGGCCGGCTCGGTCGACATCATCCGCTGGGCCAAGAAGCGCGGCGTGAACGTGACGGCGGAGGTCACTCCGCACCACCTGCTGCTCACCGACGAACTCGTCCGCGGTTATGACGCGCGGTTCAAGGTCAACCCGCCGCTGCGCCGCGAGGAGGATGTCCTCGCGGTGCGGGAGGGCCTCGCCGACGGCACGATCGACATCGTCGCGACCGATCACGCCCCGCACCCGAGCGAGCACAAGGCGTGCGAATGGCCGGCGGCCGCGAACGGCATGGTGGGGCTCGAGAGCGCACTGCGCGTCGTGCACCAGGCCATGGTGCAGACGGGCCTGCTCGACTGGTCGGACGTGGCCCGCGTGATGAGCGCGGCACCCGCGCGCATCGGCGGTCTGGCCGGGCACGGCACCCCGCTCGAGGTCGGGCAGCCGGCGCAGCTCGCGCTGTACGACGCGGCGGTCGACGGCGTGTTCACCGAGGCGGACCTGCGCGGACGCAGCACGAACTCGCCGTACCTCGGCCGCGAACTGCCGGGCCGCGTGCAGTACACCCTGCACGGCGGCGTGCTGACCGTCGACGGCGGAGCTGTCGTCGAGGAGCTCGGCGCATGAGCGCACGGGACCTCGCGGTCGCGATCCTGATCGCCCTCGCGCTGCTGGTGCTGCTCGCGATGCTGTTCGCCTGGCGACGACGAGTGCGGCGCGATGCCGCGTTCACCGCGCCCCTCGGTGTGCCGGAGCACGCGGAGGTGATGCGCCGCGACGAGGTGCTGTACGTGTCGACGACGACGCACGAGCAGCCCCTCGAACGCGTGGCCATCACGCCGCTCGCCTTCCGGGCGCGTGGGGAGCTGGCGGTGACCGACCGCGGTGTCGCGCTGGCCCTCGACGGCGCCCCCACGGTCTTCCTCGCGCGCGACCAGCTCGTCGCGGTCGACCGGGCCACCGTCACGATCGACCGCGTGGTCGAACCGGGCGGCCTCGTCCGCATCGCGTGGCGCGTCGCCGACACGACGATCGTGGACAGCTACCTCCGGCTCACCGGCGGCGATCCCCAGAACCTCATCTCCGACCTGCAGCGGCTCGTCCCCGCTGCCCCCGACACAGGAGCAACGTCATGACCAACCAGACATCGTCCCCGGCGGACTCCCCGTCCCGCCTGCCCGATCCCGCCGTGCTCGTCCTCGAGGACGGCACCCGTCACGCCGGTCGCGCGTACGGCGCCCGCGGCCGCACCCTCGGCGAGGTCGTGTTCGCCACCGGCATGTCGGGATATCAAGAGACCATCACCGACCCCTCGTACGCGGGTCAGATCGTGCTGCAGACGGCGCCGCACATCGGCAACACCGGCATGAACGACGAGGACACCGAGTCGCGCCGCATCTGGGTCGCCGGCTACATCGTCCGCGACCCCTCGCGCGTGGTCTCGAACTGGCGGGCCAACGCCTCCCTCGACGACGTCCTGGTGGAGGACGGCATCGTCGGCATCAGCGGTATCGACACCCGCGCGGTCACGCGCCACATCCGGTCCGCCGGATCCATGCGCGGCGGCATCTTCTCGGGCGACGACGCCGCTCTCGACGCGGAAGAGCAGCTGCGCATCGTGCGGGAGGCCCCCGAGATGACCGGACTCAACCTGTCGGCGCAGGTCTCGGTCGAGAGCGCGACCGTGACCCCGGCGGTGGGGGAGCGCATCGGCAACCTCGCCGTGCTCGACCTCGGCGTGAAGCAGGCGACGATCGACAACCTCGCCGCCCGCGGGTTCGACGTTCACGTGCTCCCGCAGGACGTGAGCATCGACGACATCCGGGCGATCGAGCCGGTGGCGGTGTTCTACTCCAACGGCCCGGGCGACCCGGCCGCCTCGGGCGACCACGTGGAGCTGCTGCGTGCCGTGCTGGACGACGGACTGCCCTTCTTCGGGATCTGCTTCGGCAACCAGCTGCTCGGCCGTGCCCTCGGACTCGGCACCTACAAGCTGCCGTTCGGCCACCGCGGCATCAACCAGCCCGTGCTCGACAAGCAGACGGGCAAGGTCGAGATCACGGCCCACAACCACGGCTTCGCGGTCGAGGCGCCCCTGGAGGGCTCCTTCGACAGCCCGCACGGCTACGGCAAGGTCGAGGTCAGCCACGTCGGCCTCAACGACAACGTCGTGGAGGGTCTGCGCGCCCTCGACATCCCCGCGTTCTCGGTGCAGTACCACCCCGAGGCCGCGGCCGGTCCGCACGACGCCAACTACCTCTTCGACCGCTTCCGCGACATGGTCATCGCGAACAAGAAGGACGCCCAGTAATGCCCAAGCGCGACGACATCTCCTCCGTCCTCGTCATCGGCTCCGGCCCGATCGTCATCGGCCAGGCCTGCGAGTTCGACTACTCCGGCACCCAGGCGTGCCGCGTGCTGCGCGAAGAGGGGGTCAGGGTCATCCTGGTCAACTCCAACCCGGCCACCATCATGACCGACCCCGACTTCGCCGACGCGACCTACATCGAGCCCATCACCCCGGCCGTGATCGAGACGATCATCGCCAAGGAGAAGCCCGACGCGATCCTGCCGACCCTCGGCGGCCAGACCGCCCTCAACGCGGCCATGGCGCTGCACGAGCAGGGGATCCTCGAGAAGTACGGCGTCGAGCTGATCGGCGCCAAGGTCGACGCCATCCGCAAGGGCGAGGACCGCCAGATCTTCAAGGAGCTCGTGCTGGAGGCCGGCGCCGACGTCGCCCGCAGCGTGATCGCGCACACCATGGACGACCTGCTCGCCGGCGCCGAAGAGCTCGGCTATCCGCTCGTCGTGCGGCCGTCGTTCACGATGGGCGGCCTGGGTTCCGGCTTCGCGTACGATGAAGAGGACCTGCGGCGCATCGGCGGTGCGGGTCTGCGCGACTCGCCCACCACCGAGGTGCTCCTGGAGGAGTCGATCCTCGGGTGGAAGGAGTACGAGCTCGAGCTCATGCGCGACACCGCCGACAACACGGTGGTCGTGTGCTCGATCGAGAACGTCGACCCGGTCGGCGTGCACACGGGCGACTCGATCACGGTCGCCCCGGCGCTGACCCTCACCGACCGCGAGTACCAGAAGCTGCGCGACATCGGCATCGACATCATCCGCGCGGTCGGCGTCGACACCGGCGGGTGCAACATCCAGTTCGCGGTGAACCCGGAGAACGGGCGCATCATCGTCATCGAGATGAACCCGCGCGTGTCGCGGTCCAGCGCCCTGGCGTCGAAGGCCACCGGCTTCCCGATCGCCAAGCTGGCCGCCAAGCTGGCCCTCGGCTACCGCCTCGACGAGATCCCGAACGACATCACCGGCGTCACCCCGGCCAGCTTCGAGCCCACGCTCGACTACGTCGTCGTCAAGGTGCCGCGCTTCGCGTTCGAGAAGTTCCCGGCCGCCGACGCCACCCTCACCACCACCATGAAGTCGGTGGGCGAGGCGATGGCGATCGGCCGCAACTACGCGACCGCGCTGCAGAAGGCGCTGCGTTCGCTCGAGAAGCGCGGCTCCAGCTTCCACTGGGGCGACGAGCCGCGCAGCGTCGAAGAGCTGCTGGAGGTCGCCAAGACCCCGACCGACGGCCGCATCGTGACGCTGCAGCAGGCGCTGCGCAAGGGCGCGACCATCGAGCAGGCGTTCGAGGCGACGGCGATGGACCCGTGGTTCCTCGACCAGATCGTGCTCATCAACGAGGTCGCCGAGGTGGTGCGCACGGCCCCCGAGCTCGACGCGGCGACCCTGCGCTACGCGAAGGAGCACGGCTTCTCCGACGCGCAGCTCGCCCAGCTGCGCGGCGAGACCGAGGTGGAGATCCGCGGCGTGCGCCACGGCCTCGGCATCCGGCCGGTGTACAAGACGGTCGACACGTGCGCCGGGGAGTTCCCCGCGCTCACGCCGTACCACTACTCCAGCTACGACGCGGAGACCGAGGTGGAGCCCTCCGACCGCACCAAGGTCGTGATCATCGGCTCGGGCCCGAACCGCATCGGGCAGGGCGTCGAGTTCGACTACTCGTGCGTGCACGCCTCGTTCGCGCTGTCGGACGCCGGGTTCGAGACCGTCATGGTGAACTGTAACCCCGAGACCGTGTCCACCGACTACGACACGTCCGACCGGCTTTACTTCGAGCCGCTGACCCTGGAGGACGTCCTGGAGGTGCTCGACGCCGAGGCCGCGAGCGGCACCATCCTCGGCGTGGTCTGCCAGCTCGGCGGCCAGACGCCGCTCGGGCTCGCGAAGGGCATCGAGGCCGCGGGATACACCGTGCTCGGCACCAGCCCCGAGGCGATCGACCTGGCGGAGGAGCGCGAGCTCTTCTCGCGCCTGCTCGACGACGCCGGGCTGCTCGCGCCGCGCAACGGCACGGCGATCGATGTCGAGGGCGCCGTGCGCATCGCGGAGGAGATCGGCTACCCGGTGCTCGTGCGCCCCAGCTTCGTGCTCGGCGGACGCGGCATGGAGATCGTCTACGGCACCGACGCGCTGCGCGACTACTTCGTCCGCACGGCCGGGGAGGTCGTGATCGAGGAGGGCAAGCCCCTCCTGGTCGACCGCTTCCTTGACGACGCGATCGAGCTCGACGTGGATGCGCTCTACGACGGCACCGACCTGTTCATCGGCGGGGTCATGGAGCACCTGGAGGAGGCCGGCATCCACTCCGGTGACTCCAGCTGCACGCTGCCGCCGGTCTCGCTCGGCCGCAGCGACGTCGACCGGGTGCGCGAGGCCACGCTCAAGATCGCCGAGGGCGTCGGCGTCCGGGGCCTGCTGAACGTGCAGTTCGCGATCAGCGCCGGCGTGCTCTACGTGATCGAGGCCAACCCGCGCGCGAGCCGCACCGTTCCGTTCGTGTCGAAGGCGCTCGGCATCCCGATGGCGAAGGCCGCGAGCCGCATCATGGCCGGCTCCACCATCGCCGAGCTGCGGGCCGAGGGCATGCTGCCGGAGCAGGACGGCTCCCGGGTGCCGCTGGACGCCCCGGTCTCGGTCAAGGAGGCCGTGCTGCCGTTCAAGCGGTTCCGCACGGCCGACGGCAAGACGGTCGACTCGGTCCTGGGCCCGGAGATGCGCTCGACCGGTGAGGTCATGGGCATCGATCGCGACTTCCCGACCGCGTTCGCGAAGAGCCAGGCCGCGGCGTACGGCGGGATGCCGACCTCCGGCACCGTCTTCATCTCGGTCGCCGACTCCGACAAGCGTGCGGTGATCCTCCCGGCCCACCGGCTGCAGCAGCTCGGCTTCACGATCGTGGCGACCGAGGGCACGGCGGAGATCCTGTCGCGCAATGGCATCGCGGTGACCGTGGTCGAGAAGTACAGCGAGACGCAGGAGTCCGGAGCGCGCAACATCGTCGACCTGATCAACGACGGGGAGATCGACATCGTCGTGAACACGCCGTCCGGTGGGGCGGCGCGCGCGGACGGCTACGAGATCCGCGCGGCCGCCGTCGCCGCCGACAAGGCGCTGTTCACCACCATCGCGGTGCTGGGTGCCGCGGTGAGCGGCATGGACGCGGCCGACGAGGGCTTCCAGGTGAAGAGCCTGCAGGAGTACGCGCTCGACCGGGCGGCCGCGGTATGACCGCACGCTTCGGAGAGCGGGTCCGCGCGGCGCTGGACGCGCACGGACCGCTCTGCGTCGGCATCGACCCCCACGCCGCCCTGCTCGCGGCGTGGGGGCTCTCCGCCGACGCCGCCGGGGTGCGGGAGTTCGGGCTGCGTACCGTCGCTGCCGCGCAGGATCACGTCGGCGTCGTGAAGCCGCAGGTGTCGTTCTTCGAGCGCTACGGATCCGCCGGGATCGCCGCACTGGAGGACGTGGTCTCCGCGGCGCGGACGGCGGGGCTGCTGGTGATCGCCGACGCCAAGCGCGGAGACATCGGGTCGACGATGGACGACTACGCGCAGGCGTGGCTCGCTCCGGGGACGCCGCTGGAGGCCGACGCGCTCACCGTGAGTCCCTACCTCGGCGTGGGCGCTCTCGGCGGCGCGTTCGCGCTGGCGGACGAGCACGGCAAGGGCCTGTTCGTCCTCGCGGCGACGAGCAACCCGGAGGCCGCCGACCTCCAGCGCGCGCGGACCGCGTCGGGCGAGACCGTGTCGGCGGCGGTCGTCGCCGAGGTCTCGGCGCGCAACGCGACGAGCACCCCGGCGGGGGAGTGGGGCAGCTTCGGCTTCGTGATCGGTGCCACGCTCGACCTGGCCGCGACCGGGATCGACGCGATCAGCCCGGCGGCGCCGATCCTCGCGCCCGGCTTCGGTGCGCAGGGGGCTGAGCCGGCGGACCTCGGGCGGCGCTTCGGCTCGCTGTCGCCCACCGTGCTCGCGAGCGAGAGCCGCAGCATCCTCTCCGCGGGTCCCGACGACCTGGCCGAGACCATCGCCCGACGTGCCGCCCAGTACCGCGAGGTGACCCGTGCCTGACACCAACCGCACCGTTCCCGAGGTCGACAGGGCCGCCGCCGCCCGCCGTGCGGTCGAGCGCCGCCGGGCCCGCGCCTCGCTCAAGCGCGACCTGACGATGCGTGTCGTGACGCCGCAGGCCGTGCTGCGACGCGCGACCGCCGACCCGGACTCCGTCGAGGGCTCGCTGCGCATCACCGACTTCCTCCTGGCGCTCCCGGCCATCGGTGCCGGCAAGCGCGACCGCGTGCTGGAGGAGCTGCGTATCTCCCCGGTGAAGCGGCTCGGCGGCCTCGGAGCGCGTCAACGACGTGTCCTGGAGGAGTGGCTCGACGGCCGGTTCCCGCCGGCCACGCCGCGCGAGGCCCGCAGTCGCCTGCTGGTGCTGGCCGGGCCGACCGCGGTGGGCAAGGGCACCGTCGCGGCGCACATCCGGGAGAACAACCCCGAGATCCACCTGTCGGTGTCGGCGACGACCAGGGCGCCGCGTCCCGGCGAGATCGACGGCGTGCACTACTACTTCGTCGACGACGCCGAGTTCGACCGCCTGATCGCCGACGGCGAGCTGCTGGAGTACGCCGTGGTGCACAACCGCTCGCGCTACGGCACCCCGCGCGCTCCGATCGATGCGGCGCTGGCCGAGGGCAAGACGGTGCTGCTCGAGATCGACCTGCAGGGCGCACGGCAGGTGCGCGCCGCGGAGCCCTCGGCGACGCTCATCTTCCTGCTTCCTCCGAGCTGGGACGAGCTGGTGCACCGGCTGGTCGGCCGCGGCACGGAGGACGCGGAGGAGCGGGCGCGGCGACTGCGCACCGCGAAGGTCGAGCTGGCCGCGCAGAACGAGTTCGACCACCTCGTCGTGAACGAGGACGTCGCCACCGCCGCTCGCGAGGTCGTAGACTTGTCTACAAGCTCTGCGCGCTGACGCTTTCCTCGCGCGCCCGCAGCACCGTCTTCGCGACGAACCCCGTCGCCTGATCAGGAGGTCCCCCCATGGCCGGACGCAACAACGGCATCATCGATCCCCCCATCGACAACCTGCTGGAGCGCGTCGACTCCAAGTACGAGCTCGTGATCTACGCGGCCAAGCGCGCACGCCAGATCAACGACTACTACTCCGACCTCCACGAGGGCAACCTGTTCGACAACGTCGGTCCGCTCGTGGACTCGTCCGTCGAGGACAAGCCGCTGACCATCGCGCTGCACGAGATCAACGAGGACAAGCTCCGCCTGCGTCACGCGGAGTGACTCGACGACCGCGCCGCCGCTTCGTCGGTGGCGCGGTCCAGAATGGGTGCCACACCCTCCCCCCGTCCGTCCCCGTTCTGGAGCATCGATGAGCGCGCTGCGTCTGTTCACGTCCGAGTCCGTCACCGAAGGGCACCCGGACAAGATCTGCGACCAGATCTCGGACAGCATCCTCGACGGCCTGCTCGCGAAGGACCCGGGGTCCCGTGTCGCCGTCGAGACGCTCGTCACGACCGGGCTGGTGCACGTCGCCGGAGAGATCCGCACCGACGCCTACGTCGACATCCCGACGATCGTGCGCCAGGTGGTCAACGGCATCGGCTACACGTCGTCCGACACCGGATTCGACGGGGACTCCTGCGGCGTGAGCGTCTCCGTCGGGGAGCAGTCCACCGACATCGCCCACGGCGTCGACAACGCCCAGGAGCACCGTGACGGCACGTCGGTCGATCCGCTCGACGGCCTCGGAGCCGGCGATCAGGGCATCATGTTCGGCTTCGCGACGAACGAGACGCCACAGCTCATGCCGATGGCCGCGTGGACGGCGCACCGCATCGCCGAACGCCTGACCGAGGTGCGCCGCAGCGGCCTGCTGCCGTATCTCCGCCCCGACGGCAAGACCCAGGTCACGCTCGGGTACGACGGCTTCACCCCGAAGACGATCGACGCGGTCGTGCTCTCCACGCAGCATCACCCCGACATCTCGCAGGACGAGCTCAAGGCGCAGGTGCGCGAGCACGTGATCGACCCCGTCCTGGCGACCACGGGCCTCGCGCTCGACGACGTGACCTACTACATCAACCCCGCCGGTCCGTTCGTGACGGGCGGGCCGAAGGGCGACGCGGGCCTCACCGGACGCAAGATCATCATCGACACGTACGGCGGTGCCGCGCGTCACGGTGGCGGCGCGTTCAGCGGCAAGGACCCGTCCAAGGTCGACCGTTCCGGCGCCTACGCCACACGCTGGGTGGCCAAGAACGCCGTGGCGGCGGGACTGGCCGACCGCCTCGAGGTGCAGGTCGCCTATGCGATCGGTGTCGCGCGCCCCGTGGGGCTCTACGTCGAGACGTTCGGCACCGGCCGGGTGTCGGACGAGGTCATCACGCGCGCGATCGAGGAGGTGTTCGATCTGCGCCCGCAGGCGATCATCGAGCAGCTCGACCTGCTGCGCCCGATCTACGCGCAGACCGCGGCGTACGGCCACTTCGGGCGGGAGCTCCCCGACTTCACGTGGGAGCGCATCGACCGCGCCGACGAGCTGCGCCGCGCTGCCGGGCTCTGAGGGGGCCGAGGACCTGATGTCGCCCGAGAGCCGTCGCATCGCGCGCGTGCTCCTCGACTCGCCGCTGCCGCAGCTCGACCGGCTGTTCGACTACGCCCTTCCCGCCGAGCTCGGGCCCGTCGAGCCCGGCGTGCGGGTGAAGGTGCCGCTGCGCACCGCCGGCCGCGTGGTGGACGGCTATGTGGTGGAGGTCGACGTCGAGAGCGACGCGGAACGACCCCTGTCCGAGGTGGAGACCGTGGTGTCGGCGGTCCCGGTGCTGCCCGACCGCCTGTACCGCCTGGCGCGGCGGGTCGCCGACCGTGCCGCGGGCTCGGCGTCCGATGTGCTGCGGCTCGTGATCCCGAAGCGACAGGTGCGCGTGGAGAAGGCCTGGCGCGCCGACGCCCCGGTCGTGGCGCCCGACGCCGAGCAGTCGGCCGAGGCCGAGCGTGTGCTGGCGGCGTACGACGGTCTCGATGCCGTGCTCGACGAGGCAGGCCGCGCCGCGATCGAGGCCATCCCGCAGCTGGACGACGGCGCACAGGGCTGGGCGCGACTGCTCGCGGCCGCGGCGGCGCGCACTCTCGCAGCGGGACGCTCGACGATCCTCGTGGTGCCCGACCATCGCGACCTCGACCGTCTGCTCGCGGCGCTCGAGGCCGTGGTCCCTCCGGAGACCGTGGTGCGGCACGACTCGCGCCAGGCGAACCCCGACCGCTACCGGGCGTTCCTGCGGACCCTCGAGGACGCCCCGTGCATCGTGGTGGGCAACCGCTCGGCCGTGTACGCCCCGGTGACGGCGGGCCTGGTGGTCGTGTGGGACGACGGGGACCCGCTGCTCGGCGAGCCGCTCGCCCCCTATGTGCACGCGCGTGATGCGGCGCTGCTGCGGCAGGAGTCGGAGGGCTCCGCGCTGCTGTTCGCCGGGCACACCCGCACGACGGAGGTCGAGCGGCTCGTGGCGCGCGGCTGGCTGCGCGACGTGCGGGCCGGGCGCCGGGTGCTGCCGCGCGTGCTGCTGAGCACACCGCAGGAGCTGGAGCGTCCCGCCGCCCAGAGGCTGCCGTCGTCGGCGTTCCTCGCGGCGAGGGCGGCGGCCGCGGAGGGGCCCGTGCTGGTGCAGGTGTCGCGCCCGGGGTTCTCGCCGTCGCTCGTGTGCGCGGACTGCCGGACCCCCGCGCGCTGCGCCCACTGCGGCGGGCCGCTCGGCGCGCGGCATCGCGGTGCCGTTCCGGTGTGCGGCTGGTGCGGGCGCGGCGCGAGTGCGTGGATCTGTCCGGCGTGCTCGTCCCCGCGGCTGCGGCTGGCGTCGTCGGGCAGTGAGCGCACCGCGGAGGAGCTCGGCAGGGCGTTTCCCGGCGTGCGCGTGATCGTGGCGGACGGCAGCCACCCCGTGGAGCGGGTGGACGCCCGCCCCGCGCTCGTCGTGGCGACCCGCGGCGCCGAGCCCCTCGCGGAGGGCGGGTACCGCGCGGTCGTGCTGCTGGACGGGCCGCGCATGCTGCAGTCGCCCGACTTGCGGATCGGCGAGGCGTGTCTGCGCTGGTGGTCGAACGCTGCCGCGCTGGCCGCCCCCGGGGCTCCGGTGCATCTGGTGGGGGTGGACGGCGCGGTCGCCAAGGCCCTCGCGACGTGGAACCAGGCGGGCTACGCGCGCTCGGAGCTGGAGAACCGCGCCCCGCTGCACATGCCGCCCACCGCGCGCGTCGCGCTCGTGGAGGGCACGTCGGCCGCGGTCGCCCGCGCTCTTGCCGCGCTCGGGGAGCTGTCGCTGCCGTCCGACGCCGTGCTCGGCCCCGTCCCCGTCGAGGGCGACGACGACCCTCCGCGCGTGCGCGCCCTGGTCCGCTTCGACTACGGCGCCGGGGTGCGGGTGGCGACCGTCCTGCGCGCAGCCGTGGTGGCGGAGGCCGTAAACGGACGGCGGGGCCGAGCGCGCGCGGCCCGGAGCGCGCTCACGGTGCGCCTCGATATCCTCGATCCAGAGCTCTGACCCCTTCCGGAGAACCTTCATGCGCCTCGTCTTCGCCGGCACGCCCTCCGCTGCCGTGCCCACACTCCATCGCCTCGCTGCGGAGCACGACATCGCCGCGGTGGTGACGAGACCGGATGCGCCGCTCGGCCGCAAGCGCGTGCTGACGCCGTCGCCCGTCGCCCAGGCTGCCGCAGAACGGGGCCTCCCGGTCATCCGGGCGGCCCGTCTGGATGACGCGGTGACCGCGGAGATCGCCGCGCTCGAGCCCGAGCTGGGCGTGATCGTCGCCTACGGCGGGCTCGTGCGCGAGCCGTTGCTGTCGACGCCGGACGCCGGATGGATCAACCTGCACTTCTCCCTACTGCCCGCCTGGCGTGGCGCGGCGCCGGTGCAGCGCGCGCTGATCGCGGGCGACGAGGTGCTGGGCGCCAGCGTCTTCCAGCTCGTGCCGGAGCTCGACGCGGGCGACGTGTTCGCACGGCGCACCGTGGCGGTGCCGTCGTCGGCGACGGCCGGCGAGGCGCTGGAGGCGCTCGCGCGCGACGGCGCCGACCTGACCGCGGAGGTGGTCGCGGCGATCGCGGCGGGAGAGGCGCGGGCGGTGCCGCAGGAGGGCGAGCCGACGTTCGCGGCGAAGCTGAGCCTGGCGGACGGACTCCTCGACTTCACGCAGCCCGTGTCGTCGGTGTTCGCACGGTTCCGCGGGGTGACGCCCGAGCCCGGCGCCCACACGACGGTGGACGGGCAGCGCCTGAAGATCCTCGCCGCCGAGCCCGCGGCCGGGGAGGAGCAGTTGCCTCCCGGCGTGCTCTCGGGCACCAGGACGGCGCTGCTGATCGGCACCGCGACCGCGCCCCTCGCGGTGACCCGCGTGCAGCCGGCAAGCAAGGGGGCGATGAACGCCGCCGACTGGTGGCGGGGCCTGCAGGGCGGCGAGCGGCGGGCGGGATCGTGAGCAGGCAGGAGCGACACCAGCAGCAGGGGGTCCGCCGTCCCCGACCCGCAGCACGCACCGACGAGCGCGGGCCCCGGCGGACGGTGCAGCCGGCGCGGCTCGTCGCCTACGAGGTGCTGCGAGCGGTGTCCGACTCCGACGCGTACGCCAACCTCGTGCTTCCCCCGGCGATCGCGGAGGCCGGGCTGGACGCGCAGGACGCGGCCCTCGCCACCGAGCTCACCTACGGGACGCTGCGCCGCCGAGGCACGTACGACGCGGTGATCGCGGCGGCCGCGGATCGCAGCACCTCCTCGATCGATCCGGCCGTGCTGGACGCACTGCGGCTCGCGGTCCATCAGCTCCTGGCGACCAGGGTCGCCTCGCACGCGGCCGTGAACGAGTCGGTGAACCTCGTGGCGACGCGGGCTGGCCGTGGCGCGGCCAGTTTCGCGAACGCGGTGCTGCGTCGCGTGGCGCGCGAGTCGCCCGGGCAGTGGATGGAGCGCATCGAGGCCGAGGCGCGCTCCGACGATGAGCGTCTCGCCCTCCGCGCGGCGCATCCGGTGTGGGTCATCCGGGCACTGCGGCGCGCACTGGCGGCCGAGGGCAGGGTCGACGAGCTCGACGCCCTGCTCGAGGCCGACAACGCGTCGCCCGAGGTGACGCTGGTGGCCCTCCCCGGGCTCGCGCAGCCGGCTGAGCCCCGTCGCCCGTTCGCGCCGACCGCGTTCGCGTCACCCGGGGGCGACCCTCGTCGTCCGGTCGCGGAGTCCGCCGGCACGGTGCGCGTCCAGGACGAAGGGTCGCAGCTCGTCGCCCTCGCGCTGGCCGCCGCGGCACCGGTCCGGGCGGGGGAGCGGTGGCTCGACCTGTGCGCCGGGCCGGGCGGCAAGACGGCGCTGCTGGCCGCGATCGCCCGCGAGCACGAGGTCGCGCTGGAGGCCAACGAGGTCGTGCCGACGCGCGCTCGACTGGTGCGGAAGGCCCTGCGGGCCGTCCCCGGAGACGTGACCGTGCACGAGCGCGACGGCAGAGAGCTGGCGCGCGAGAACCCCGGCGGGTTCGACCGCATCCTCGTGGACGCGCCGTGCACCGGGCTGGGAGCACTGCGGCGTCGTCCGGAGGCGCGCTGGCGCAAGACGCCCGCCGATGTGGCCGAGCTCGTGCCGCTGCAGGTGGACCTGCTGTCCGCCGCTCTCGACGCACTCGCTCCGGGCGGCGTCGTGGCCTACGTCACGTGCTCGCCGCACCTGGCCGAGACCACCGGGGTCGTGCGGGAGGTGCTGCGGGACCGCGCCGACGTGGTGGAGCTGGATGCGCGGCGCGTGGTGCGCGACGTCTCCCGCTCGCCGATCGACCTCGCCGACGACGGTCGTGCCGCCACGGGCAGCGCCCAGCTGTGGCCGCACCGCCACGGCACCGACGCCATGTTCGTCGCGCTCCTGCAGCGCACCGACGACACCGAAGGGTAGGACAGAGACCGTGGAGCTTCCTCGCGCACCGCGCATCAACCCGAGCATCCTCGCCGCCGACTTCGTCAACATGCAGACGGAGCTCGCCCGCATCGCGACGGCCGACTTCGCCCACGTCGACGTGATGGACAACCATTTCGTGCCCAACCTCACGTTCGGGCCGCAGATGGTGCAGCGCATCCAGGAGACCAGTCCCGTCCCTCTCGACGTGCACCTCATGATCACGGACCCCGAGCGCTGGGCACCCGGGTACGCGGAGCTGGGCGCGGCGAGCGTCACCTTCCACCTGGAGGCCGCGGTCGACCCGGTGTCGCTCGCGCGGCGGTTGCGCGACATCGGTGCCAGAGCCGGTGTCGCGGTCAAGCCGGACACCCCGGTCGAAGGACTGTTCCCGGTCCTCGACGAGTTCGACCAGATCCTGGTGATGACGGTGGAGCCCGGGTTCGGCGGTCAGGGGTTCATGCCGGAGACGATGCCGAAGCTGCGCGCGCTGTCGGAGGAGGCACGACGTCGAGGGTCGCAGGTGTGGCTCCAGGTCGACGGGGGGATCTCCGACGACACGATCGCGCAGGCGGCGGCCGCGGGGGCGGACACCTTCGTCGCGGGCTCGGCCGTGTACGGGCAGGACGACGTGGAGGCGGCGGTCTCGCGGCTCAGGTACCTCGCGCGAGCCGCTAGCCTGGAATCGTGAAGACTTTCGACGAGCTGTTCGCCGAGCTCAGCGTCAAGGCCGAGACCCGACCGGAAGGGTCGGGCACGGTCGCGGAGCTCGACGGCGGCGTGCACACGATCGGCAAGAAGATCGTGGAGGAGGCCGCCGAGGTGTGGATGGCGGCCGAGTACGAGTCCGACGAGGCGGCGGCGGAGGAGATCTCGCAGCTGCTGTACCACCTGCAGGTGATGATGCTCGCGAAGGGCCTCACCCTGCAGGACGTCTATCGACATCTGTGATGCGCTCCGCCCCCACTCCTTCGAACTGAAAGCCGTTCATGCTGCGCATCGCCGTTCCCAACAAGGGCTCGCTGTCCGAGACCGCCGCCGAGATGCTCGCGGAGGCGGGCTACGCCGGCCGCCGCGACCCCAAGACCCTGCACGTCGTCGACACCGAGAACGACGTCGAATTCTTCTTCCTGCGTCCGCGTGACATCGCCACGTACGTCGCCTCCGGCGCTCTCGACGTCGGCATCACCGGACGCGACCTGCTGCTCGACGTGCAGCAGTCGGCGCGCGAGATCGAGCAGCTCGGCTTCGGCGCGTCGACGTTCCGCTTCGCCGGCCCTCCCGGACGCTTCACGTCGATCGACGACCTCGACGGCGTGCGCGTGGCCTCGGCCTACCCCGGACTGGTGGGCTCGTTCCTCCGGGAGCACGGCGTGAACGCCGAGCTGGTGCAGCTCGACGGTGCGGTGGAGTCGGCCGTGCGCCTCGGCGTCGCCGATGCCGTCGCCGACGTGGTCTCCACGGGGACCACGCTGCGACAGGCGGGGCTGGAGATCTTCGGCCCCGTCATCCTGGAGTCCGAGGCCGTGCTGATCAGCCGCCCGGGTGACGCGGACGGCGTCGACACGCTGCTGCGCCGTCTCCGAGGCGTCATGGTGGCCCGCCGGTACGTGCTCCTCGACTACGACCTGCCGACCGAGCTGGTCGACCAGGCGGTCGCGATCGCTCCCGGCCGGGAGTCGGCCACCATCTCCCCGCTGCGCGACCCGGCCTGGGTGGCCGTGCGCGTGATGATCCCGCGTCGCCGGGTCAACCAGGTGATGGACGACCTGTACGCATTGGGGGCCAGGGCGATCCTCGTCACGGCGATCCACGCGGCGAGGCTCTGATGACTCTCGCGAGCAGGGTCATCCCGTGCCTCGATGTGGCCGACGGCCGCGTCGTGAAGGGCGTGAACTTCGAGAACCTGCGCGACATGGGGGATCCGGTCGAGCTCGCCCGGCACTATGCGGCGCAGGGCGCGGACGAGATCACCTTCCTCGATGTGACCGCGACCGTCGACGCGCGGGCCACGACCTACGACGTCGTGCAGCGCACCGCCGAGCAGGTGTTCGTGCCGCTGACGGTCGGCGGGGGAGTGCGCAGCGTGGAGGACGTGGCCCGGCTGCTGTCCGTCGGCGCCGACAAGGTGGGGGTGAACTCCGCCGCGATCGCCCGGCCCGAGCTGATCGGCGAGATCGCGGACCGCTTCGGCGCTCAGGTGCTCGTGCTCTCGCTCGACGTGAAGCGCGCCGACACGACGCATTCCGGTTTCGTCGTCACGACGCACGGCGGTCGCACGCAGACCACGCTGGACGCTCTCGACTGGGCCAGGGAGGCCGCGGAGCGCGGGGCGGGTGAGCTGCTGGTGAACTCGATCGACGCGGACGGTACGCGCGACGGGTTCGACCTGGAACTCGTCCGGCTCATGCGCGAGGCGGCGCCGGTGCCCGTGATCGCCTCCGGCGGCGCCGGACGAGCGACCGATTTCGCCCCGGCCATCAAGGCGGGTGCCGACGCCGTGCTCGCGGCGAGCGTCTTCCACACGGGAGCGCTCACGGTCGGCGACGTGAAGGACGCGCTGCGCGCGGAGGGGGTGCTGGTCCGATGACGGAGGCGCAGCAGGGGCAGAGCGAGCCGGATGTCGAGGCGCGCATCGCCCAGGTGGCTTTCACGGCCGAGGGCCTGGCGCCCGCGATCGTGCAGCAGTGGGACACGCGCGAGGTGCTGATGCTCGCATGGGTCGATGCGGAGGCGCTGCGGCGCACGCTCACGTCGGGTCGTGCGACGTACTGGTCGCGGTCCCGGCAGGAGTACTGGCGCAAGGGCGACACCTCCGGGAACATCCAGGTGGTGCGCGAGGCCCGACTCGACTGCGACGGCGACGCGATCCTGCTGCTGGTCGACCAGACCGGCCCGGCGTGCCACACGGGGACCCGCACGTGCTTCGACACGACCGACCTGGGTGCCGTCGACGGATCGGCGGCGTCGTGAGCCTCGCCCGGCGGGGGCGCTCGCTCGCGGTCTCCGGCTTCCTGCTCGCCGGCGCCCTCGGCATCATCTCCTCCACGCAGACCTGGTTCACGGTCGAGCGCGCCGATGCGGGAGAGGCGATCCTCGTGCCGGGGGCCGCGGCGATGGTGCTGCTCGCGCCGCTGAGCCTCGCGGTGCTGGCGCTCGGCGCGGCCCTGTCGATCGCCGGTCGCGCGGTGCGACTGGTCTTCGGGGTGCTCGCCGCGGTCGCGGCGGTGTTCCTCGGCTGGTCGACCGTGCAGCTGCTGGTCGCTGAGCCCTTCGACGCCGTCGCCGCGACCGTGACCGAGACCACGGGGCTCGCGGGCGACACCGCCGTGCACGAGGTGGCGGCGCACATCGTGGCGTCCGCGTGGCCGTGGGTCGCGCTCGTCGGCTGGGTGATCCTGCTGCTCGCGGCCGTGCTGGTACTGGTCACCTGGCGTCAGTGGAAGTCGGGCGGCCGCCGTTACCGCACCGAGACCGCGCACCCCGCGACGCACGAGGGCCCGGTCGACGCGGTCGACTCGTGGGACGACCTGTCCCGCGGGACGGATCCCACGCGCTGACCCCGATAGACTGAACACATCCGCACGTCGTCCCCGGAGGAAACATGACCAACCCGATCGCCGACCCTGGCCACGGACACTCGCCTGCGGCCTGGACCGCCGTCGTGATCATGCTCGTCGGCTTCACCGCCGCGACCGTCGCGTTCTGCTTCGAGCAGCCGACCCTGGTCTGGATCTCCGCCGCGCTGATCCCGATCGGGGCCATCGTGGGTTGGGCGCTCGCGAAGGCGGGCTACGGCGTGAAGGGCCCCAAGTACTCCCCGAAGGCGCACTAGTGGTCCTCGCCGACCTGACGGCCGGCGCTGTCGCAGACGCCGAGCGTCGCTCCCTCTCCCGGCCGATCGAGGTCGTCGAGCGCGAGGCTCTCGCGCGCCCGGCGGCGAAGGACGCCCTGGCCTTCCTCGCTCCCGCCGAGCGGGTTAAGATCATCGCCGAGGTCAAGCGGGCGAGCCCGTCCCGTGGCGCACTCGCCGAGATCCCGGACCCCGCCCACCAGGCGTCGCTGTACGAGCAGGGCGGCGCCTCGGCGATCAGCGTCCTGACCGAGGAGCGCCGTTTCGGCGGCAGTCTGGCGGATCTCGAGGCCGTGACCGCACGGGTGTCGCTGCCGGTGCTGCGCAAGGACTTCATCGCCACGCGGTATCAGGTGCTGGAGGCGCGGGCGGCGGGTGCTGATCTCGTCCTGCTGATCGTCGCCGGGCTCGAGCCGGAGGCGCTGCGCGACCTGTACGCGTTCATCCTGGAGCTCGGCATGACCCCGCTCGTCGAGACGCACTCGGCGGAGGAGCTCGACGTGGCGATCGACCTCGGCGCCGCGCTGATCGGCGTGAACGCGCGCGACCTGAAGACCCTCGAGCTCGACCGTGACCTCTTCGGCCGGCTCGTCGACCGCATCCCGGACACGGCGATCAAGATCGCGGAGTCCGCGGTGCTCACCCCCGCCGATGTCGCGCACTACCGTTCGGCCGGTGCCGACGTCGTGCTGATCGGTGAGGCCCTGGTGACCGGAGATCCGGTCGCCACGCTCGAGAGCTTCCTGGAGGCGAAGTGAGTCTGCGTGACCAGCACGGCCCGTACTTCGGTGACTTCGGCGGCCGGTTCATGCCGGAGTCGCTGATCGCCGCGATCGACGAGCTGACGGTCGCGTACGAGGAGGCGATCGCCGATCCGGAGTTCCGTGCCGAGCTGGCCCACCTGCTGTCCTCCTACGCCGGACGCCCCTCGGCGCTGACCGAGGTGCCGCGGTTCGCCGAGCACGCCGGGGGCGCGCGGGTGTTCCTCAAGCGCGAGGACCTCAACCACACCGGCTCGCACAAGATCAACAACGTGCTGGGCCAGGCGCTGCTCACCAAGCGCCTCGGCAAGACCCGGGTGATCGCCGAGACGGGTGCAGGACAGCACGGTGTCGCGACGGCCACCGCGGCGGCCCTGTTCGGCCTGGACTGCACGATCTACATGGGCGAGGTCGACACCGAGCGTCAGGCGCTGAACGTCGCCCGCATGCGCCTGCTGGGCGCCGAGGTCGTGCCGGTGACCTCGGGCTCGCGCACGCTGAAGGACGCGATCAACGACGCGTACCGCGACTGGGTCGCCTCGGTCGAGACCACGAACTACATCTTCGGCACCGCCGCGGGGCCGCACCCGTTCCCGGCGATGGTCCGCGATTTCCAGAAGATCATCGGCGAGGAGGCGCGCGCCCAGCTGCTCGACGAGGTGGGCCGGCTGCCCGACGCGGTGTTCGCGTGCGTGGGCGGCGGCTCGAACGCGATCGGCATGTTCGACGCGTTCCTCGACGACGAGGGCGTGCGCCTGTACGGCGTCGAGGCGGCCGGCGACGGAGTGGACACCCCGCGGCACGCGGCGTCGATCGAACGCGGTCGTCCCGGTGTGCTGCACGGCGCGAAGACCTATGTCCTGCAGGACGAGGACGGCCAGACGGTCGAGTCGCACTCGATCTCCGCCGGGCTCGACTATCCCGGCGTCGGCCCGGAGCACTCGTGGCTGGCCGACATCGGCCGCGCGGAGTACATCCCGGCGACCGACGACGAGGCGATGCAGGCCCTGCGGCTGCTGAGCCGCACCGAGGGCATCATCCCGGCGATCGAGTCCGCGCACGCCCTCGCGGGAGCCCTGCGGATCGGCCGCGAGCTGGGACCGGACGCCGTCCTGGCGATCTGCCTCTCCGGCCGGGGCGACAAGGACATGGACACGGCCGCCCGGTACTTCGAGCTCTACGACGAGGCGGCGCTCGCGCACGACGCGACCGAGGAGAGCTCCGCCGAAGAAGCCGCCTCGAAGGGAGAGCCGCAGCTGTGAGCCGCGTCGAACAGGCCATCCAGCGCGCGCACGACGCCGGCCGCAGCGCCTTCGTCGGCTACCTGCCCGTCGGCTTCCCCGACCTGGAGACGAGCATCCAGGCGGCGATCGCCCTCGCCGAGAACGGCGTGGACATCATCGAGCTCGGGCCGCCCTACAGCGACCCCGTGATGGACGGCGCGATCATCCAGGAGGCGACGACCGCCGCCCTCGCCGCCGGCTTCCGGATGAAGGACCTCTTCACCGCGATCCGCGCGATCACCGCCGCGACCGACGTCCCGGTGCTCGTGATGACCTACTGGAACCCGGTGCTGCAGTACGGCGTCGATCGCTACGCCGACGACCTGCTGGCGGCGGGCGGCGCCGGGCTGATCACGCCCGACATCACGCCGGACGCGGCGGCGGAGTGGATCGCGGCGAGCGAGCGGACCGGGCTCGACCGGGTGTTCCTGGCCGCGCCGACCTCGTCGGACGAGCGCCTCGAGCTCGTGGTGAAGTCGTCGACCGGTTTCGTGTACACCGTCTCCACGATGGGCATCACGGGGGAGCGGGCCGAGCTCGACCGCGCCGCACGCACCCTCGTCGCCCGCCTGCGCGAGCACGGCGCCCGGCGCGCCTGCGTCGGAATCGGCATCTCCACCGCCGAGCAGATCGCCGGTGTCTCCGAGTACGCCGACGGCGCCATCGTCGGCACCGCGCTCGTGCGCGCCCTGCGCGACGGCGGCGTCCCCGCCCTCGCGGCCGTCGCCCGAACCCTCGCCACCGGCACGTCGTCGGTGCGCTCCGTCCCCGAGAACTAGAATCGCACTCATGTCCCTCGCGCTCCCCAGCAGCTTCACCGGCGTGCTCGCCAGCATCCCGAGTCCTCCCGTCGCGTACTTCGACCTGGGCCCGGTGCGGATCCACTTCTACGCGCTCTGCATCATCGCCGGCATCATCGTCGCGGTGCTGCTGACCAACCACCGCCTCACGAAGCGCGGTGCGGAGCCGTGGGTCGTGATCGACATCTCGATCCTCGCGGTGCCGCTGGCCATCATCGGCGCCCGCATCTTCCACGTGCTGACCCACCCGAACTTCTACTTCGGCGAGGGCAAGAACACCTGGAACCCCTTCGAGCCCGGCTCGGTGTGGGCGATCTGGGAGGGCGGCATCGCCATCTTCGGCGCGCTGATCGGCGGCGCCATCGGCGCGTACCTCGGCTGCCGCTGGACCGGTATCCGCTTCTGGACGTTCGCCGACGCACTCGCTCCCGGGCTGCTGCTCGCGCAGGCCATGGGCCGGTTCGGCAACTGGTTCAACCACGAGCTCTTCGGCCTGCCGACCGACCTGCCGTGGGGCCTCGAGATCGAGTCCACCAACTCGGCCTTCCCTCCCGGGCTCCCCGAGGGCACGCTGTTCCACCCGACGTTCCTGTACGAGGTGCTGTGGAACGGGCTCGGCGTGATCGTGCTGCTGTGGCTGAGCCGCAAGCTCTTCTTCCAGTGGGGCCGGCTGTTCGCGATCTACCTCATCTGGTACAGCGCTGGTCGCATCGTGTGGGAGTCGATCCGCATCGACCCGAGCGAGATCATCCTGGGTCTGCGCAGCAACGTCTGGGCGGCGATCATCGGCGTCGTCGTCGGCCTCGTCATCCTCGTGGTGCAGACGCGCCGTCACCCGGGTCTGGAGCCTTCGCCGTATCAGCCCGGCCGCGGCCTGAAGGACCTGGACGCTGATGTACAATCGCAAGACAATCCCTCTGATTTCGTGGACGTGAGCGAGCCTCCGACCGACGAGGTCACCGCAGGAGCCACCGCCACAAGCACTGCTCCCACGAGCGAGGACGGCTCCCGATAACGCCGCGTCCCGCGGCGGGAGAACCATTGCACTGAACGAGCGGGCCGACGACGTCCCCGGGTTTCACTGAAGATCTGAGGACGGTAATTGGTGTACTTCCAGCCCCCTTACGGCGCCTCCGGCGCATACCCCCCGAAGCAGGGCATGTACAACCCCGCGTTCGAGAAGGACGCCTGCGGCCTGGCCATGGTCGCAACGCTGCGCGGCGAAGCCGGGCACGACATCATCGCGCTGGCCCTCGAGGCCCTGCGCAACCTGGAGCACCGCGGGGCCATCGGGTCCGACGCGGGCACGGGAGACGGGGCCGGCATCCTCACGCAGATGCCAGACGCCTTCCTCCGCGCGGTCACCGGCTTCGAACTGCCGCCCGTGGGGGAGTACGCCGCAGGACTCGCGTTCCTGCCTCGCGACTCGAGCGAGCGCCGCCAGCAGAAGGCCGGCATCGAGAAGATCGCGCGCGCCGAGGGCCTCCGCGTCCTCGGGTGGCGTGAGGTCCCCACCGCGAACGAGAACCTCGGCAAGCTCGCCGACGAGGCCCGCCCCGCGTTCGAGCAGCTCTTCGTGAGCGCCGGCGGGGCCACGCACGCCGACGCGCCGCTCACCGGTATCGCCCTCGACCGCGTCGCCTACCGCCTGCGCAAGCGGGCCGGCCACGAGCTCGGCGCCTACTTCGTGTCGCTGTCCAGCCGCACCCTCGGCTACAAGGGCATGGTCACCACGCTGCAGCTGGAGCCGTTCTACCCCGACCTGCAGGATGAGCGGTTCGCGTCCGAGCTCGCGGTCGTGCACTCCCGCTACTCCACCAACACGTTCCCGTCGTGGCCGCTCGCGCAGCCGCTGCGCATGCTGGCGCACAACGGCGAGATCAACACGGTCGGCGGCAACCGCAACTGGATGCGCGCCCGCCAGTCGCAGCTCGAGTCCGAGCTGCTCGGCGACATCTCACCGCTGCTGCCCATCTGCACCGACGGCGCGAGCGACTCGGCCTCGTTCGACGAGGTGCTCGAGCTGCTCACCCTGACCGGTCGCAGCCTGCCGCACGCGATCATGATGATGGTGCCGGAGGCGTACGAGAAGCAGGCCGACATCACGCCGGAGCTGCGCGCGTTCTACGAGTACCACTCCAACCAGATGGAGCCGTGGGACGGCCCGGCCGCGCTCATCTTCACCGACGGCACGCTGGTCGGCGCGACGCTCGACCGCAATGGACTGCGCCCGGGGCGCTGGACCGAGACCACCGACGGACTGGTCGTGATCGGCTCGGAGACGGGCGTGCTGCACTTCGAGCCCGAGCGCATCAAGCGCCGCGGGCGTCTGCAGCCCGGCAAGATGTTCCTCGTCGACACGGCCCAGCGCCGTATCGTCGAAGATCGCGAGATCAAGCAGGAGCTGGCCACGCTGCACCCGTGGCAGGAGTGGCTCGACGCGGGGGCCGTGCGCCTGGCCGACCTGCCCGAGCGCGAGCACATCGTGCATCCGCCGGCGTCGATCACCCGCCGCCAGCGCACCTTCGGGTACACCGAGGAAGAAGTGCGCATCCTGCTGACCCCCATGGGCCAGACCGGCGTCGAGCCGCTCGGTGCCATGGGCTCGGACACCCCGATCGCGGTGCTCAGCAAGCGACCGCGACTGCTGTTCGACTACTTCACGCAGCAGTTCGCCCAGGTCACGAACCCGCCGCTGGACTCGATCAGGGAAGAGGTCGTCACGAGCCTCAAGCTCGGCCTCGGTCCCGAGGCGAACCTGCTCAGCTGGGGTCCGGAACACACCCGCACGGTGTCGCTCGACTTCCCCGTGATCGACAACGACGAACTGGCGAAGATCCGCCACATCGACAAGGCGCTGCCCGGCCGGTCGAGCGCGACGATCCGGGGCCTGTACCACTTCGACTCCGGCCCGCACTCGCTCGCCGAGCGCCTGACGGAGATGTGCGCCGAGGTCGACCAGGCCATCGCGGACGGCGCGGAGTTCCTCATCCTGTCCGACCGCGACTCCAACAAGGACCTCACGCCCATCCCGTCGCTGCTCATGGTGTCGGCGATCCACCACCACCTCATCCGGCGCGAGAACCGCATGAAGGTGGGCCTGATCGTCGAGGCCGGAGACGTGCGAGAGGTGCACCACGTCGCGACGCTGATCGGCTACGGCGCGTCGGCGATCAACCCGTACCTGGCGATGGAGACGGTCGAGCACCTCGTCCGCACCGGCTACATCACCGGCATCACGCCCGAGAAGGCGGTCAAGAACCTGATCTACGCGCTCGGCAAGGGCGTGCTGAAGATCATGTCGAAGATGGGCATCTCCACCGTGTCGTCGTATGCCGGCGCCCAGGTGTTCGAGGCCGTCGGTCTCAGCCAGGAGTTCATCGACGCCTACTTCACCCGCACGGAGTCGAAGCTGGGCGGCATCGGGATCGAGGAGATCTTCGCCGAGAACCAGGCGCGGCACGACTACGCGTACCCCGAGGATGCCGCAGCCCGCGCGCACGAGCGCCTGTGGACGGGCGGCGAGTACCAGTGGCGCCGCGACGGCTCCCCGCACCTGTTCAACCCGGAGACGGTGTTCAAGCTGCAGCACTCCACCCGGACGCGGCGGTACGACATCTTCCGTGAGTACACGAAGCTCGTGGACGAGCAGGCGGCCGAGCTCAAGACCCTCCGCGGACTCTTCACGCTGCGCACCGGCACCCGCAAGCCGGTCCCGCTCGACGAGGTCGAGCCGGTGTCCGCGATCGTGAAGCGCTTCTCGACCGGGGCGATGAGCTACGGCTCCATCTCCAAGGAGGCGCACGAGACCCTGGCGATCGCGATGAACCGGATCGGCGGCAAGTCGAACACCGGTGAGGGCGGCGAGGACCCCGACCGCCTGGTCGACCCCGAGCGGCGCAGTGCGATCAAGCAGGTGGCCTCCGGCCGCTTCGGCGTCACGAGCCTGTACCTCACCGAGGCGGACGACATCCAGATCAAGCTCGCCCAGGGCGCGAAGCCCGGCGAGGGCGGTCAGCTGCCGCCCACGAAGGTGTACCCGTGGGTCGCGCGCACGCGTCACGCCACCGCCGGCGTCGGGCTCATCTCGCCGCCGCCGCACCACGACATCTACTCGATCGAAGACCTCAAGCAGCTCATCTTCGACCTGAAGCGCGCGAACCCCGAGGCGCGCATCCACACGAAGCTGGTGAGCCAGTCCGGCATCGGTGCGGTGTCGGCGGGTGTGGCGAAGGCGCTGAGCGACGTCATCCTGGTGTCCGGCCACGACGGCGGCACGGGTGCGAGCCCGCTGAACTCCCTCAAGCACGCGGGTACCCCCTGGGAGCTGGGGCTCGCCGAGACGCAGCAGACGCTGATGCTCAACGGTATGCGCGACCGCGTGGTGGTGCAGGTCGATGGCCAGCTCAAGACCGGGCGCGACGTCGTGATCGGCGCGCTGCTCGGCGCGGAGGAGTTCGGCTTCGCGACGGCTCCGCTCGTGGTGAGCGGCTGCATCATGATGCGCGTCTGCCACCTGGACACCTGCCCGGTCGGCGTCGCCACGCAGAACCCGGTGCTGCGCGATCGGTTCACGGGCAAGCCCGAGTTCGTCGTCAACTTCATGGAGTTCATCGCGGAAGAGGTGCGCGAGCTCCTCGCCGAGCTGGGCTACCGCTCGATCGACGAGATCGTCGGACGCACCGAGCTCCTGGAGACGAATGCGGCCGTCGAGCACTGGAAGGCCGAGGGTCTCGACCTGAGCCCCGTGCTGGAGGGCCCGGCGTTCCCGGCCGGCGAGCCGCGCCGCAGCGGTCGCGCGCAGGACCACGAGCTCGACAAGCACTTCGACGTGCAGCTCATCGACATCGCGAAGGGGGCGCTGCTCAACGGCGAGCCCGTCGTGGTGGAGCTGCCGATCGCCAACACGGAGCGCGCGGTGGGCACGATGCTCGGCCATCAGGTGACGTCGCGGCACGGTGCCACCGGGCTGCCGAAGGAGACGATCGACGTCACCCTCACAGGGACCGCGGGGCAGTCGCTCGGCGCGTTCCTCCCGCCGGGCATCATCCTCCGCCTCGAGGGCGACGCGAACGACTACGTCGGCAAGGGCCTCTCGGGCGGAGACATCACGATCCGTCCGCCGCGCGGGGCGTCGATCGCACCGCACGAGAACGTGATCGCGGGCAACGTGATCGGCTACGGCGCGACCTCGGGCACGATGTTCATCTCCGGTGTCGTCGGCGAGCGGTTCCTGGTGCGCAACTCCGGGGCGACCGCGGTCGTCGAAGGCGTGGGCGACCACGCCCTGGAGTACATGACCGGCGGGCTCGCGGTGATCCTCGGGCCGACCGGGCGCAACTTCGGCGCCGGCATGTCCGGGGGAGTGGCCTATGTGCACGCCCTCGACACCGCGAAGGTGAACGCGCAGTCGCTCGGCAGCGGAGAGCTGCGGCTGGAGCCGCTGGACCGCGCCGACCTGGAGGTGCTGCGCGGACTGCTCGTCGAGCACGTCGAACGTACGGCGTCCCCGCGCGCGACCGAGCTGCTGGACGACTTCGACGCGCGCGCGGCGGAGTTCGTGAAGGTGCTTCCCCGTGACTTCGCCGCCGTGCGGAGCATGCGCGAGGAGGCTCTGGCCGAGGGGATCGACCCCGACGGCGACATCGTGTGGAACCGCATCCTGGAGGTGACCGGTGGCTGACCCCAAAGGCTTTCTGAAGGTGACCGAGCGGGAACTTCCCGCTCGCCGTCCGGTGCCGGTGCGCATCATGGACTGGAAAGAGGTCTACGAGCCGGGCGACAAGGCCGTCCTGCGCCGTCAGGCCGGTCGCTGCATGGACTGCGGTGTGCCGTTCTGCCACTCGGGCTGCCCGCTCGGCAACCTCATCCCCGAGTGGAACGACCTCACGTGGCGCGGTGAGGGCCGGGCCGCGATCGAGCGTCTGCACGCCACGAACAACTTCCCGGAGTTCACCGGTCGCCTGTGCCCGGCGCCCTGCGAGAGCTCGTGCGTGCTGGGCATCAACCAGCCGGCGGTCACGATCAAGCAGATCGAGGTCTCCATCATCGACGAGGCCTTCGCGAAGGGCTGGGTCGAGCCCGAGCCGCCGCAGCGCCTCACCGGCAAGACGGTGGCCGTCGTCGGCTCGGGGCCCGCGGGCCTCGCCGCCGCCCAGCAGCTGACGCGCGCGGGGCACACGGTCGCGGTGTTCGAGCGCGACGATCGCATCGGCGGGCTGCTGCGCTACGGCATCCCCGACTTCAAGATGGAGAAGACGCAGCTCGAGACGCGTCTGCGCCAGATGCAGGAGGAGGGGACCCGGTTCCGTGCGGGTGTCGAGATCGGCAAGGACATCTCCTGGGCCGACCTCCGCGCGCGGTACGACGCGGTCGTGATCGCGACCGGAGCCACGGTTCCCCGCGACCTGCCCATCCCCGGGCGCGACCTCGACGGCGTGCACTTCGCGATGGAGTACCTCGTGGAGTCCAACCACGCGGTCGCCGGCGACGCGGTCCCAGGGCAGATCACGGCCGAGGGCAAGCACGTCATCGTGATCGGCGGTGGCGACACCGGTGCGGACTGCATCGGCACGGCGCACCGTCAGGGAGCGCTGAGCGTGACGAACCTGGCGATCGGCAAGCAGCCGGGCGACACGCGCCCCGACCACCAGCCGTGGCCGATGATGCCGACCGTGTTCGAGGTGTCGTCCGCGCACGAGGAGGGCGGGGAGCGCGTGTTCCTCGCCTCCACGGTGGAGTTCCTGTCGAACGAGGTCGGCGAGGTGCGCGCGCTTCGGGTGGCCGAGACCGAGTACATCGACGGACGCCGGGTTCCCAAGAGCGGCACCGAGCGGGAGATCCCCGCCGATCTCGTGCTCATCGCGATGGGCTTCACGGGTCCGGAGCAGGACGGCTACACGGAGGACACCCGTCCGCAGGTGACCGACCGCGGCTCCTTCCACCGCGACGCGTCGTACGAGTCGTCGGTGCCCGGCGTGTTCGTGGCCGGTGATGCCGGACGCGGGCAGTCGCTCATCGTGTGGGCCATCGCGGAGGGTCGTGCGGCGGCGGCGAACGTCGATCGCTACCTCATGGGCACCACGGTGCTGCCCGAGCCGGTGCGTCCGAGCGATGTCGCGATCGGTCTCCAGCCCGCGTAGGCTGGGGCAGGCACCGTCGCCCGAACGTTCATCCCCCACTTCTACCCTGGAGAGTTCTTTGAGACGCGCGAAAATCGTCGCCACTTTGGGTCCGGCCACCTCGACGTATGAGACGGTGCGTGCACTGATCGATGCGGGTGTGGACGTGGCACGTCTGAACCTCAGCCACGGCGACTACTCCGTGCACGAGAACAACTACGCGAACGTGCGTCGCGCGGCGGAGGACTCCGGCCGTGCCGTGGCGATCCTCGTCGACCTGCAGGGACCGAAGATCCGTCTCGGCCGTTTCGAGGACGGGCCGTACGAGCTCGCCAAGGGCGACATCTTCAAGATCACCACCGAAGACATCATCGGCAACAAGGAAATCTGCGGCACCACGTTCAAGGGGCTGCCCCAGGACGTGAAGCCCGGTGACTTCCTGCTGATCGACGACGGCAAGGTCCGCGTCGAGGTGGTCGAGACCGACGGCGTCACCGTCACCACGCGCGTGGTCGTCGCCGGCGCCGTGTCGAACAACAAGGGCATCAACCTGCCCGGTGTCGCCGTGAACGTCCCCGCTCTGAGCGAGAAGGACGAAGACGACCTGCGCTGGGGTCTGCGCACGGGTGCCGACCTCATCGCCCTGTCCTTCGTGCGCAACGCGGAAGACGTGTCGCGCGTGCACGAGATCATGGCGGAGGAGGGCGTGCGCGTCCCCGTGATCGCCAAGATCGAGAAGCCGCAGGCGGTCGATGCGCTGGAGGAGATCGTCGACGCGTTCGACGGCATCATGGTCGCCCGTGGCGACCTGGGTGTCGAGCTGCCTCTGGAGGCCGTGCCGATCGTGCAGAAGCGCGCGGTGGAGCTCGCCCGGCGCAACGCGAAGCCGGTGATCGTGGCGACGCAGATGCTCGAGTCGATGATCAACAGCCCGGTGCCCACACGCGCGGAGACCTCCGACGTCGCGAACGCGGTGCTCGACGGCGCCGACGCGGTGATGCTCTCGGGCGAGACCAGCGTGGGCGACTACCCGGTCGTCGTGGTGGAGACCATGGCCCGCATCATCGAGTCCACCGAGGAGCACGGCCTGGAGCGGATCCTCCCGCTGACGACCAAGCCCCGCACGCAGGGTGGTGCCATCACGCTGGCTGCCCTCGAGGTCGCGGAGTTCGTCGACGCGAAGTTCCTCTGCGTCTTCACCCAGTCGGGCGACTCCGCCCGCCGCCTGTCGCGTCTGCGCTCGCGCATCCCGATGCTGGCGTTCACCCCGGAGCCGGCGATCCGTCGTCGGATGGCGCTCACGTGGGGCCTGCGCTCCACGCTGGTCGACATGGTCCAGCACACCGACCTGATGTACCACCAGGTCGACGAGTACCTGCTCGAGAACGGCCTGGCGGTCGAGGGCGACAAGGTCGTCGTGATCTCCGGTTCCCCTCCCGGGATCGTGGGCTCGACGAACGACCTCCGCGTGCACAAGGTGGGCGACGCGATGCGTGGTGCTGCGCCGATCTACAAGGCCGGCGTCTGACGCACGAGGTGTCCGGAAGGGGCGGGGCTACGGCCCCGCCCCTTCCGTATGTCCCGGGCCCGCGTCAACCCTCTGCGACCGCGCGGGCGGGGCGGATAGCGTGGGCGCATGGTCGTTCGTACGCGCCTCGTGCTCACGTCGGGGTTGATGTTCCGCCTTCGGGAGACTCCGCGACCGGCGGAATCCGTCGCCCCCACGATGGTGCTGGTGCACGGCATCGGCATGTCGCACCGCTACCTGTCCCGCCTGCACGAGACGCTCGCGGAGCACACCCGTGTGGTGTCGGTGGACCTTCCGGGCTTCGGCGGACTGCCCAAGCCCTCCGTCGACGTCGGGGTGGAGCGGATGGGCAGCGCACTGGCCGAGGTGATCGGAACGCTCGGCGATGACCGCGTGGTGCTCGTCGGACACTCGATGGGCGCGCAATGGACCGTGGAGGCTGCTCTGCACCGCCCGGAGTACGTGCGCGCCGTGGTCGCGATCGGCCCGGTCGTGGACGAGCGGTGGCGCACGATTCCGGCACAGGCGCGTGCCCTCGCGATCGACACCGTGGGGGAGACGCCCGCGATCAACACGATCGTCTTCACCGACTACCTCCGCTGCGGCGTGCGTTGGTATCTGCGGCAGGCGCGCCACATGATCGGCTATCGGCTTCAGGAGCGGGTCGCGGAGCTGACCGTGCCGCTGCTGGTGATCCGCGGGGGAGCGGATCCGATCGCGGGTCGCGCGTGGTGCCGCCGGCTGCGCGACAGCGCCCGCGTCTCGCGTCTCGTCGAGATCCCCGGTCACCACCACGTGGCCCAGCAGTCCGCGCCCCGCGCCGTCGCGTCGGCGATCCTGGCGCACACGGCCGGTGCGTGGCCGCACGCTGCCACGTCGAGGAGCATGGACGAGAAGCGGAGCGCGCCATCGACGTCGTGAGGCGGCTGGGCTGGTGGGCCGCCGACTACGCGTATGCGGGGTTCTGGCAGGTGCGCTCCTTCTTCGGACGAGATGACGCGAGGGCGTTCACCGACGGCGATGGCGTGCCGATCGTGGTGCTCGCCGGGGTGTACGAGACGTGGCGGTTCCTGGAGCCGCTCATCGTCGCGCTGCACCAGCGGGGTCATCCGGTCCACGTGGTGGATGCGCTGCGGCGCAACCGGTTCCCGGTCGCGGACGAGGCGGAGCAGATCGCGGAGCATCTGCGTGCGCGCGACCTCACCGGCGTGATCCTCGTCGCGCACAGCAAGGGAGGTCTGGCGGGCAAGCTCGCCATGACCGGACCGGAGGGGCACCGCATCCGGGCGATGCTGGCGGTCGCGACGCCGTTCGGAGGTTCCCGGTACGCCCGGCGCATGCCGGGACGGGTGCTGCGCGCCTTCTCTCCGGACGACCCGTCCATCCTGGCGCTCGCGCGCGAGGTCGAGGTCAACGCCCGGATCGTGTCGGTCTATGCGGAGTTCGACCCGCACATCCCCGAGGGCAGCGCGTTGCCGGGAGCGAAGAACGTCGTGCTCGACACCGGCGGCCATTTCCGCATCCTCGCCCACCCCCGGGTGCTCGCCGAACTCGCGGCACTGGCGGAATCCTGAGCGCTCACCCGCAGGTCCCGCGGGCCTCCCGCGGTGCGTCCAGTGTCGGGAGCCACAGGAGGAGCTCGGGCAGGGTCGCGTACGCCGCATAGCCGTGGTCGACCGCCGGGAACCGGTGGTAGCTGACATCCGTCCCCGCCGCGCAGAGGCGGGCGACGTACCCGTCGGTCGCGGCGGGACGCACGAGTTCATCCGCCTCGCCCTGGCCGACGAGCACGGGGACCGTGATGGGCTGGCCGCCCGCGCTGTTCTCGGCGAGCATCGTCCGCCAGGGCTCGGTCGTGGCGGGATCGGCGGTGACGTAGGAGCCGACCAGGGGCTCGGCGATCGCGTGGATCTCCTCGGTGTGGGTCAGCAGGCAGAGCGCGGCCATGTCGGGAGTCGCAGCCGCGCCCTCCGGGGTCAGGATCGACAGGATGGCCTCCTCGCCGAACCGTTCGGCGTAGGCATCCCGGTAGGCGGCGATGGCGAACGAGGCGATGGTGATCCCGGAAACGTCGACGATGTCGTCGGTCATCAGGGCGTTGAGATCGGCCGCCGGCGCCGCCACCGCCACCCCGCGCACCGACAGCTCGGGCGCGTACGTCTCGGCGCGCTCGGCGGCGAAGAGCGCCGCCTGACCGCCCTGGGAGTGCCCCCACAGCACGACGCGAGCGCTCGTCCCCGCCCCGTCGAGGCGGCCGGCCGCACGCACGATGTCCAGCACGCTGTTCGCCTCCGGGACGCCCAGCAGATAGGACGACGCGCCCTCCACACCGAGGCCCGGATAGTCGGTGGCCACGACGGCGTATCCCTCGGCGAGCAGCTCGTGCATCCCGGCGATGAGCTCGAACGGATCGAGCGCGAGCGACGGGGCGCACGCCGTCGCCGCTCCCGTGGTCGGGTGCGCCCAGGAGACGACCGTGCGTCCGTTCTCCGGCGCCGGCCCCTCGGGCACGACGACCAGGCCGGACACGGCGATGTCCGAACCGGCCAGGTCGCGGGAGTGGTACAGCACGCGCCACGCTCTCGTGCCGACGGGAGCACTGTCGATCTCCTCGGAGCGGATGAGCGAGCCCGGGGCTCCGGAGGGCAGCGGGGTCGGGGCGGTGACGAAGGCCGGATCGCTCGCGCGCTCCGCCTCCTCCGCGCTCGTGCGCCTGAACACCTCTGCGGCGATCAGGAGCAGGATGACGAGCGCGACCGCCAGGACGACGAGAGTGGCCCGCGCGGTGCGATGCGACCTCCGGGCATGCGCTGCCGGTGCGTCCCCGCTGTGCATAGAGCATGTATAGCGCACCGTGTGCCGGCGGTGGGACTCGAACCCACACGCCCTTTCGGACAAAGCATTTTGAGTGCTCCGCGTCTGCCATTCCGCCACGCCGGCCCGTGTGTCGCGTCTTCGACTGTAGCGCAGGGCGAGCCGATCACCCGGCGCCGATGAGCGCTTCGGCCGAGCGCCGCGCCCTCTCCAGTAGGATGGAGTCCGTGACCGAGCAAGAACAGGCTGAGCAGCCCACGGCATCCGCACCCCGACGCGTCGTCGTCGCCGAAGACGAGTCGCTGATCCGTCTCGACATCGTCGAGATCCTTCGCGACAACGGCTTCGATGTCGTCGGCGAAGCCGGTGACGGGGAGACGGCCGTCGCCCTCGCGACCGAGTTGCGCCCCGACCTGGTCATCATGGACGTCAAGATGCCCCAGCTCGACGGCATCAGCGCGGCCGAGAAGCTGCACAAGGGCAACATCGCCCCGGTCGTGCTGCTGACGGCCTTCAGCCAGAAGGAGCTTGTGGAGCGGGCGAGCGAGGCGGGCGCCCTGGCGTACGTCGTCAAGCCGTTCACCCCGAACGACCTGCTGCCGGCCATCGAGATCGCGCTCGCGCGTCACGAGCAGATCATCACGCTCGAGGCCGAGGTCGCCGACATGGTCGAGCGCTTCGAGACCCGCAAGCTGGTCGACCGCGCCAAGGGACTGCTGAACGAGAAGATGGGCCTGAGCGAGCCCGAGGCGTTCCGCTGGATCCAGAAGGCCTCGATGGATCGCCGCCTCACGATGCAGGACGTCGCGAAGGCCATCATCGAGCAGCTCGCCCCGAAGAAGTAGCCGGTCCGGTGCTCCGCCTCGACGCCGAGCACCTGCTGCGGCCCGTGCGTGCGGGCGACGGCCCCGGCATCGCCGCGGCCTACCGCGCGAATCGTGCACACCTGGCTCCGTGGGAGCCCGAGCGCGACGCCGCCTTCTTCACCGACGAGTGGCAGGAGCGGCACGTCGCGCAGTGCCTGGCGGAAGCCGAGGCGGGACGGAGCCTGCGGTTCGTCGTGGTCGGGGATGATGGCTCGATCCGCGGCCGCGTCAACCTGAACTCAATCGTCCGCGGCGCGTTCTGGAGCGCGGACCTCGGCTACTGGATCGACGCCTCACGGCTGCGGCGCGGGCTGGCCGGGCGTGCGGTGGCCCTCGTCGCGGAGCACGCGAGGACGGAGCTCCACCTGCATCGGCTGCAGGCTGCCACGCTGCTCCACAACCTGGCTTCGCAGCGCGTGCTGGCAGGATGCGGTTTCGAGCGCATCGGCCTCGCGCCGAAGTACCTGCGCATCGCGGGGGAGTGGCAGGATCACCTGCTGTTCCAGCTTCTGCTGGAGGAGCCTCTCAGCGCCCCGCGGGAACGTCCTTGATCATGTTGGTGATGCGGATCGTCGAGCAGCGTCGGCCCTGATCATCCGTGACGACGATCTCGTGCACCGTGATGCTGCGCCCGAGGTGCACCGGCGTGCACACCCCCGTGACGGTCCCGGAGGTCGCGGAGCGGGTGTGGGTCGCGTTGATGTCGACGCCGACCGCGAGGCGCCCCTCTCCGGCGTGGAGGTTCGCCGCCATCGAGCCGAGGGACTCGCCGAGCACGACATACGCGCCGCCGTGCATCAGGCCGACGGGCTGGGTGTTGCCGGCGACCGGCATGGTCGCGACGCACCGGTCGACGCCGAACTCCACGAACTCCATGCCCATCTTCTCGGCCAGTGCGCCCATGCCGCGGGCGGCTGCCCACTCGAGCCCTTCGCTGGTCGCGACCTCGCCCATGCATCCTCCTCTGCGGGTGTCCGTGCTCCTCGTTAGGCTGACAGGGTGACGGACTCCGCAAAGCCTACCCTCATGGTCGTCGACGGCCATTCGCTCGCCTACCGCGCTTTCTTCGCCCTCCCGGTCGACAACTTCACGACCAAGGACAACCAGCACACGAACGCCATCTACGGCTTCCTGTCGATGCTGGTGAACCTCATCAAGGCCGAGCAGCCGACGCATCTCGCCATCGCCTTCGACACGTCACGGCACTCGTTCCGCACCGACGAGTACCCCGAGTACAAGGCCACCCGCTCCGAGACCCCCTCCGAGTTCAAGGGCCAGATCCCGCTGCTGCAGGACTGCCTCGCGGCCATGTCCATCCCGGTCCTGACGCAGGAGGGCATCGAGGCCGACGACATCCTCGCCACGCTGTCGACCCAGGGCGCCGCGCAGGGCTACGACGTGCTCGTGGTGTCGGGCGACCGCGACACCATCCAGCTGGTCACCGACGACATCACCCTGCTGTACCCGTCCGTGCAGGGCGTGTCCCAGCTCAAGCGCTACGACCCCACGACCGTGCAGGAGCGCTACGGCGTCCGCCCGGAACAGTACCCCGACATCGCGGCGCTCGTGGGCGAGACCAGTGACAACCTGCCCGGCGTCCCGAAGGTGGGGGAGAAGACCGCGGTCAAGTGGCTCACCCAGTTCGGCTCTCTCGACGAGCTCCTCGATCGCGCCGACGAGATCAAGGGCGTCGTGGGCGGCAACCTGCGCGACCACATCGACGACGTGCGTCGCAACCGCAAGCTGAACCGTCTCCTGACCGACGTCGAGCTGCCGGTGGCCCCGGGAGACCTCGCGGTCACGCCCATCGACGCCCAGGCCGTGCGCGACATCTTCGCCCGCCTGGAGTTCCGCACGCTGCTGCCGCGGGTGTTCGAGGCGGTGGGCGCGGGCGAGGTGGCCGACGACCCGGCGGCCGTGGTCGAGATGCCCGTTCCCGCGCAGGTGAGCGGCGCCGAGCTCGCCTCGTGGGCTGCCGCGCAGGAGAGCGATGTGGCACTGCGCGTGACGATCGCGGCGGGGGCTCCCGTGCGCCTGGGGGCCGCCACCGAGACGGAGCTGCGCGAGCTCGACTGGTCCGACGACGCGGCCGCGGCTCTTCGCGAGTGGCTCGAGTCCTCTGCCCCGAAGGTGCTGCACGACGCGAAGCCGCAGGTGAAGGCGCTGCGGCGCCAGGGCATCCGGCTCGGCGGACTGGCGTACGACACGAGTCTCGCGGGCTGGCTCCTGCGCCCGAGCTTCCCCGACAAGACGCTGTCCGACCTGGTGCAGCGTTACCTCGGAGAGAAGCTGCCCGAGGCCGACCCCTCGCAGCTGGTGCCCGAGACCGAAGGGGCGACACCGTCGCAGGAGGCCTGGTTCGTCCTGCGCGTGGCCGAGGCGCTGCGCGGCGACCTGCCGGAGCCGGTCGCCGCCGTGCTCACCGACATCGAGCTGCCGACCCTGCTCACCCTCGCCGACATGGAGCTCGCGGGGGTCGCCGTCTCACACGAGGTGCTGTCCACGTTCTCGAGCGAGCTGGCGGCACGAGCGGATGTGCTCGCGCAGGAGGCGTTCTCGGTGGTCGGGCGCGAGTTCAACCTCGGCTCGCCCAAGCAGCTGCAGGAGGTGCTGTTCGAAGACCTGCAGCTGCCGAAGACGCGTAAGACCAAGACGGGCTATTCGACCGACGCCGCGGTGCTGGCCGATCTGCAGGAGTCCCACCCGCACCCGTTCCTGAGCCTGCTGCTGCAGCACCGCGAGGCGACCAAGCTGCGGCAGATCATCGAGTCGCTGGACGGGGCGATCGGACCGGACCATCGGGTGCACACCACGTACGTGCAGACGGGGAGCCAGACCGGCCGGCTGTCGAGCACCGACCCCAATCTGCAGAACATCCCGGTGCGCACCGAGGAGTCACGTCGGATCCGCAGTGCGTTCGAGGTGGGCGAGGGCTACGAGACGCTGCTGACCGCGGACTACTCGCAGATCGAGATGCGCATCATGGCGCACCTGTCGGGCGACGAGGGGCTGATCGAGGCGTTCAACAGCGGCGAAGACCTGCACCGGTTCGTGGGTGCGCGGGTGTTCGGCGTCGAGCCGGGCGATGTCACCCCGGCGATGCGCACCAAGGTCAAGGCCATGTCGTACGGTCTGGTCTACGGGCTGTCGGCGTTCGGTCTGTCGAAGCAGCTGCGCATCGAGCAGGCCGAGGCCAAGCAGCTCATGATCGAGTACTTCGCCCGCTTCGGCGCGGTGCGCGACTACCTGCGCGCGTCGGTCATGAAGGCGAAGGAAGACGGCTACACCGAGACGATCTTCGGTCGGCGCCGCCCGTTCCCCGACCTCGCGAGCCCGAACCGGGTGCTGCGCGAGAACGCCGAGCGTGCCGCGCTCAACGCCCCGATCCAGGGCAGTGCGGCGGACATCATGAAGATCGCGCTGTTCCACATCCACGACGACCTGCAGGCCGCGGAGCTCTCGTCCCGGGTGCTCCTCCAGATCCACGACGAGCTCGTGGTGGAGGTCGCGTCGGGGGAGTGGGATCGGGTCGAGCAGATCGTCCGCACCCGCATGGGCGATGCCGCGCAGCTCTCGGTCCCTCTCGACGTGCAGGTCGGTCGCGGTCGAGACTGGAACGAGGCCGCGCACTGACCTCACCGGCGAGGGGTCGGGGATTAGGCTGGAAACCATGACTTCCGCACCCCGCACCCCCTCCGCCATCGACAAGGTCGCCGATGACTGGGTCGACACCATCGCCGTGCTCGCCCCGACCCTGGGCACCTACATCGGTCGCTCGGAGGTCAACGATCGATTCGGCGACCTAAGCCCGGAAGGCCACGAAGAGGTCGCCGCGGCGACCAGGGCGACGCTCGACAAGCTGTCCGCGCTCGAGCCCGTCGACGCGATCGACGAAGTCACGAAGACCGACCTGAGCGCCGAGCTGCGGCTGGACCTCGAACTGCACGACGCGAAGTGGCATCTGCGCGACCTCAACGTGATCGCCTCCGCGGCGCAGGACGTCCGCGCCGTGTTCGACCTGATGCCGACGTCGACGGTCGACGACTGGGAGGTCATCTCGACCCGTCTCGCGGCGGTCCCTGGTGCCCTGCGCGGGTACGTCGAGACGCTGCGCACGGGGATCGCCGAGGGGGTCACGCCCGCACGGCGCCAGGTCGCAGAGGTCGCGACGCAGATCGACCGCTACATCGCCGATGACGGGTTCTTCGCGGCCTTCGTCGCGCACGCCGACCCGGACGAGGGGCAGCTGCCCGCGTCGCTCGCGCGCACGCTCGCCGACAACTCCGCCGCCGCGCGCGTGGCCTACGGCGAACTGCGCCGCTTCCTCGCCGAGGAGCTCGCCCCCGAGGCGGGGGAGCAGGATGCGGTCGGACGCGAGCTCTACGCCCTCAACTCGCGTCGGTTCCTCGGGGCGACGATCGACCTCGACGAGACGTACGAGTGGGGCCGCGAGGAACTCGCGCGGATGGTCGCCGAGCAGACGGCGATCGCGAACGAGATCCTCCCGGGAGCATCGGTCGAGGAGGCCGTCGCTCACCTCGAGGGCGATCCCGCACGCAAGCTCGTGGGCACGGAGGCACTGCAGGCGTGGATGCAGGAGACGAGCGACCGCGCTGTCGCGGAGCTCGGCGCCTCGCACTTCGACATCCCGGAGGCGATCCGCACGCTCGAGTGCATGATCGCCCCGACGCAGGAGGGCGGGATCTACTACACCGCTCCCACGGACGACTTCTCCCGCCCCGGTCGCATGTGGTGGTCGGTTCCCGAGGGCGTGACCGAGTTCGACACCTGGCGTGAGCTCACGACGGTGTACCACGAGGGTGTTCCCGGTCACCACCTGCAGATCGCCCAGGCCGTGTACAACCGCGCCGAGCTGAACTCCTGGCGCCGGCTGCTGGCGGGAACGTCCGGTCATGCGGAGGGTTGGGCGCTGTACGCCGAGCGTCTGATGGAGCAGCTCGGGTATCTGGACGACCCCGCCGACCGCCTCGGCATGCTCGACGGACAGCGCATGCGCGCCGCTCGGGTGGTGCTCGACATCGGAGTGCACCTCGGCAAGCCCCGCCTCGACGGCGAAGGTGTCTGGGACGCGGATTATGCACTCGACTTCCTGCGCCGCAACGTGAACATGTCGGACCAGTTCGTTCAGTTCGAGGTGAACCGCTACCTCGGTTGGCCGGGGCAGGCACCGTCCTACAAGGTCGGTCAGCGCATCTGGGAGCAGGTGCGGGATGCGGTCGAGCAGGCGGAGGGCGACGCGTTCTCCTTCAAGGACTTCCATAAGCGCGCACTCGACCTGGGCGGCGTCGGTCTCGACACGCTGCGCAGCGCTCTGCTTCCGCGCTGAGACCACGGGAATGCCTCTTCGGCGTCCGCTGTTCATTCAGCTGAATAGAGAGGCATGACATGGACATCGAATTCGGGCTGGACACCTTCGGGGACATCACACGGGACCAGGACGGCGAGCTGCTCACGGCGGCGCAGACGATCCGCAACGTCGTCGCTCAGGCGGAACTGGCCGATGCGGTCGGCGTCGACTTCTTCGGCGTGGGGGAGCACCACCGTCGCGAGTTCGCGGTGTCGTCTCCGGAGATGGTGCTCGCGGCGATCGCGGGCCGGACGAAGAGCATCCGTCTCGGCACCGCCGTGACCGTGCTGTCCTCCGATGATCCCGTCCGGGTGTTCGAGAGGTTCGCCACGCTCGACGCGCTGTCCGACGGTCGCGCCGAGGTCGTGCTCGGTCGCGGCTCCTTCATCGAGTCGTTCCCGCTCTTCGGCTACGACCTGCGCGACTACGACACGATGTTCGAGGAGAAGCTCGACCTGTTCGTGCACCTCCTGGAGGAGAAGCCGGTGACCTGGTCGGGCACCATGCGGGCATCGCTGGAGAACGCCGACGTCTTCCCGAAGACCGAGAAGGGTCTGCGGACGTGGGTCGGCGTCGGCGGCAGTCCGGAGTCGGTCGTGCGCGTGGCACGCCATGGTCTGGGATTGATGCTCGCGATCATCGGCGGACCGGCCGCGCGGTTCCGGCCCTTCGTCGACCTGTACCACCGCTCCGTCGCCTCGTTCGGCACGACGTCGCACCCCGTCGCGGTGCACTCGCCGGGACACATCGCCGACACGGACGCCGAGGCCTGGGACGCCGCGTACTCGGGCTTCGAGGCGATGAACAACACCATCGGACGCGAGCGTGGATGGCCGCCGTACAGCCGTGCGCGCTTCCAGAACGACGTGGGGCCGGAGGGCGCGCTCTATGCCGGTTCGCCCGATCGCGTGGCGACGAAGATCGCCGACACGGTGACGACCCTCGGCCTCGGCCGCTTCGACCTCAAGTACGCCACCGGCACCCTGTCGCACGAGGCGATGATGCGCAGCATCGAGCTGTACGGCACCGAGGTGATTCCGCGCGTGCGGCGCTTGCTGGCCGACCGCGACTGACGACGGCGGGCGGGCGGGCACCGCGCCCGCCCGCCTCTACGATGAGTGGCATGGCCAACACCGCCCTGCCGAGCCGCACCTCGCTCGCCCAGCGCCTCGATGTCCTTCCGTTCACGCGCCGGCACCTGCGAGTGCTCTCCGGCTCCGGGGTAGGGTGGGCGCTGGACGCGATGGACGTCGGTCTCATCTCGTTCATCATCGCGGCGCTCACGCAGCAGTGGGACCTGTCGAAGGGCGAAGCGGGGCTCATCGCATCGATCGGCTTCGTCGGCATGGCTGTGGGGGCGACGCTCGGGGGACTGCTCGCCGACCGGTTCGGCCGTCGTCAGGTGTTCGCCCTGACGCTCCTCGTGTACGGCGTCGCCACCGGAGCGAGCGCCCTCGTCGGGGGAGTGGCGGCCCTGCTGGTGCTGCGCTTCTTCGTCGGCCTCGGACTGGGCGCCGAGCTTCCGGTGGCCTCGACGTACGTCAGCGAGTTCGCCCCGGCACGCATCAGGGGACGCCTGATCGTTATCCTCGAAGCGTTCTGGGCCGTGGGCTGGACCGCCTCCGCGCTGATCGGCTTCCTCGTGATCCCGGCGTCGGAGTCCGGGTGGCGCTGGGCGTTCGCGGTGGGTGCGATCCCCGCCGTCTACGCGCTCATCGTGCGGTGGGGCCTTCCGGAGTCGCCGCGCTGGCTCGCCTCACGCGGCAGGATCGCGGAGGCCGACCGGATCGTGTCCGCCTTCGAGGCCGAGGCGGGGATGACGGCGGCCCCCGCGATCCGCAAGGAGCCGGCCTCGCGGGCGATCGCCGCCACGGCCGGGGCGAGGCTCGCGACGCTGTGTTACCGGGAGTTCCGCGTGCGCACGCTCTGTCTGTGGCTGGTGTGGCTGTCAGTGAACTTCGCGTACTACGGAGCGTTCATCTGGATTCCGAGCATCCTCGTCGACGCGGGTTTCGACCTCGTGCGGTCGTTCGGCTTCACGCTCATCATCACGCTCGCGCAACTGCCGGGGTACGCGGTGGCCGCGTGGCTGATCGAGGTGTGGGGGCGCCGCGTCACGCTGTCGGTGTTCCTCCTCGGCTCGGCCGTCTCCGCCGTGCTCTTCGGCACCGCGAGCACCGAGGCCGCGATCATCGCGACCGGTATGGCGCTGTCGTTCTTCAACCTCGGCGCCTGGGGGGCACTGTACGCGGTGACACCGGAGATCTATCCGACCTCGCTGCGGGGGACGGGCGCCGGATGGGCCGCGGGCATCGGCCGCATCGCCTCGGTCGTGGCACCGATCGCGGCCCCGGTGCTGCTCCTCGCGGGTGGTGCGCCGGTGCTCTTCGTCGTCTTCGCCGCCTGTTTCCTCCTCGCGGCGGGGGCGTCGTGGGGGCTCGTGGATCGACGCGGTGCAGCCCTCGACGACCGCTGACGCCGCTGTCCGGGCACGGCAATAGGCTGGGTCCGTGACCGATGTGCGATTCGTGGCGATAGGCGACTCCTTCACGGAGGGCGTGGGGGATGTGCTGCCCGACGGGCGCGAGCGCGGATGGGCGGACATCGCGGCACAGGGGTGGGCCGACGCCGCCGGTCACCCGATCCAGTACGCCAACCTCGCGATCCGCGGCAAGCTCGCCTGGCCGATCGTGGAGCAGCAGCTCGAGCCCGCGCTGACGCTGCGCCCCACCCATCTGTCGTTCAACGGGGGCGGCAACGACATGCTCCGTCCGCGGGCCGATCCCGAGCACATCGCCGACGCGTTCAGCCGCGTGCTCCGGCGCTGCGACGAGGAGGGCGTCACCATGATCCTGCTCTCCGGAGCGAACCCGAGCGGCCAGCTGCCCATGGGGTCGCTCGTGCAACGCCGGGGCGACCTGCTGTCGGAGGCCGTGCTGCGCCGCATCGAGGATCGCCCTGATGTGATCCGCGCCCTGAACTGGCCGGACCGCGAGCTCTCGAAGCCGCCGTACTGGTCGGAGGACCGCCTGCACATGAACGCCGCCGGACATCACCGGGTGGCTGCGCGGGTGCTCCACGCACTGGGCTTCGAACCCCCGGAGGCCTGGTGGGCGCCGCTCGACCGCCCGGGTCTCGGCCCGTCGGGTCTCGCGTACTATCGCGAGTTCGTGGGTCCCTGGGTGCGCCGCCGGGTCACCCGCACCTCCTCGGGTGACGGGCGCACGGCGAAGTACCCGACCTGGATCGAGTGCACGCCCGCGTGAGCGACATCCAGCTGACGCGCCTTCCCGCCGGAGAGGTCACACTGCACGATGCACGGACGCGTTCGACGCGGCAGGTAACCCTGGAGCCGTTCCTGCTCGGCGTCTTCCCGGTGACGGAGGAGCAACTGGCCGAGGTGCTGGGCGTCGCCGTGCGACATCCCCGCCGCCCGGCCGCCGACGTGAGCTGGCTGCGAGCCGTGCACTTCTGCAATGCGGCGTCGGAGTGGGAGGGCTTCGACCCCGTGTACCGCTTCGACGGCGAGGACGTGACCTGGGACACGACGGCGGACGGGTACCGGTTGCCGACCGAGGAGGAGTGGGAGTTCGCGTGCCGTGCCGGCTCCGCGGGCCCGCACTATGCACCACTCGCCGATGCGGCGTGGACAGCGGCTGATCACGTCTCCGCGCCGCAGGACGTCGGCGGGAAGCTGCCCAACCTCCACGGGCTGTTCGACACGCTCGGCAACGTGTGGGAGTGGTGCTGGGACCTGCTCGACCCTGCGCGGTACGACGACTATCGCGTCTTCCGCGGGGGCGGGTTCGCCGACGAGGTGTGGAGCGTGCGTGCGTCCGTCCGCCGCGGGGGAGCACCCCGGATGCACCATGACGACGTGGGCTTCCGCGTCGCTCGCGGCGGCTTCGACCACGAGGGAGAGGCCAGGGGTGGTCGGCCGCCGGCGACCGCGCGCGCCTCCGTCGACGGGCCGCTGCCGGGCGGCTGGACGCCCCGCCGCCGCTGAGTCGTCGCGGCCGTGCCGGGCGAGGATGGGAGACTGGGGGGATGTCCTCCCCGTTCTCGCTCATCCTGTCCCAGGGCCGTGTGGCCGACCGCACCGACGGGGCCCTGGTGGGCGCCCGGCTCGTGGCCGACGCCCTGTCCGCGCTCCTCGGCACTGACGCGCAGGTGGTGGGCACTCCGGACGCTTCCCGCCAGGACGACTGGAGCGAGGCGCTGCCTGCCGCGGCGACGACGCTCACGGGCCTGCGTCACGCCGTCAACACAGCGATCTCCTCGGGCACGACCCCGCTGCTCGTGACGAACACCTGCGCAGCGAGCCTCGGCACCCTCCCGTCCGTCGCAGAGCATCACCCCGATGCGGTCGTGCTGTGGATCGACGCGCACGGCGACTTCAACACACCGGACACGACCGGATCGGGCTACCTCGGCGGCATGGTGCTCGCCGCCGCCTGCGGGCTCTGGGACAGCGGTCACGGTGCGGGGGTGGATCCGCGCCAGGTGGTCGTGGTGGGCGGGCGCGACATCGACCCCGCGGAGGCCGAGCTGCTGGCGGCCAACGGCGTCACGGTGCTCAGCCCGGGGGAGAGCACCCCGGAGCGACTCCGGGAGCTGGTCGCCGGACGACCGGTGTGGATCCACGTGGACTGGGACGTGCTCGAGCCCGGGTACATCCCCGCCGCGTACCGCGTGGGCGACGGGCTGCTCCCGCACCAGATCGCCGCGCTGTTCGCCTCGCTCCCGGCTGAGAGCGTCCGCGGTGTCGAGCTAGCGGAGTTCGAAGCGGGCGACGCCGAGGTCCCGGAGCGCGTCAGCGTGGAGCTCGTCCTCGAGACCGTCCAGCACCTGCTGCGCTGAAGACAGGGAGCGTACCGGCTACGGGGCTGCCCCGGCGGACGTGTCGAGCTTCCACGCCGTGACCTCGACGGTGGATCCCGCGACGATGTCGAGCTCGACCGGCCACGAACCGCGCTCCAGCCCCGGAAGGCGAGCTGCGTAGAGCTGCCGTGCCACGAGCGCCCCCGCGGTCGCGTTGGCGTCCCAGCCGAGCACCGCGGTCGCCTGTCCCTGCGGGGGAACGGTGATCGTGGCGCTCCCGTCGTCCGTGGCGAGGAACGACGATCCCGGAACCACCTCGACGTCGAGCGCGTGTCCGTTCTGGTCGGCGAAGGCGATGTCCGGATAGCCCTCGATCACGCACGGCTGCTCGCTCACGTTGACCAGGTGGATCGCCTGGGCCCGGTGTCCTGTGGCTCCGTCCGCTGCACCGAGGAGCAGCGTGGCGCGGTCGCCGGTGCAGGCGTCGGTCTGGAGGGTCGGTGCACCGACGCCCGGAGCGGTCTCGGCGACGGGATCGCCGACGGCGGTCGGATCGATGAGCGCGCCGGTGTCGTCCGTCGTCGCCTGTTGTGCGGCGTTCTCGCGGATGATGTCCTGCTGTCGCGCGTCGTCGGCGAGCCCGCCGCCGACGACGAACAGCGCGACGCTGACGAGCGCACTGATCAGCGCGGTGCGCGCTCGAACCGGCGGAGCCGCCTGCCCGTCACGACGGCCGAGGAGGACGGCCGGGATCCAGCCGCTCATCACCGCCCAGTACGTCGTCACGGGGGCGCTTTCCACCACGGCCACGGTGAGTCCGTGCAGGCCGAAGTCCTGCAGGTACGAGATCGCCCGGATCGCGTCCACCCCGAGCCCGAGCACGGCCCCCGCGATGACGGCGGCGAACCACAGAGCCCAGATGCCGCGGCCGGATGGAGCGACGCGGTCGGACACGAACCAGGTGACCGATGCCAGCACCGCCGCCACGAGCACGAGCAGGACAGGCGTCCATGCCGCCGGGAGGCCCCACGTGTTGGCCTGGACGGGACCGACGCCGAAGAAGCTGAGGAGTCGGGTGACCACGATGTCGGAGCCCCAGAGCCTCGCGGCACCTCCGGCGAGCAGCCACAGCGCGGCGAGGATCAGACCGGCCGTGACGCCACGGGGCAGGCGAGCGATCCGCCGCCGGTCCGACTCGTCGAGACGGGAAGGAGCCGAGGGGGGAGCGGAGGCCATGCGCTCATCCTAGGGGCGAGCGCCGGCGTCGCTCGGGATCCAGACCCATGCGGATGCGTGTGCGCTTGCGTTCGATCAGGATGAAGGTCACACCCAGCGCCCAGAGGGGGAGGGGCGCGAGGAACGCCAGCCGGAATGCCTCGAGGGAGTAAGTCTCGGGCGTGCCTGCGCCCTGCACGTCGAGGAGCAGCCCGATCAGGAAGATCGCGAGGAGTGCGGCGATGAAGCCCCCCGCGTTGGTGACGCCGGTGGCGGTGCTCAGCCGGTGGCTCGGGTTGTGGGTGCGGGCGTGGTCGAACGCGATCATCGATGCCGGGCCCCCGGTGGCCAGAGCGACGGCGAGCACGGTGAGCAGCCATGCCGGAGCCGGCCCGGGGAGGGCGATCACCGCGATCCATGCCGCCGCCTGCACCCCGACAGCCGGGAGCACGAGGGCGAGGGAACGGTGGTTCGGAAGGCGCCGCGACAGATCGCCGATCACCGGCCCCAGGACCATTCCGGCGACCACGTAGATCGAGATGATCCCAGCGGCAGCCGCGGGCCGAAGCCCTTCGCCGACGGTGAGGAACGGCATGCCCCAGAGGAGGACGAAGGCCGTGCCGGCGAACGGGGTGGTGAAGTGGGACCAGAACGCGAGGCGCGTTCCCGGGTGCGCCCACGCCGCCCGGATTCCGACGCCGGTGTCGATGGCGGACGTGACGACGCGGACGACGCCGGTGTCCGTGTTCACCGTCACGTCCGCGCCCCGCTCCGGCGGATGGTTGCGGATGACGAGCCAGACCAGCACCGTGAACAGCAGTCCGAGCCCGGCGATGCTGCCGAACGTGATGCTCCATGTGGTCGCGTGCAACAGTGCAGCGACGGGTACCAGGGCGATGAGCTGCCCTGCCTGACCGATGATCCCGGTGAACTGCACCATGAGCGGTCCGCGTTGCGCGGGGAACCAGGTCGCCACGAGGCGCAGCACGGCGGGGAACACCGCGGCGTCGCCCGCGCCCAGGAGCACACGCGCGACGATGGCGATGCCGACGCTGGGGGACAGCGCCATGGTGAGCTGCCCGGCCGCCATGAGCAGCATCCCGATCGTGATGATGGGCCGCGACCCGTAGCGGTCGAGGAGCACGCCGATCGGGATCTGCATCCCGCCATAGACCGCCAGCTGGACGACGGCGAACAGCGCGAGGGTGGATGCGTCGGCCTGGAAGCGATCCGCCGCCTCGACACCCACGGCCCCCAGCGAGGTGCGGTTGGTGATCGCGAGCACGTAGGCGGCGACACCGACCGACCAGATGGTCCACGCGCGCCACCCCGGAGAGGCGGATGCGTGGGAGAGGGGCGGCACCGTTCCACGCTACTCCTGCCCGCCGACGCGCCGGACGAGCGCGATGTCGGTGCCCGCCGGTAGCGTGCGCCGCATGACAGGAACCTCACAGCACCACACCATCGACTATGTCGAGCTCGTCGTCACCGACCTCGCCGCAGCGAAGCAGTTCTATGCGTCGGCGTTCGGGTGGGAGTTCGTCGACTACGGCCCCACGTACGCCGGGATCGCTTCGGGCAGGGGAGACGGCAGCGAGGTCGGGGGACTGCTCCTCGCCGAGGAGCCGCGGCCCGTCGGAGGCCCCCTCGTGCTGCTCTACTCCGACGACCTCGATGCCACGCGCGACGCGATCGAACCCGCCGGCGGGCGCATCCTGCAGGAGCCGTACGACTTCCCGGGCGGACGGCGACTGCACTTCGCGGACCCGTCGGGCAACGAGCTGGGAGTCTGGTCGGCCGCGTGAGTCCGGGGCGACGGCGTTAGTCTCGTGAGCATGGCCATCGATCCCCACGACAGAGTTTCGGTGGTCATGTTCATCCGTGAGCACGGGCGCGGCGTCGCGGCGACCGTGTCAGCGGGCGGCGAGCCGGAGGCCGCGCTCGTCGGTGTGGTGGCTCTCGACGACGGGACGATCCTGTTCACGAGCCGCTCCGAGTCTCGCAAGGTCGCGAACCTCGTGGGCAACGGGGCGGTGGCGCTCGTGGTGGGCACAGAGGGGTCGGTGACCCTGCAGCTCGAGGGGAGCGCCGAGGTGGCTTCGGCCGCGCGGGCGAAGGAGCTGGAGCCGGTGTTCTTGCGGCACGCTCCGGGATCGCGCGTGACCGATCCTGGATTCGCGCTCGTCATCGTGCGACCGCGGTGGGTTCGTTCCTACGACGTCTCCGATGCCGTACCCGTGGTCGTCGAAGCCCTCTGGAGCTAAGCGGCCGCGTCAAGACCGCGCGAATCCCTACCGGTCGACCGACGGTACTGCGAGACGCACCGCCTGGGCGCTCGTGCAGCGGTGGCGGGGAAGGGCGGCAGGGTCGACGACCCCACCCGCTTCTCGACTGACTGGGAAACGGTGTTATCACTTCCGGGGACATTCGCTCCTAGCGCCGCTTCGGCAAGAGCGAACCCGCATCTGAGGTCGTTGCCGATGCGGCAGGTGGCCAAGCGTCCTAACCGGCGTGAAAAACAAGCCGACCTCGCTCGAAAGCATCGACGGGACCATCGTCCGATACCTTGATCGCCAGTCCGGCTACGCTCCCATTCCAAGCCGCGGTGGTTCTCGCGCCGGGAAACCTTTGGAGATGTGCTAACCCCGATTCAGCGAGGGTCGACGCCGTCGGCTCCGTCACCATGCTGGCTACATCGAGGACTTGCCCTGTACTGCTCAACACGATCGCGCCGTCGATGCGTGACGCGATTCGCAGTAGGCGAGAGGTCAGGTGATCATCAAGGGCAATCCCCGTCAGAGTTGCCCGGAGCGCTTTTGACGACCTTTCTGCATCCCGGTGGTCTGGGATCACCTGAGAAACATTGATATCTGGGCCGAGGACTAGAAACAGTGCACCTTGATGCGAGAAGCTTGCACTTCGGACGAGGCGTACGACGTGTTGAGCCACAGAATCGTCGCTGTGCCGCGCGACGATCGCTTCCAATCTCATCCAGTTCTGATATCGCCACCTTCCCTGCGTGTTCACGAACGTCACCCCCGACGGTAGCGCGAGGTGAATATCTCCTGAAACAGAAGCGGAAAGAACCGAGGTTCCAGCTCGAAGATGCCCATAGAGGCCCTCGAGCTCAGCAGTCGGAGCCAGTTCTACTGAGTGTGACCAAGGTTGTTTGGCATCAGTGAACCCTCGCACCCGCCCCGAGTGGCCGACCGTGACCAAGGCGAAGTCGCCGTTTTGCAGGAACGGTCGAAGCCATTTCTCGTTGAGTAGCGCCCGCTCGAAGTCCATTGGTTGTTCGAACGCGTTATATCGATCGCCTACCGCCGTACGGAAGCTCTCAAGATTCTTTACCATCACAAGACTTCCGGCGAATGGAACACCCTCGTACGTCTGTCTGGCTGCCGCTCCGAAAGCTCTTACCCAGCGCAGAAGTGGCGTCGTTGCGAACGGCGAGATCCGCGACGCCGCCCTGAGGAATCTAGTATCTGACAGTTCAGACCAGACCTCCTGCGCTCTGCGCGAGGAACCAACTACTTGAAGATCGTGGTCGAAGACAGCCGCCAGCCTTTTGAAAAACCTCAGATCATCGGTTGAGATGTGGAAACTCTCGGACGGAGTCAGTACGACACGTTCGCGGTGATCCTCCGAAGTGACCCACGCTTCGCATGTGTCACCGACCTTGGAGAAGCCCGCACGACTGCGATGCTTGTCGGCTGCCTCTGTGCGGGCAACGTGCCAGTCGCCGGCGATCCGATCGAGCAGTTGTCCTAACTCGATCGCGAGCAAGGTCGTAGTTGTGTCGGTCATATTCATCATCGTAGAAGTCAGGGGTGCCCATGGTCGAAGACAGATGGACAACAGGGAGTCCTGGCATTTCTTGGTGCGGGCGATCACAGACCTCGCTCGGCAGATTCGCAGATCACGGAGCCTGGTACTTTCGTAACAACTCGTAGTGTTCTTCCCAGCAACGAAAGGACAATCATTGGTCTCTCGCCCATCGCCAGCCGATATCGCCTTGCGTCTCGAGCGGTCTCGCGGACCCCATGACCCAGTTGCTCTATCTCGGGAGTTGCGGAAGAGGAACCCCGAACTCGCACGAGCGATCGCTGGACTCGGGCTGAACATCGAAGACGAGTTCGGCCGCTGGATCGATCGTTTCGGAACAGACCGAGTAAGGGTTTGGATGGCGACGACACCTGAGCCACTGAAGATTCTTGCGGAGTGGCGGAGCATGCAAGACCCGGAGTTGCCGCTCCTGGCTGCGTTAACGATGGAATGGCGTCTCGGGTCCCTCGGCACGCAACTCGGACCATACTTCCGCTCCTCCGGTAGTTCCTTCGCCGCCGAGATCGTCGAAGCGCGCTGGAAAGTCGCACACGCGCTTCGATCCCATGCAGCATCGACGCGTTTCTTCGAACCGTTGGTTCTGAGTAGATCGTGCAATCTCACGCGGAAGTACTACGAGCGTCTTCGCCCTTTCGCTTCCAGCACTGACACCGGTCGAAGCGGTCGTCGGATCGACCGCGAGATCGCTCGACATACTGTCATGGCCAGTCGCTTCGGTGCATCGACAGAAGACGAACTTCGAGCCGCGATGGAGTCTGTCAACTCCTCCATCACGGACGACGACCATCAGATCGCGGCACTGTGGGTAGAGGCAGCTCTTGAGGTCTATCACGCTTCTCATGACAGGGAAGTCCTGCAGCAGGCAATAGCGTTCGCTCGATCACGCGCGGTACCACGCAATGACTGGCCGCAATGGCACCTCACCGTGGCTGAATTGTGGCTGAATCTCGTTGAGCACGGTGGAGAGTCCGCTCGCGCTAGTTTCGTTGCGAAGGCGCAGGAGGCTCTCGACAACCTGGCCGACCACGAGTTGGAGGTGACTCACGAGATCAGGTGGAAATTGATGCGCGCGCTATGCCAATTCCTGGAGGCCGCGACGACATCGCATTCCCTGTGGCGGGTTCGTCTGCCGTTCTTGCTCAGGACCTCTTCCGACTTGCCGCCGATTGTGGTCGCTGCTGCTGATCATCTAATCGATGCGTTGAAACCCGGGGCAGATCGGGGCCAGTACCAGTACCGTGAGTTCCTCGCCGAACTGCAATCAAAGCTTGCTCGGAACGATCAATCAGCCACCCAGCTCGTCCGGTTGAAGGAGTCGATCCGTCTCCGTCGACCTGTGAATCACAAGAAGGCCCTCACCGGAACCCGCGATCGTCTTGCGCAGGCCCAGGATCTCTTTGCAGTGTCGCGACTGAGCGCAGACCGAAGTCTAAGGACGGAAGGGATCGAAGTTCTCCTCGAAGTTCTTCGAGACAAGCCTGCCGCCAGTGAACCACTCGTGTTGTTGGCCACTGAACTGGAGGCACGTGGGCCCGGTACGGCCCGGGGAGTCAGCGTTGATCCGGTGTTACGGAACGCAATCACTAACGGCGACTTTGAGAAGGTTTTTGCGTTGGGCGCGGTGTCCGCATTTCGCGATCAGACTCTTCGAGTCAGTGAACTCGGCGGTCGCGGAAAAACCTACACCGTTGCTGACTTCTCAGGATTCAGCGGCCAGACCTTCGTTTTCAAGACTGCCGCGACGTCTGCGGTTGCCCGAGACAGGTCACGTGCCTCGGCAATTAGTCGCCACCTCGAAGTGACACGAGAGACTCCTCATTTCGGAGTCATTGAGCACCTCACAGAGTTGTCAATTCCCGAATTGGGCGACGTTGGAGAACTGGTTAGCGTTCGGCGTTTCGCACACGGTACGACGTTGCGAGAGGCCCTCCTCACCGCGCCGGGTGCTCAGCGCCAGAAACTACTCCGACGTGCGGCGCAGTTCCTTGGGGTTATTCACAGCTTCGAACCGCTTGGCGATGACTCAGCGCCAGGAATCAGGCGACAGGTCAAGGAACGAGAACTCGGTCGATGGCTCCGGCGGCTGGTTGGTCCTCTCAACTACCTCGACTTCTTCGATTCGTGGTGGTCAATGTTCAAAGATCTGCCCCACGTGAGCAGACGGGACGCGCACAGCCTCAATTGGATCGTGGACGACACAGATCGCGTTTTTGCAGTCGACCTGGAAGCGCAGGGGCACCGTCCCGTCTGTTACGAACTTGCCCAGCTGATCGATGACTTCCCGGCCCTGCGCGCCGATGATCTTGAGGGCCGACTCGATGTGTTGCGCGCCTACGCGCAGAAAGTAGGGGTTCCGGAGGATGTGCTTCGAGTGGCACTCGAAGCAAGCACTGCGGCGAGGGCCGTAGGCTTGTTGTCGGACCCCAGGTCAACACCATTGGTGCAGGCACACGGCTACGAGCTTCTCAGTCACGCGGCGGTGTACGGCACGGATTCCGAGCTTCGAGCCTGGGCCAGTGAGCTGATGGACGCATGGCAGTTGAAGGTAGGGCTCGCAGATCCCAAACGGTTCCGTACCCTCGAGCCAGTGGATCGTGTCCGCATCAGCAAAGCGATGTCCTACCATCTGCGCCACGATCGGGCTGCGCCAGTCACGAGGGGCGGGTGGATCTTCGCAGATGACCTCGCTGAAATCATGCAGGCGCATGGTCATCGCGTTACTGCCGAGCAACTCCTCGTTGTGGCCGGTGCCCTCGGGGAGCCTAGGTTCCAACTAGACGGGGGAGAGATCCGTGCAGCTTACGGCCACTCCATCAAACGTCGCGACGACTTCGAGTCCGGCCCTAAGCCCGAGCGCCTCTTCCACGCGACCCCCGCAAGAAATTTGGCCCAAATCCTTGAAGCGCAGTCCGGTCTCGAAGCGCGAGGCCGGCAGTATGTCCATCTCTCTCCAGATATCCCAAGTGCGATCGCTTCGGCATCTCGACATGGTGCCGATGTGGTCCTCCTCAGCGCCTTCGGCGAATCGATCGAGGGTCTAGTGCGCGCAACCGAGGACACTTGGCTTGCGCCGCACGTACCCGCAACTGCGCTTTCAGTAGTTCCCCTGCACGCTTACTGAACGCTGCCGAGTGCTCACGCTGCACGAAACGTTGCGCGCTGGCGTGGGACGACGGTCGAGACCAACCTCCGATCTGAGCTTATGGACCTCGCAGAGCGGGCGTATAAGTAGGACGCCCTACACAATCTGCAGTTAGCACCATCATGACCTGACATAATGTGCATTATCGGTTAATGCACGAGGGGCACCGCGGCCGAGCGACGTCGCCCACACGCTGTCATGATCGAACCCAGGAACGCTGCACACGAACGCCCGATCGAGTTGTGTTGCCTGCTCTGGGCGCGTCCCGGGCTGGCCGTGGAACTGAGCCGCTATGAAGACGTGGTGCTGGCGTTCCTTCCAGACCACGGCGGCGTTCTCCTGCAGCGTGCGATCTCCACATCCGGTGACGACGCGCCCCACGAGGTCCAGTTGTATCGATTCCCGAACGGTGCGGCGCTGGACGCCTCTCTCGCCGATCCGCGTCGACGTGAACGCTCCGCCGAACGGGACCGCGTCGTCGCACGCACGACGCGGTCCCGTGGCGATCACGTCTGCGTGATCAGCGTCCGCTCACGTACTCCGCCAGGTGCTCCCCCGTGAGCGTCGATTTTTGGGATACCAAATCTGCGGGCGTCCCTTCGAACACGATTTGGCCGCCGTCGTGCCCGGCGCCGGGTCCGACATCGACGATCCAGTCGGCGTGCGCCATGACCGCCTGATGGTGCTCGATGACGATCACGGTCTTGCCCGCGTCCACGAGCCGGTCGAGCAGCCCCAGGAGCGTGTCGACGTCCGCGAGGTGCAGCCCCGTCGTGGGCTCGTCGAGCACGTAGATGTCGCCCTTCTCCCCCATCTGGATCGCCAGCTTGATGCGCTGACGTTCTCCGCCCGACAGCGTCGACAGGGGCTGGCCCAGCGACAGGTAGCCCAGACCGACGTCTTCGAGGCGGCCCAGGATCGCGGCCGCCGCGGGAAGCTTCGCCTCGCCCTCACTGAAGAAGGCCCGGGCCTCCGCGACGGGCAGATCGAGCACCTCGGTGATGTCCTTGCCTCCGAGGGTGTACTCGAGGACCGCCGCCTGGAAGCGCTTACCGCCGCAGTCCTCGCAGGGTGTCTCGATCGTGTCCATGAACCCGAGCTCCGTGATGATGACGCCGGCGCCCTTGCACGTGGGGCACGCGCCCTCGGAGTTCGCGCTGAACAGAGCGGGCTTCACGCCGTTGGCTTTCGCGAAGGCCTTGCGGATGGGCTCCAGCAGACCGGTGTACGTCGCGGGGTTGCTGCGCCGCGACCCCTTGATCGCGGACTGATCGATCGCCACGACGCCCTCGCGACCGGACACCGAGCCGTGGATCAGGGAGCTCTTGCCGGATCCGGCCACACCCGTGACGACCGTCAGCACGCCCGTCGGGATGTCGACATCGACGTGCTGCAGATTGTTGGTCGAGGCGCCGCGGACTTCGATCCGCCCGGCGCCCGTGCGCACGGCGGGCTTGAGCTTCGCGCGGTCGTCCAGGTGCTCCCCCGTGCGGGTGCCGCTGGCCTTCAATCCGTCGACCGTGCCTTCGAAGCAGATCTCGCCGCCCGCGCTCCCCGCTCCTGGACCGAGGTCGACCACGTGATCGGCGATCGCGATCGTCTCGGGCTTGTGCTCCACGACCAGGACCGTGTTCCCCTTGTCCCGGAGTTGCAGCAGCAGCCTGTTCATGCGCTGGATGTCGTGCGGATGCAGGCCGATCGTCGGCTCGTCGAACACGTACGTGACGTCGGTGAGCGCGGACCCGAGGTGCCTCAGCATCTTGATGCGCTGCGCCTCACCCCCCGACAGCGTGCCGGACGGGCGTTCCAGGCTGAGGTAGCCGAGGCCCAGCGTGACGAACGCGTCGAGGTTCGCGCTGAGGGCCTCCAGCAGAGGCGCGGCACCGGGAAGCGTCAGGCTCCGCACCCAGGCGGCGAGATCGGTCACCTGCATGCGGCACGCGTCGGCGATGCTGATCCCCTCGATCTTCGACGACCGCGCGCCCTCGGTGAGGCGGGTCCCGTCGCACTCCGGGCATACCGCGAACGTGGCGACGCGCTCCACGAACGCACGGACGTGCGGCTGCAGCGCGTCGAGGTCTTTGGAGAGCATCGACTTCGTGATCTTGGGGATCAGGCCCTCGTAGGTCATGTTGATGCCCGAGATCTTCACCTTGGTGACCTCGCCGTAGAGGAAGAGGTGCCGCTGCTTCTCGGTGAACTCCGCGATGGGCTTGTCCGCGGGGTAGAAGCCGGACTGCGAGAAGCCTTTCACCATCCAGCCGTCTGCCGTGTACCCGGGCACCATGATGGCGCCCTCGTCGAGCGACCGGGACTCGTCGACGATCTGCGACAGGTCGAGGTCCGACACCGCTCCCCTGCCCTCGCAGCGCGGGCACATGCCGCCGAGGTAGATCGCGTCCTTCACGATCTTCTTCTCGCCGCCCGGCCCGGTCATGACGCCGCTGGCTTTCTGCGTCGGGATGTTGAACGAGAACGCGGTCGGTCCCCCGATGTACGGCTGCCCGAGCTTGCTGAACAGGATGCGCAACATGGCGTTCGCGTCGGTCACGGTCCCGACGGTCGAGCGCGGGTTGGCGCCCAACCGCTCCTGGTCCACGATGATCGCGGTGGTCAGACCCTCCAGGACGTCGACGTCGGGGCGCGGCACCGACGGCATGAATCCCTGCACGAACGCGCTGTACGTCTCGTCGATCATGCGGCGGGACTCCGCGGCGATCGTGTCGAAGACCAGCGAGCTCTTGCCCGAGCCGGACACACCGGTGAACACCGTGAGCCGTCGCTTCGGGATGTCGGCGCTGACGTCCTTCAGGTTGTTCTCGCGCGCACCCTGCACGCGGATCAGGTCGTGGGTGTCCGCGGGGTGCGGTGCAGCGGTCATCGGTGTCCTTCTGTTCGGGGCGGCGTCGCCGGTGGCGTCAGCCGGCCTGGTTGATACGGAGGAGGTTGCCCGCCGGGTCGCGGAACGCGCAGTCGCGCACGCCGTACGGCTGATCCATCGGCTCCTGCACGACATCGGCCCCCGCCTCCACGAGACGCTCGAACACGGCGTCGAGGTCATCGCTCGCGAGGGTGAGCGCGCCGTAGCTTCCTTTCGCGATCAGCTCGAGGATGGTCTGCCGCTCGGTGTCGGTGATGCCCGGGTCCGTCGCCGGCGGATGCAGCACGAGGGAGGTCTCCGGTTGGTCCGTCGGGCCGACGGTCAGCCAACGCAGCCCGTCGTAGCCGACATCGTTGCGCACCTCGAAGCCGAGGGCGTCGCGGTAGAACCCGAGCGCCGCCTCGGCGTCGGTGTGCGGGAGGAACGCGTAGTGGATGCTGATGTTCATGATGCTCACGTTAGGTCCGCGTCGGGACGCGGCGCTTCTCGATTCCTGATCGGTCGGATGACCTGCTTCGCCTGGAACGACGGGATCCCCTCGACGGTGGCAGCGCGTTCACGGTACACGCTGGGTGGGACACCGACCAGCTCCGAGAACCGCGTGCTGAACGTTCCGAGCGATGAGCAGCCCACCGCGAAGCAGACCTCGGTCACGCTGAGATCTCCGCGACGCAGCAGCGCCATCGCACGTTCGATCCGGCGCGTCATAAGGTACGCGTACGGCGACTCGCCGTATGTCTCACGGAACCGACGACTCAGGTGCCCCGCCGACATGTGCACGCCGCGGGCCAACGCCTCGACATCGAGCGGTCTGGCGTATTCGCGATCGATCCGGTCCCGCACCTTGCGCATCAGGACGAGCTCGCGCAGCCGGGCATCATCCACCGCCATCACGAGACGATCCTGCCATGACGTGGGGTGTCGCGTGGTGTCGGAGTGCGACGCGTTCCGGCGGTCCTCCCCCGCGAACGCCTGCCGAGCGCTACCCTGGGGGCATCCTCACAGGATCTTCTCAGAAAGGGTCCCCAACCATGTCTGAAGCAATCAACGAGACGAAGTCGTTCTTCTCCTCCATCCGCATCGCCCTCGCCGTGTCCGGCGTGCTCGCCCTGCTCGCAGGCATCGTCCTGCTCGTCTGGCCGGTCAAGTCGGCCGTCATCGTCACGGCGATCTTCGCGTCGTACCTCGTCGTCGCCGGCATCGTCTACATCGGGCTCGGCATCTTCTCGCAGGCGAAGGGCGGCTGGGCACGGGTCGGCCACATCGTCCTCGGCCTGCTGTACATCGCGGCCGGAGTCATCGCGTTCTTCAACCTCAACGTGGCGGCGGCGACGCTCGCCCTGGTCGTGGTCATCTTCATCGGCGTGAGCTGGATCGTCGACGGTGTCGTGGCCCTCTCGCTCCTCGGCAGCGACGGGTCCCGCGTCTGGACCGTGCTCTACGCGATCCTCAGCATCGTCGCTGGAATCATCGTGCTGTTCTCGCCGGCCATCGCGGGCTTCGCGTTCTGGCTGCTCCTCGGCATCTCGCTGATCGTGCTCGGCATCGTCCAGATCGTCCGGGCCATCACGCTGGGCAAGGACGAGAAGAACGTGATCGCCGACGTGCAGGGCTCCCCCGCCGTCTGACCTCACGAGACGACTCCGCCCCGGTGCCGCCACAAGCGGGCCGGGGCGGAGTCGTATCCGAGGATCAGGAGGCGGTGAAGGCGCTCACGTCGCCGACGAGCCGCGTGTTGTCCTCGGGGACCGGATCGATGACCGCCTTCGCGACCTCGGCCGCGAACTCGGACACGTTGTACAGGCGCCCGGCCGACTCGCGGCGCTCCGCAATGGCCCCGGGGTTCGCACGCTCCAGGAGCGTGGCCGTGATGGTGCCCTCGATCATGTCGCCGGAGACCACGGTGAAACCGACGCCCTTCTCGGCGAGACCGGGGATGAGCTCGCGCAGCGCATCCTCACCGGCGCGCTTGGAGAGGGCGACCGGCTCGTACTCCGGCATCGTCGGGGTGGTGCGGATGAAGTGGGCCTGGTGGCTGGTCACGAAGACGACACGGGCGCCGTCGTCGAGCAACGGGGTGGCCGCGTTCAGCACGTTCAGCTGCGCGTCGCGGTTCAGCGTGAGGGCGTAGTCCTCCGCCATCCCGGACTCCATACCGCCCGAGGCGTTGAGCACGAGCACGTCGAGGCGGCCGAACTCCGCGCGCACCGCGTCGAACATGGCGTCCACCGACGCCGTGTCAGTCAGATCCGCGCCGACGACGAGGACCCGCCGACCGAGTTCGCGCAGTTCTGCAGCGAGCTTCTCCGCGCGCGGAGCCTTGTTGCGGAAGTTGATCACGACGTCGGCGCCCGCCTCGGCGAGGTAGCGGACGGTGTCGGCACCGACCCCCCGGGACGAGCCGGTCACGAGGGCGACCTTGCCGTCGAGGGATCCTGCGGGAAGAACGTCGGTCACGGTGACTCCTCATGATGCGTGAAACGCCGTGAGCGCACGGCTCTCTCACATTACCAAGCGGTTGCGAGGGCACCCCGATCGCCGGGGCAGCGCGTGATACGTTGACCACAAAGGAGGCCGAATGGACAACTTCTCGACTTTCGTCGTGTTCATCGACCAGTGGGCGTGGATCGGATGGCTGGTCCTCATCGCCGTCTTCCTCGTGATCGAGATGCTCTCGCTGGACTTCACGTTCCTCATGCTCAGCTTCGGCGGCCTGGTCGGACTCGTCACGGACTTCCTCGGCGTGCCGGTGTGGATCCAGATCATCATCGCCGGCATCGCTGCCGCCCTCTTCATCCTGTTCCTCCGGCCTCCGCTGCTGCGGCGGCTGCATCGCGGCGCCGACCCGGCCCGGTCGAACGTGGATGCTCTGGTCGATCTGCGCGGCTTCGCACTGAGCGACATCACGCAGGTGTCCGGGCAAGCCAAGCTCGCCAACGGCGACACCTGGACGGCCCGCTCGTCCTCCCCCGTGCCCATCCCCCAGGGCGCTCCGATCGCCGTCACCGCCATCAACGGCGCCACGGCGATCGTCCGTCCCCTCAACGACTAGGAGAACACGTGGACGACGCATCGTTCATCCCCACGGTGATCATCTGGATCCTGGTGATCGCGGTCATCATCTTCGTGATCGTCACCATCGCCAGGGCCATCCGCATCATCCCCCAGGCGACCGCGGGTGTCGTCGAGCGGCTCGGGCGCTACCACAAGACCCTCTCCCCCGGGCTGAACATCCTGGTGCCCTTCATCGATCGCCTCCGCCCGCTGATCGACATGCGCGAGCAGGTCGTCTCCTTCCCGCCCCAGCCGGTGATCACGGAGGACAACCTGGTCGTGTCGATCGATACCGTCGTCTATTTCCAAGTGACGGACGCGCGCGCGGCGACATACGAGATCGCCAACTACCTCGGCGCCGTCGAGCAGCTCACCACGACCACCCTGCGCAACGTCGTCGGCGGTCTCAACCTCGAAGAGGCACTGACCAGCCGCGACAACATCAACGGGCAGCTCCGCGTGGTGCTGGACGAGGCCACCGGCAAGTGGGGCATCCGCGTCGGTCGCGTCGAGCTGAAGGCCATCGACCCGCCCGTCTCGATCCAGGACTCCATGGAGAAGCAGATGCGCGCCGAGCGGGACCGTCGTGCCGCCATCCTCACGGCGGAGGGCACCAAGCAGTCCGCCATCCTCGAGGCGGAGGGTCTGCGGCAGGCGGAGATCCTGCGGGCGGAGGGCGACAAGCAGGCGGCCGTGCTCCGTGCCCAGGGCGAGGCGGAGGCGATCCAGAACGTCTTCAGCGCGATCCATCAGGGCGCTCCCGACGACAAGCTCCTCGCGTATCAGTACCTCCAGATGCTGCCGAAGATCAGCGAGGGCCCGTCCAACAAGCTGTGGATCGTGCCCAGCGAACTGACGGAGGCACTGAAGGGCATCGGCAGCGCCTTCACCCCGAAGCCGGGCCAGGGGCCCACGGACCCCGCACCCCGCGTGTGACGCACCCGTTCTTCACGAACGCCCGCTCCCCGCGGATCTTCGCACATCGCGGTCTGGTGACCGCCGCAGGCGAGGAATCCGGGGTGTGGGAGAACACGGCGGGGGCCTTCGCCGCCGCGCACGCGGCCGGCGTCGAGTACATCGAGACCGACTGCCAGGTGACCGCCGACGGGGACGTCGTCCTGGTGCACGACCCCGACCTGCGCCGCCTCGCTGACGACTCGCGCGCGGTGACCGAGGTCCGCACCCGTGAGCTGCGTGCACTCTTCGCCGATCACGGCGGGCTGCTCACCGTCGGTGATGCGCTCTCGTCCTTCCCCGACGTGCGCTTCAACATCGACGTCAAGACGCCGGCTGCGGCCGGACTCCTCGGCCCCGTCCTCGCCCCGCACACCGAGCGCGTCTTGATCACGAGCTTCTCCGACGCGAGCCGTCGAGCGACGGTCGAGGAAGTGAGACGCGCCGGGGCCGCGCAGCGCCCCGCCACGTCGGGCGGACGCCGCACGATCGCCTCGGCCCGCGCGCTGTCGGCCTTCCGCCTCTCCCCCGCGCGTGCTCTGCGTGACATCGACGCGCTCCAGATACCGGAGCGTCGTGGCGCCCTGACCGTCCTCACCCCCGCGCTCCTGCGGGCGGCGCATCGGGCCGGGATCGAGGTGCACGTCTGGACGGTCAACGACCCGGATGAGATGCGTCGCCTCCACCGGATGGGGGTGGACGGGATCGTCTCGGACCGCGCCGACCTCGCGGTCTCGGTCCTCGCTCCAGAGTAGGGCGAGCTCTTTACCCGCCGGCGCTGGGATTCCACTGTGAATACCGCCGAGATCGCGGTCACGTGGATGAAGCCCACAGGCTCGAGCGTTATACCTGACAGCGACGAGAGGACCACACAATGGCAGATCGCAGCCTGCGCGGCATCCGACTCGGCGCCCAGAGCCTACAGAGCGAAGAGGGCGTCGTTTTCATGGAGCGCCGTGAGACCACCTACACCTGTGACACGTGCGGACACGACACCACCCTGATGTTCGCGGCCGACGCCGAACCCCCGCAGACCTGGGAGTGCCGCGCCTGCGGTGCTGAGGCCCGACTGCAGGTCGACGGTCAGTCCGTCACCATCGAGGCGAGCGACGAGAAGTCCGCCCGCACGCACTGGGACATGCTGATGGAGCGCCGCACCCGCGCCGAGCTCGAGGAGCTCCTCGAAGAGCGGCTCGCCTTCATCCGTGCCCGCCGCGGCGCGGGAGAAGATCCCACCAGGGAGAAGATCGGCGCCTAACGCCGACGGGCGCGCCACCACCCGACCACGAGCGCGCCCACCCCGCCCCACAGCAGCATCTGCTGCACCCAGGGGCCCAGGACGACACCCGCCGTGAGGCCGGAGCGCAGCTCGACATCCTCGAGCATCGCTCCGGCCTCATCCGCGTCCAGGCTGGTGATGGTCCGGCCATCGTGGCGGATCACCTGACTCGTGCCGACCGTGGAGATGTTCACCACACTCCGGCCCGTCTCGATCGCCCGCATGCGCGCGAACGCGAGCTGCTGGAGGTTCTCGTCGGTACCGCGGAAGTCCGCGTTGTTGGTCTGGAACACCAGCACCTGTGCGCCGTCGCCGATGCCCTCGAGGATCACGTCGTCGTAGATCACGTCGAAGCAGATCGCGAGACCCACCTTCACACCGTCGACCTCGACGATGGGAGCGTTCGTGCCCGGCGTGTACTCGCGCTGGATGAGCCCGATCAGATCAGGGACCAGCGCATTGAAGAACGCGCGGTCGGGAACGTACTCACCGAACGGCACGGGGTGGCGCTTGTCGTGCGACTGCGACGCCTCACCGCTCTGGGTCCACAGCATCGACGTGTTGTAGAAGCGGTCGCCTCGCGCGGTCGGCGCGTTGGCGAGCAACGGGGCATCCACCCGATTGGCTACCAGGGTCATCCGGCGGGCGAGAGCCGAGCTCTCGGCGGGATCGGCGTCGAGGGATCCCTCCGGCCACACGAGCAGATCGAGATCCTCGCCGTAGAGGGGCGCAGTCGCCTCGGTCTGGGCCTGGATCACGGAGAACGGTTCGCGCGAGTCGAAGTAGCCCGTCGGTCCGTTCCCCTGCACGGCTCCGATGCGCATCGTCCCCGTGGCTGCCGTCGGGAACAGCGGGGTGAACACCAGCACCACCACGACTGCTGCGGGAACGACCAGCCGCAGTGGACGCCGCCAGGACCCGGTCCGGATCAGCTCGATCACCATGGCCGTCAGCAGCACCATCAGGAAGCTCAGCCCGCTGACCCCCAGCCACGAGGTGACCGGAGCGAGCGGACTCTCGGCCTGACTCATGCCCAGGCGCGCCCACGGGAATCCGCCGTAGGGCCACCAGCCCAGGAAGAGCTCCCGCCCGACCCACAGTGCGGCGACCACCGTCGGCAGGATGAGCAGGCGGCCAGCCGTGCCGGGGAATGCCCGCGGAAGCCAGCGGTAGGCCAGGGCGATAGGGACGAGCGCGACCGCGGTCAGCGCACCCTCGACGACGCTGAGCGCCGCCCAGGGCAAAGGCCCGAGGTAGCGGGAGGTCCAGGACACCAGCAGACCGAAGAAGACGACGCCGTACACGAGGCCGACGAGCAGGGCGCCGCCCGCCCGTCGCCCGATCAACGCCAGCAGCAGGAGCCCGGTGGCCGGGAACGCGAGGATCCAGACCGCGGCCTCGGGGAACGCGAGATCCATGAGCACCGCCGCCCCGACAGCAGCGAGCACCGCGCCCCACAGCGGCAGGAGGGCACGCGGGCGGACGGGGACGGACGGATCGGTCACGGCGCTCACCCTCACATCGACGAGTAGGCGACGATGCCCCGCCGCACGCCGTCGAGGGCGAGCCGAGCGGTGCGCGCGAGAGCGGGGTCTTCGGCGACGATCGAGAGCTGGTCCAGCAGGTCGATCGTCTGCTTCGCCCAGCGGACGAAGTCTCCGGCGGCCATGTCGGCGTCGATCAGGACGCGGTCGAGCGCACCCCCACGCGCCCAGGTGTGCATCGCCCCCGCAAGGCCGGCGGCCAGGGGCTCGCTGCCGGGCAGCTGGTGATCCCGCTCGAGGTCGTCCAGCTCGGCCCAGAGGGCTGTCGTCCGGTCGTACGCGGCGCGGAACGGCCCCCAGGGCAGACCTCGCTCCCCCGTGTTCGACTCGTCCCGCCGCGGCTCGTACACGAGGCAGCAGGCCATGGCGGCGAGAGACGGAGCGTCCAGGCTCTTCCAGAGGTCCTGACGCAGCGACTCGGCGACCAGGAGGTCACGCTCCCCGTAGATCCGCCGCATGGTGCGGCCAGCCTCCGTCAGCAGGGTCTCGTCGTCGTCTCGGCGGAGGTAGTCGAGTGTCTCCAGCACCTCCACCACGCGATCGAACACCCGCGCGACGGTCCCGGTGCGGTTCTCGATCTGGCGGCGCGTGCGATCGGTCTGCCTCTTGAGCTTCCAGTAGCGTTCGGCCCACCGCGCGTGCGCCTCGCGATCCGGACAGCGGTGGCAGGGATGTCGCTGCATCTGCGTGCGCAACGACTGGATGCGCTTCATCCGCTTGTCCCGTGCGGCACGCGGCGCGTTCGCGTCCTGCCGGTTCTTCTTCTCCAGGTCGCTGAGCTCACGGCGGATCGCGGCGTACTCGGGGAAGTCGCCGTGCTCGCAGGCCATGGCGGAGCGATAACCGGCAAGAGACTCCTCCGCCTCACGCACCTGGCGCGCCAGGCCGACGACGGCGCGATCGGCCTGGAACTGCGCGAACGACGACTCCAGGATCTGCCGCGCCCTGCCCTTCCCGAACATGTCGATCAGGTTGACGGCCATGTTGTAGGTCGGCCGAAAGCTGGAGTTCAACGGATACGTGCGTCGGGAGGCGAGGGCGGCCACGGCCTGCGGATCCATGCCCTCGGTCCACTGCACGACCGCGTGGCCCTCCACGTCGATCCCCCGGCGACCCGCCCGCCCGGTGAGCTGCGTGTACTCGCCGGACGTGATCGCGACACGCGCCTCGCCGTTGAACTTCTCCATCTTCTCCAGCACGACGGTCCGGGCCGGCATGTTGATGCCGAGAGCGAGCGTCTCGGTCGCGAACACGACCTTCACGAGCTTGCGCTGGAACAGCTCCTCGACGACCTCCTTGAACGCCGGAAGCAGACCGGCGTGATGGGCGGCCACGCCGCGCTCGAGGTTGTCGAGCCACTCCCAGTAGCCGAGCACACCGAGATCCTCGTCCTGCAGGGTGCGCGTGCGCTCCTCGACGATGGCGCGGATCTCGGCCCGCTCCTCGTTCGAGGTGAGGCGGATGCCCGCGCGCCGGACCTGCTGCACGGCGGCATCGCAGCCGACACGGCTGAAGATGAAGAAGATGGCGGGCAGGAGACTCGACCGCTCCAGGAGCTCGACCACATCCGGGCGATCCATCCGCTCGATGCGACGCGCGTTGGCCGAGCGCACCGGGCGTCGTCCGCCGCGAGGCGGGCGCTGCGCCTGCCGTCCAGCGTGACGGTTGCTGCGATACGACTGCGCCTGCCGATTCGCCTCGTACGTCGAGCCCGTGAAGGAGCGGATCCGCATGAGCTCCTGGTTGACCTGGGCCGTCGCGAGACCCGCCCTGTCGTCGAACAGCGGAAGCAGGTCGTCGCGCACGAGCACGTGCTGCTCCAGGGGCACCGGCCGCACCTCGGACACGATCACCTCCGTGTCGCCCCGGACCGTGTCGAGCCAGTCGCCGAACTCCTCCGCATTCGACACCGTCGCGCTGAGGGAGACCAGACGCACGCGCGGGGGCAGGTGGATGATCACTTCCTCCCACACGGCTCCGCGGAACCGGTCGGCCAGGTAGTGCACCTCATCCATCACGACGTAGCGCAGGTCGCGGAGCGCGGCGGAGTCCGCGTAGATCATGTTCCGCAGCACCTCGGTCGTCATCACGACGATGCGGGCGTTGCCGTTGATGTTCGTGTCGCCGGTGAGCAACCCGACCTCGTCGGGGCCGTAGACGTCGACAAGCTCGCGGAACTTCTGGTTCGACAGGGCCTTCATCGGCGTCGTGTAGAACGCCTTGTCCGTCGGGCTCTGCATCGCGAGGTGGATCGCGAACTCACCGACGATCGTCTTGCCCGCTCCGGTCGGCGCCGCGACCAGCACGCTGCGCCCGTTCTCCAGGGCGTGACACCCGGCCACCTGGAACGGATCGAGCTGGAATCGCTGGCGCGCGGCGAAGGCGACGGTCTGCGGATGGCTCGCCGCGTCCTGCGCCTGCGCGTAACGGTCGGACGGAGAACTCATACGGCGTCAGGGACGATGCCGGCGGCCGCATCCCTCTTCCGTTTGCGCCGATCGAAGAGCAGAGAGAGTCCCGCGGCGGCGAAGAACAGCACGATGAGGATCCCGGCGAGCATCAGCATGCTCACGACGTCGGCGGCGGGAGTCGCGAGGGCGGCGAAGATCGTCGCGATGAGGACCGCGACTCGCCAACCCTTGAGGATGGCGCGACCCGACATGACGCCGGCCAGGTTCAGCGCGACCAGGAACACCGGGAGCACGAACGACACCCCGATCACGATCATCAGCTTGAAGACGAAGTCGTAGTACTCCTGCGCGTAGTAGAAGTTCGTCCCGCCCTCGGGGGTGAAGCTCCACATGAGTTCGATCACGTGCGGCATGATCATGACGCCGAGGTAGCAGCCGGCGAAGAAGAGCGGAACCGCGGCGAGCACGAAGCCGACCGTGTACTTGATCTCCTTGCGCGTGAGCCCCGGCATGATGAACGCCCAGACCTGCCACAGCCAGATGGGCGCGGACAGGAACAGCCCGATCGAGAAGGCGATGCGCATGCGCATGTCGAAGGCCGCGGTCACCGTGCCGAAGTTCAGCGCGCTGAAATCGTCGCCGCGTTTCTCGGTGATGATCCGGATGGGCTCCGTGATGAAGTGGATGACCGGGTCCGCGACGATGAACGCGATCACCATGCCGACCACCAGCGCGAGGGCAGCGTACATGAGACGCTTCCGCAGCTCGACGAGATGCGCGCCGAGCGACATCCGCCGATCCCGGTCGGCCTTCGCCTTCACGGTCGGTTCGATGGCTGCCACGGCCGGTCAGGCGCGAGGCGGAGTCTCAGGTTCGGCGCCCGTGTCCTTCACCGAGGTGGGCTCAGCGACGGCGGACTCGGCGCGCGTCGCATCTTCTTCCTTCATCGCCTTCATCTCACCCTTGAACACGCGGGCGGACTGCCCCATGCTCTTCGCGAGCGCCGGCAGCTTGGCAGCGCCGAAGAGAAGGAGGATGACGGCGAGCACGATCAGCAGGTGCCAGCCTTGCATTCCAGCGAACATATCGACATTCCCGTCGTCGGGGGGCTTTCGTCCCCAGTCTACAGATCAATCCTGCGTATCGGGCTGGTGGTACAGCGCGAGTCCCGCCTCCGCCCACTCACGCGTCGCCGACCGAGCGACTCCCGGCTCCCGGACTTCCATCGCTCCGCCGAACCTGGCCGCGAGGCGCTTGATGCCGCGCGGGTCCGCCAGATGCAGACGGGCCGTCACGACGCCGTTCGCGGGCTCCATCGCTTCCGCCGGCAGGAACCCGCTGAGCAGCGGGGCGAGCCGCTCCGGCACGCGCACCGTGACCTCGCCTTCGTCCTCCAGACCGGCGAACGCCTCGGGAACCTGGTCACCGCCGTGGGTACTGGGGATGTCGGTCAGCGTCGGCTCGCTCACCCGATCCAGGTGGAAGGTACGCATCGCCTCGCGCATGTGGCACCATCCCTGCAGGTACCACTGCCCGTTCGTGATCAGGATCTGGACGGGATCGACGGTGCGCGTGGTCGGAGTCGAGTCAGGCGCCTGGTAGGTGAACGAGACGGCGACGCCCTGCTGCAGCCCGCGCGACACCACGGAACGGACCTCGTCGACGGCGCTCGGCGCCACGACGACATCGGCGGGGGCATCGGCCGCACCGCGGGAGAGCTTCGAGATAAGACCGGCGACGAGACCCGAGTCGGAGACCGCCGGAACGGCCGCCACCATCTGCAGCCCGGCCAGGAGCGCGGCGGCCTCCCGGGCGGTGAACCGCGGAACCCGGCGCAGCGCGACGTCGTTCGTGATCTCGATGACGTCCTCCAGCTCGAGCAGGTCCCAGTTGATGTCGAACATCTCCTGAGGCTGCTGCCAGAATCCGGCCTCGCCCGGCAATCCGATCACGGTGAGCTTCTCGACCATCGCGCGCATCTCGCGCGGCGTGACGCCGAACTCCTCCGCGGCCTCCGCGAGAGATACCTGCCCGTGCTCGAGCAGGTAGGGAACGAGTGTCAGGTACAGGCGTACGCGATCAGCGGCAAGGAGCGGCTTCTGCTGCGGGCTCATGCGCGTGCCCCCGTGTCGGTGTGCGCATCCACGACAGCGGACAACCGGGCGACCACGGCGTCACGCAGCAGGGCAGGCTCGACCACCCGCACCTCGGGACCGTACGAGGCCAGCTCGTCGGCGAGGATGTGCAGATCCACGAATGGCACGCGGATGCCCTGCGCGGCGGCGGTCGCGCGTCGTCCGAGCCTCAGCGCGGCCTCGGTGCCCGGAGTCACCTCCAGAAGCGCGGAGTTCGCCGCAGCGACCTGCTCGAGTCCGCTCAGCGCGCGCTCCCCCGCTCCCTCGCGCAGGGCGGGGTCGAACGACGTCGCGCTCACCGCCACGTCGCCCACGATGCGGCTCAGCAGGAAGGTGCGGTCCTCCTCCACATCCACATCGACCCCGTAGACGTGCCAGCGCGCCTCATAGTCCACCAGTGCCAACGGCCGGACGCGGCGACGACGCGGCGCATCCTCCCCGGGCTTCAGATAGTCGAACGACACCACACGGCTGCGCTCGATCGCGTCCTGCAGCGGAGAGAAGGCCGCGTCCCGCGCGGTGATGCGCGGAGCGAAGCCGATGATGGGCTCATCGCCGTCGATACCGAGAGCGCGGATCTTGCGCACGCCCGACTGGGCGTCGCCCGAGACCGACTCCGCACTCCACACGCTTCCCGCCAGGCGCAGCACCGCGAGCTCCGCCGCGGTGAACTCGATGTCGCTCGGCAGGTCGTACTCCGCTTGGGGGATGCGGTACCGCGCCTCCCGGAGATCGTTCGGGTCGGCAGCATCGCCGATCGTCTCGATCGGCACGCCGAGCGACCGGAGCTCGTCCTTGTCGCGCTCGAACATCTTCTCCAGGGCATCGGAGCGCGTACCCGCGTCCGCCCGCTGCCGATACCCCGAGACGTTGTCGAGGATCTGCTGCTTCGTCAGCCCGATCTCCGTCGCCATCAGCGCCACGACGAGGTTCGTCAGGCGCTCTTCGGCAGGGATCCGGGCGGCCATCACGGAGCGGCTGAGGGGGCGATGCCGAGGATGTCCACCACGACGGCCATCGCGACGGAGTTCTCGGTCTTCGGGAGCACGACGAGCACCTGCGAGCCGACCGGGTGCCCCACGAGGGCCTCAGCCACGGGGGGTGCGATCTGCGCCATCTGATCGACGGCCTGCTGGCCCCAGGAGCTCTGGATGACCTTCTTGTCGTCCCAGCCCACGGCCGTGAAGTGAACGAGCGGAGAGTCGTCCTTCGTGACCTTCTCTCCGTCACCGAGGATGAGCGTCTGCACGACCTGCTTCTTCGGTGCGGCGCTGTCCGGGATGATCACGCCGGGAGTGCCGTCGGGAGCACGGACCACGGTCGGCATGCCCTGCGCGTCGTTGAACTGCAGCGAGCCCTCGGCGCGCGGGTGGAACGCATCAACGACGTCGACCACGAAGACGGCGACGTCGTCCTCCGCCATGCCGAAGCCCTTGAGATTCGCGGCACCGAAGTCGTCGGGCGTGAGCCCGGCCACGACGCGGCTTCCGGCGGTCGCGCACTCGAGGACGCCGGCAAGGCCGGGCGCCTGCGAGGCCCACGACTCGATGCTGGACGCGCGCGTGCTGTCGCTGTCGTAGGACGTGGCGAACACCTTCTCACCCGTCTCGCCGCTGTAGATCGAGAGCTGCACGATGATCGGCTGCGCGTCGTCGACGATGCGACGGCCGTCTCCGGTCACCGCGTCGGTGAACGACGTCTCGGTCAGGCGGAGGGGACTGAAAATGTCGACGTCGGGCGTGGAGCCGACCTCTCCGTCGACAGTCACGGCGTCGCCGATGCCGTTCGCGTGGCCCGTGCGATCGCACGAGGCGTCGGCGGAAGACGCGGTCACGCTGCACCCGGTCAGAGCGAGGGCGGCGAGACTGAGGGTGGCCAGAACGGCGGACGTTTTACGCACGCGCTCCAGTCTATTCCGTCGACTGCCCGGATTCGCGCGACGCGGCGGCCTGGCGCGCGCCTTCGGCGGCCTTTCCCGCCTCGCGAGCCCGCTTGCGGAGGTTCTTGTCCGTGATCTCGCGGTCGCCGACGGCCCCCGGCGTCCACAGCTCGACGTCGGCGTCGCTGTAGCTGCTCTTCGACGCGCGCCGCTTGACCGACGGCGCGACCGCGCCGGGCGCGAGCCGGCGGGCCGTGAGGAGGAAGCCGGTGTGCGCCACCATCCGGTGATCCGGTCGCACCGCGAGCCCCTCGACGTGCCAACCGCGCACCATCGTCTCCGACGCATCGGGATCGGTGAACAGACCGGTTCCGCGGATGTACTCCGCAACCCTCGAGAGCTGGGTCGCGGTCGCGATGTAGCAGAGCACCACGCCGCCCGGTGTGAGCGCGTCGGCCACCGCGTCGATGCACTCCCACGGGGCGAGCATGTCGAGGACGACCCGGTCGACGGAACCGGCCTCGACCTCGGCGGGCAGGGCCTCGACGAGATCGCCCACCACCACTCGCCAGGTGTCCGGGGTCTCGCCGAAGAACGTCTCCACATTGCTGCGGGCCACGTCGGCGAACTCCTCGCGCCGCTCGAACGAGATCAGGGTCCCGGCGGGTCCGATCGCGCGCAACAGCGACAGGGACAGCGCGCCGGAGCCGACGCCCGCCTCGACCACCGTCGCCCCGGGGAAGACGTCCGCCTGCATCACGATCTGCGCTGCATCCTTCGGGTAGACGATCGCCGCACCGCGCGGCATCGACATCGCGAAGTCGCGCAGCAGGGGGCGCAGGGCCAGATACTCGTGCCCGGAGCTGTTCGCCACGACGGAGCCGTCAGGAAGCCCGATCAGGTCGCGGTGCCGCAGCACGCCGTGGTGCGTATGCAGCTCGCCGTCCTCGCGCAGCGTGACCGTGTGCAGGCGCCCCTTCGGGCCGGTGAGCTGAACGCGGTCGCCCTCGCGGAACGGACCGCTCGGTCGCTGGGTCGCCGTCATCGGGTCGCCTCCGTGGTCGTGTGCGCGCCGAACAGCTCGGCGATGTCCGCGGCACCGCGGAGGTGCAGTGTGGGCCAGAGTTGGTGGGCGCCGAGGCCGTCGAGCGGCACGATGTGCGGCACCCCCAGCGTGAGCGCCCCCGACGCGAGACCCGCTCGCAGCCCCGTCGGGGAGTCCTCGATCACCACGACCTCCGCGATGTCGACATCCAGCAGCGCAGCGGCCTGCAGATACGGCTCAGGGTGGGGCTTGGGATTATCCACGTCGTCGCCGGCGACGACGACGTCGAAGGCCTCGAAGTCGATCAGGTCCACCACGTCCAGGGCCATCCGGCGCAGCGACATCGTGACCAGGCCCGTGCGGATGTCGGCGGCGCGCAGGTCGCGCAGCAGCTCGCGAGCCCCGGGGCGGAACGGCACCCCCTGCGTGCGCAACGCCTGCTGCACGGCGTCGGTGAGGTGCGAGACGATCGCCTCCGGCTCCATGTCGACGCCCGCGTCCTGCAGGATGATCGCACTGTCGAGGAGCCCGCTACCGACGAGCCGCAGGGCGTCTTCGTGCGTCCAGGTCCCTCCGAACGACTCGACCAGCGCGGTCTCGGCCGCCATCCAGTAGGGCTCGGTGTCGACGAGTGTTCCATCCATGTCCCAGAGGACCGCGCGGGGCTTGCTGCTCACTGAACCCATGCTAGCCGGGCGCGGCCCACATCCCGCCGTCGCGGGCTAGCCTGGGGTGACCGGAACCGCGAACCCGATGGGAGCACATGGTGGATGTCCTCGGTCCCCGCATCGTCATCGCCGCGTTCGACGGCTGGAACGATGCGGGCGAAGCGGCCAGCGGCGCGATCGCGGCGCTGCAGTCGTCCGGCGACTACGACCTCGTGCATTCCGTCGACCCCGAGCTGTACTTCGACTACCAGTACACGCGTCCCGCCACTCGCATGGATGCGGAGGGGCGACGTCAGCTCACCTGGCCGGAGGCCGGGCTCTGGCGTCCGCGGAACCCCGGGCCCGGCCCGGAGTTCTGGCTGCTCACCGGCGCCGAGCCCGCCCGCACCTGGCAGGCGTTCGCCTCGGAGTTCATCGACGTCGCGCTGCGCGACGACGTCACCGGTTTCGTGACCCTCGGCGCGATGCTGTCGGACGTGCCGCACACCCGACCCATCTCGATCTTCGCCTCGAGCCAGAACGACCAGGTGCGTGAGGCGCACGGCCTCGAGCGATCGGTGTACGAAGGTCCCGTCGGCATCCTCACGGTGTTCGAGCACTTCGCGGAGAACGCCGGGATCCCCTCGGTCAGCCTCTGGGCCAGCGTGCCCCACTACGTCGCCTCCGCCGCCCCCTCGCCGAAGGTGACGCTCGCCCTCCTCGACCGACTCGAGGAGCTCACCGGTGTCGACGTCGACCGCCGGCACCTGCGCACCGAGGCAGCCGCATGGGAGGCGTCGATCGACGCTGCGGCATCCGAGGACGAGGAGATGGCCGAGTACATCCGTCAGCTGGAACGCACGCGCGACACCTGGGACTCGCCCGATGCCTCCGGCGACGCGATCGCCCAGGCGTTCGAACGCTACCTGCGCCGCCGCGACGACGGTCCGGGCGACCGCAAGCGCTGACGGGGACGCGCCGCGCTCAGGCGGGGATGACGCCCATGCCCAGCAGCACGAGCAGAACGGTGCCGAGCAGGATGCGGTAGATCACGAACGGCAGGAAGCTGCGCTTCGAGATCCAGCTCATGAAGAACGCGATCACTCCGAGCGCCACCACGAAGGCGACACCGGTTGCCGCGAGCGTGTCGCCGAAGGAGAAGAACGACGGCTCGCCCCAGCTCTTGAACACCTGGTAGAAGCCGCTGCCGAAGACGGCGGGGATCGCGAGCAGGAAGGCATAGCGCGCAGCAGCCGCCCGCTCGTAGCCCAGGAACAGCCCCATCGTGATCGTGCCGCCCGACCGCGAGACGCCGGGGATCAGCGCGAGAGCCTGCGCGAAACCGAACGCGATGCCGTGCGGATACGTCAGATCTCCGAGCTTGCGCCGCTTGGCGCCCACGTAGTCGGCGATTCCGAGCAGGATGCCGAACAGGATGAGCATGATCGCCACGAGCCACAGCGAACGGAACACCGTCTCGATCTGGTCCTGGAACAGCAGACCGAGCACGACGATCGGAACGCTGCCGATGATGATCAGCCACCCCATGCGCGCATCCGGGTCGTTGCGCGGCACCGCGCCGCTGAGCGAGCGGAACCACTGGGACACGATGCGGACGATGTCGCGCCAGAAGAACACGACGACGGCGGCCTCGGTGCCGATCTGCGTGATGGCGGTGAACGCCGCACCCGGGTCCTCCCCCGACGGCAGGAAGGTCCCGAGGATGCGCAGATGCGCACTCGATGAGATCGGGAGGAACTCGGTCAGTCCCTGGACGATCCCCAGGATGAGCGCTTCGAACAGATGCATGGCAGGGCCTTCAGATCTCGGGAGGGCACGGAGGGCGCGAGCGTCACTCAGTACGTGCGCAGCAGATCGGTCAGCACCCGCTGACCGAAGACAAGAGAGTCTACGGGCACCCGCTCGTCGACTCCATGGAACATGCCCGTGAAATCCAGGTCGGCGGGCAGTCGCAGCGGTGCGAAGCCGTACCCGGTGATGCCGAGAGCCGCCAGCGCTTTGTTGTCGGTCCCGGCGCCGAGCAGGTACGGGATGACCGGAACGCCCGGATCGTGGCGTCCGAGAGCCGCGACCATCGCGTCGACCAGGTCGCCGGAGAACGCCGTCTCCATGCCAATGTCGCGCACCACCGTCTCGATGCGGATGTCGTCGCCCACGATCTGCTGGAGCTCGGCGAGCACGTCGTCCTCCGTGCCGGGGATCACGCGCACGTCGATCAGCGCCTCCGCACGCTCGGGGATCACGTTGTGCTTGTATCCCGCGGTGAGCACGGTCGGATTGGTGGTGGTGCGGAACGTGGAGCGCAGGAACGCCTCCGCCGGGCCCGCGGCCGCCGCCAGCGCGTCCGGGTCGTCGACGCTGCGCCCGCTGAGCGCGCTGAGGCCCTCCAGGAGCGCCGTCGTGGTGGGCGTCAGTCGGATGGGCCAGCGCGTGCGGCCGATCGCGGCGACGGCCTCGGCGAGCCTGGTCACCGCATTCTCCTCATGCAGACGACTGCCGTGGCCCGCGCGACCGGTGGCGACCAGCCGGATCCAGATCAGCGCCTTCTCGCCCACCTGCAGGAGATAGGCCCGGCGATCGTCGACCGAGATGGAGTATCCGCCCACCTCGCTGATCGCGTCGGTCGCCCCGGCGAACCACTCCGGGCGATCCTTGACCACGAGCGCCGACCCCTCGACACCACCGTTCTCCTCGTCGGCGAAGAACGCGAGTACGAGATCGCGCTCCGGCTGCTCCCCCGCGCGGAGGATGTCGGCGACCGACGTGAGGATCATCGCGTCCATGTTCTTCATGTCGACCGCGCCTCGGCCCCACAGCATGCCGTCGCGCACGATCCCGGCGAACGGATCGACGCTCCAGTCCTCGGCGACCGCCGGTACGACGTCGAGGTGACCGTGGACCACGAGGGCCGGCTTGCTCGCATCGCGTCCCCGCACCCTCGCCATGACGTTCGTGCGTCGCGGCACCGGCTCGTAGTACTCGACCGGCAGCCCGAGCGCCTCCAGATAGGCGCCGACGTACTCCGCGGCCTCCCGCTCCCCCTTCGCGTTTCCGCCTCCGTAGTTGGATGTGTCGAAGCGGATGAGGTCGCTCGCGACGCGCGCGACCTCGGGCAGCGAGGGATCGGTCATGCGTCCCAGGCTATCGAAACAGCGTGCCACGCCCGGGCGTCGCGCCCAGTTCGATCGCCCCTTCAGAACGTGCTAATGTCATTCTTCGGTCGGCAACGACACATCCCACACCTGCGCGGGTGGCGGAATGGTAGACGCGCTAGCTTGAGGTGCTAGTGCCCGATAGGGCGTGGGGGTTCAAGTCCCCCTCCGCGCACAGACACGAAGGCCCCGGATCCCCACGGATCCGGGGCCTTCGTCGTACCGCCTCGCCGTCAGACGGCACCTACGCCGAACAGCAGGCCCAGCGCATAGGTGATCGCCGCGGCTCCGAAGCCGATCGCGAGCTGACGCAGGGCGCGGCGCAGGGGCGGCCCGCCCGACAGCACCCCGACCATGGCTCCCGTGCTCAGCAGCGCGATGCCGACCAGGACGAGGGCGACGATGATCGCCGTGGGCCCCTCGAGCCCGAAGATCCACGGGAGGACGGGCACGATCGCTCCGGACGCGAACAGCAGGAAGCTCGAGATGGCCGCCGTCCAGTCGCTGCCGACGATCTCGTGGTCGTCGGCCCCCTGGACCGCGACCGGACCCGTGGCCGCCCGACGCACGCCCTCCTGGGCGGCCGACACGATCCGACGAGCCCGGGCGAGCGACTCCGTCTGATCCATCCCGCGGGCGCGGTACACGAGGGCCAGTTCGTTCTCGTCGATGTCGAGGTCGGCGGCGGCGGCCGCGGCGTCCTCATTGGCCTCCGTCGCCGCGAGCAGCTCGCGCTGCGACCGCACCGACACGAACTCGCCCGCACCCATCGACAGCGCCCCGGCCAGCAGGCCGGCGATCCCGCTGAACAGGACGAAGCCCGAGCTCACCCCGGTCGCCCCGATGCCGAGCACGAGGGCGAGATTGCTCACGAGACCGTCGTTGGCGCCGAACACCGCCGCACGGAAGGAGCCGGAGAGCCGTCGCCGTCCGCGCGCCGCCAGGCCGCGCACGACCTCGTGGTGGACCTTCTCGTCAGCGCGCATCGCAGGGGTCGCCCAGCGCTCGGCATCGTACGGCGACCGAGCCTCGGCACTCTGCGCCAGCGCGAGGACGAAGATCGACCCGAACCGTCCCGCCATCCAGCCGAGAAGACGCGAGCGCAGGCCCGCCCTCGGAAGCCGCCGCGGTTCACCGCCGAGCAGATCGAGCCAGTGCTTCTCGTGCCGGCGTTCGGCCTCGGCCAGTCCCAGCAGGATCGCGCGCTCCTCCCCCGTCCGACGGGCGGCGAGGCGGCTGTACACGGCTCCCTCGGCGCGCTCCTCCACGAGGTAGCGGGCCCATCGGCGGCGGTCAGAGGCCGTCGAATCCGCGGCGGCAGGGGCAGTCATGGGTCCTCCAGGAATCAGCGTGCCCGATGCGCGGGCAACCGTTCCACGCTATCCGCGAGCGGAGCGCGCAACCGCGTCCTGGCACCGATTGCCAGCATTTCGGGGATCCGAAGCAGACGCGGTGGTGATCCCGGTCAGGAGCGGACGCGCTTGCGGAGGACCTCGATGCGCGACTGCAGCTGAGTGACCGTGGCCTGCGCGACCGCCGGCCCCCCGCAGATGCGCCGGAGCTCGGCGTGCACGGCGCCGTGCGGTTGTCCCGACTGGCGCGCGTACAACCCGACCAGGCTGTTCAGCAGCTGCCTCTGCTCGCGGAGGGTGCGGTGGAGCGGCGCGGGAAGCGTCGTGGTGGCCGTCGCCGGCTCCGCGGCCTCGCGCACCTCCCGGTGCCGGGACTGTCGCGCCTGGCGCTGCATCAGGAGCTCGTGCACGTGCTCGGGCTCGAGCAGACCGGGGAAGCCGATGAACTCCTCCTCCTCCGGCGTGTTCGGCTCCGCGAGCTGACCGAACTCCTTGCCCTCGAACACGACGCGATCGAAGTGCGCGACGGACGAGATGGCCTGGTAGCTGAACTCCTGGGTGAGTGCGTCGGAGGTCTCCTCCTCGCGGTTCGCACTCTCCAGGAGCGAGTCGTCGAGACCGTCCTCGTCTTTCGAGCCGCGGTCGAGCGCGTGATCGCGCTGCTTCTCCATCTCGTTCGCGAGCTTCATCAGCACGGGCACGTGGGGCAGGAACACGCTGGCCGCCTCGCCCCGGCGTCGGGCCCGCACGAACCGGCCGATCGCCTGCGCGAAGAACAGCGGGGTCGACGACGAGGTGGCGTACACGCCCACCGCGAGCCGCGGCACGTCCACCCCCTCGGACACCATGCGCACGGCGACCATCCAGCGCTGAGTGCCGGCGGAGAACTTCTCGATGCGCTCCGACGCCGTGGCATCGTCGGACAGCACGATCGTGGGCTGCTCGCGGGTGATGCTGTGGAGGATCTTCGCGTACGCCCTGGCCACGGTCTGATCGGTCGCCAGCACCAGCCCGCCCGCGTCCGGCACATGATGGCGGATCTCGGTGAGGCGACGGTCGGCGGCGGAGAGCACGGCCGGCATCCAGTCGCCCTCGGGGTCGAGGGCCGTGCGCCATGCCTGCGACGTGACGTCTTTCGTGTTGTCCTGACCGAGATGGGTCTCCAGCTCGTCGCCCGCGCTCGTGCGCCAGCGCATCTTGCCCGCGTACATGTGGAACAGGACAGGACGGACGACACCGTCGGCGAGAGCACGCCCGTAGCCGTACGCGTAGTCGGTGCTGGACACGCGGGCGCCCGTCTCGTCGGGCAGGTACTCCACGAACGGGATCGGCGCGGTGTCGCTGCGGAACGGGGTGCCCGAGAGGAGCAGCCGCCGCTTGGCAGGGCCGTACGCGTCGCGGATCGCATCGCCCCAGCTCAGCGCGTCGCCGCCGTGGTGCACCTCGTCGAGGATGACCAGGGTCTTCGCGTCTTCCGTGAGGTGGCGATGGATCGACGACTTCGCAGCGACCTGCGCGTACGTGACGACGACGCCGTGATAGTGCCGGGCGGGGGCCCAGTGGCTGTTGCGGAACCGCGGGTCGAGCCGGATGTGCACCCGAGCCGCCGCATCGGCCCACTGCGTCTTCAGGTGCTCCGTCGGGGCCACCACGATCACCCGGTCGACCTCGCCCATCCGCATGAGCTCCACCGCGAGTGTCAGCGCGAACGTGGTCTTGCCGGCGCCCGGGGTCGCAGCGACGAGGAAGTCGCGCTGGTCGGCCTGGAAGTAGGCGTCGAGGGCCTCCTGCTGCCACGCGCGCAGCTTGCTCGCCGTTCCCCACGGGGCGCGCTGAGGGAAGGAGGGAGAGAGCATCGACTCCACGATAATCGCTGCCGGGGACACCACGGCATCCGCCGCGATCGCCGCGCGCGTCCGCCCCCGCGGAACCCCGACGGGTAGGCTCGGTCACTGCGCAGCGGCCGACCGCCGCCCGCAAGCCCCCGCGAAGGAGAGCCGGATGAGCGACCAGGAATCGACCAGGAGCCCCTACGTCCCGAACGAGACTCCGCATCCGTGGCGACGGTTCGTCGCCATCGGCGACTCCTTCACCGAGGGCATCGGCGACCCCGACCCCGTGAACCCCGGCGCCCACCGCGGCTGGGCCGATCGCGTCGCCGAGGTCCTCGCACAGCAGGTCGACGACTTCGCGTACGCCAACCTCGCCGTGCGCGGCAAGCTCATCGCGCAGATCGTCGCCGACCAGGTCGAGCCCGCCGTGGCGCTGCGGCCCGACCTCATCTCGATCTGCGCGGGCGGCAACGACGTCATCCGCCCCGGCACCGACCCGGACGCGATCGCCGCCCAGCTCGAGGACGCCGTGTCGCGCCTGTCGTCCACGGGCGCCGCCGTCATCCTGTTCACCGGGATCGACACCGGGTTCACCCCGGTGTTCCGACCCTTCCGCGGCAAGGTCGCGATCTACAACGAGAACGTGCGCGCGATCGCGGAGCGGCACGACTGCATCGTCGCCGACCAGTGGGCGCTCAAGGTCGTGCAGGACGCGCGATTCTTCGACGACGACCGGCTGCACTACAACGCGCTCGGGCATCACGAGGTGGCCCGCATGGTGCTGCGCGCCCTCAACGTCCCGAACGATCTGGAGGCCATGCAGCCCGAGCCGCTCCCCCTCCGTACGTGGCGGGCGGCCAGGGCCGAAGACCTGGGCTGGGCGCGGGAGCACCTCGTGCCGTGGGTGCTGCGGCGGCTGCGGCATCAGTCCTCGGGCGACAACATCGCCGCCAAGCGACCGGAGCCCGGACCGGTGATCCTCCCCGGCCGCGACTGATCGGTCAGTTCTGCAGCGCCCACAGCGCGACGGCAGCGGCGGAAGCGACGTTGAGCGAGTCGACGCCGCCCGACATGGGGATCGTCACCACGGTGTCCGCCGCAGCCAGGGCCTCCCGCGACAGACCGTCCCCCTCCGAGCCCATCAGCAGGGCGACCCGCTCCGGGCGCTCCGCAGCGTAGACATCCAGCGGTACCGCGCCGTCGTCGAGGGCGAGAGCGGCGACGTCGAACCCCTGCGCGGTGAGGTCGCGCATCCCCTCACCCAGGTCGGCCATGCGGGTCCACGGCACCTGGAACACCGTTCCCATGCTCACCCGCACGCTCCGGCGGTACAGCGGATCGGCACAGCGCGCCGAGACCAGCACCGCGTCGGCCCCCAGCCCGGCGGCCGCACGGAACGCGGCGCCCACGTTCGCGTGGTCACCGAGCCCCTCCAGCACCAGAACGAGCCGGGCCCCGCGGATCACGTCGGCGACCGGGGCGAGGGCGGGGCGCTGCATCGACGCGAGGGCTCCGCGGTGCACGGCGTAGCCCGTGACGCGTTCGGCCAGTTCGTCGGAAACGACCAGCACCGGGACCGGCAGCTCTCCGAGCACACGCGCCATCTCCTCGACCCGACGTTCGGCGACGAGCACGGAGCGCGGGCGGTGACCGGCCGCCACCGCGCGCTCGATCACCGTCGTCGTCTCCGCGATGTAGAGCCCCTCGGCCGGCTCGGTGACGGCCCGCAGCGCCGTGTCCGTCAACCCGCGGTAGTCGTCGAGCCGCGGGTCGTCGAGGTCGGTCACGGACGTCAGGTGCATCCCTCCACTCTGCCAGCGCGAGACCGGCCCCGTCGCCGCGCCGTAGACTCGCACGGGGAGGTCCTGTGAGCGCGTCGAACACCGCCGAGTCATCGGCCACCCTCGGCAGGGTCGCCGACCTGCTCCGCGGCCGGCGCATCGCCTTCCTCACCGGAGCCGGGATCTCGACCGACTCGGGCATCCCCGCCTATCGCGGCGAAGGCGCGCGCACGCGCAGCGACCCCATGACGATCCAGACGTACCTCGGTGACGAGGCCGCCCGACGACGGTACTGGGTGGGCGGGCACCTCGGCTGGCGCGCGTTCGCACAGGCCGCCCCCAACCCGGGACACCTGGCCGTCGCCGCGATGGAAACCGCCGGGACCGTGTCCGGTGTCATCACCCAGAACGTCGATGGCCTGCACCTGCGGGCCGGCAGCTCGCACGTGATCGAGGTCCACGGCACCATGCGCCGCGTCCTGTGCCTGCACTGCGGACAGGTGTTCGACCGACGCGACATCGCCGTGCAGATCGAGGAGCTCAACCCCTGGATCACCGTGCCCGAGAACGTGGCCCTCGCACCGGACGGCGATGTGCTGCCCGAGAGCACGGACGGCTTCGTGATCCCCGCGTGCACGGTGTGCGGCGGGATGCTCAAGCCCGACGTGGTGTTCTTCGGCGAGTACGTGCCCCAGGACCGATTCCGCGCGGCCGAATCCCTGCTGCGCTCCAGCACGGCCCTGATCGTCGCTGGCTCCTCCCTGGTCGTCAACTCCGGCGTGCGGCTCGTCGACCGCGCCCGACGCCGGGGGATCCCGCTCATCATCGTCAACCGCGAACCGACACGCGCCGACGCCTGGGCGGACGCCACGCTCGCCGCAGGCACCAGCGACGTCCTTCCCGCCCTCCAGGAGCTGCTGCAGTGACCCACCTCACCCTCATCCGCCACGGACAGACCGACTGGAACCTCGCGAGGCGCATCCAGGGCTCCACCGACATCCCCCTCAACGACACCGGGCGCGAGGACGCACGCTGGGCCGCCGAGAAGCTCGCCGGGACCGCGCACCACGCCGTGTACACGAGCCCGCTCTCCCGCGCCAGGGAGACCGCGGAGATCATCGCGCAGCGTCTCGGGCTCGACATCGCCGGTGTCGTCCCCGACCTGCGCGAGCGGGAGTTCGGCGAGGGCGAGGGACTCCTGGTCCCCGACTACATCTCGACGTACGGCGACTGGCACGCGGAAGTTCCCGGCGCCGAGTCGCTGCCCGACGTCGGGGTGAGGGCGATCGCGGCCCTGCACCGCATCGCCAGGGAGGCGCGACGGCGTTCGGCCCCGCAGGCGGAGTCGGTGCTCGTGGTCACGCACGGCGGGGTGATCCGCGCCGTGATCGATCACGTCTCCGGCGGCACGCTCCCCCGCGAGGGCACCGTGCTGGGCAACGGCTCTGCGCACCGCTTCGTCGCGGCGCCGGGGTACCTGCGCCTGCTCGACGAGTCGCCCGTGCTCTGACGCCCCGGCGCTCTGTCGCGCGGTGGATGACGCGGCCTCAGCGGGCGCGGGAGACCACGAAGCGCGCGTGCCGGAGCACGGGCTCGTCCACCATGCGACCGTCGAACCGGAAGACCCCGCGCTCCGTGGCGGCTGCCTCCAGCACGGCCCTCGCCCAGGCGACGGTCTCGGCGTCGGGACGGTAGGCCTCTCGCACGACGGACACCTGGCTCGGGTGGATGCACGCCGTGGCGCGGAAGCCGGATGCCGCAGCGTCGGCGGCCTCCTGTTGCAGCCCTTCCAGGTCGCCGATGTCGACGTGCACGGCATCGATGGCAGCCTTGCCGTACGACCCCGCCTCGAGCAGCACGCGGGCGCGGGCGTAGCGGGCGACGTCGCGGTAACGGCCGGCCGGGGTCCGCGACGAGGTGCCGCCCAGTGAGGCGACCAGATCCTCCGCTCCCCACATCAGGGCGACCACCCGCGGATGCGCCGCGATGTCGGGCGCCGCGTGGACACCGCGCGCCGTCTCGCACAGCGCGATCAGGTCGTACGCGTCGCCGAGACGGTCGAGATCGGACGCACTCTCGCTCTTCGCGACCATGACCGTCCGGAAGCCCGTCTCCGCCAGGGCGGCGAGGTCGGCGTCGAACTCGCCGGAGCTCGGCGCGTTCACCCGCACGATCACGCGCGCCGGGTCGAGCGCGGCCGATCGCACGTTCGCTCTGGCCTCGGCCTTCGCCGCCGGAAGCACCGCGTCCTCCAGGTCGAGGATGACCGCGTCGGCGCGGTCGAGCGCCTTCGCGAAGCGCTCCGGGCGATCCGCCGGGCAGAACAGCAGCGCGGGGCCGAGGTCGAAGCTCATGCGGACGCCTCCGGGCGGCAGCGGATCAGCACCGTGCGCGTGGCCGTGGCGACCACGGTGCCGTCCTGGTTCCGCCCCGTGTGCGCGAGCCGCACGACCCCCGTCCCCGGGCGGGAGGATGACAGGCGCTTCTCCTCCACGACGGTCTCCGTGGTGAGGGTGTCGCCCGCGAAAAGCGGGTGCGGGAACGCGACGTCGCCGATGCCGAGCTGCGCCACGAGCGTGCCCTGCGTGAGCTGCGCCACCGAGGTCCCGACCATCGTGGACAGGGTCCACATCGAGTTGATCAGTCGCGCGTGGAACGGCTCGCTGGCGTCGGCGAAGGCGGCGTCGAGGTGCAGCGCCTGCGTGTTCATGGTGAGCGTCGTGAAGAGCACGTTGTCGGCCTCGGTCGCCGTGCGCCCCGGTCGATGCAGGTACCGCACGCCCGTGTCGAACTCCTCGAAGTACAGTCCGCGCTGCTCGATGTCGCGCATGCTCATCCCTCCACGCTACCCGGCGAGCCCCAGGGCCCTGGCGATCACCAGCAGCTGGACCTCCGTCGTGCCCTCGCCGATCTCGAGGATCTTGGAGTCGCGGTAGTGGCGTGCCACGGGGAACTCGTTCATGAAGCCGTTGCCGCCGAAGATCTGCGTCGCATCCCGCGCGTTGTCCATCGCGGCCTCTCCCGCCACGAGCTTCGCGATCGCCGCGGCCTCCGCGAACGGGGAGCCCGCGTCGCGCAACCGGGCGGCATGGTGCCACGCGAGTCGCGCGGTGTGCACGCGCGCACGCATGCGGGCGAGCGTGAACTGGGCGTTCTGCCGGGTGCTGAGCGCGCTGCCGAAGATCGTGCGACTCTTCGCGTAGGCGACCGCCGCCTCCAGGCACCCCTCGGCCGCACCGGTGGAGAGGGCGGCGATCGCGATGCGACCCTCGTCGAGGATGCTCAGGAAGTTGCGGAACCCGCTGCCACGCGCCCCCAGCAGGTTGCCGGCGGGTACCCTCGCCCCGTCGAACGTGAGCGGGTGGGTGTCCGAGGCGTTCCAGCCGACCTTGTCGTAGGGCGGCTCGACCGTGAACCCCGGGGTGCCGTTGGGCACGATGATCGTCGAGATCTCCTTGCGTCCCTCGTTCGCACCGGTCACGGCGGTCACCGTCACGAAGCGCGTGATCGGCGTGCCGGAGTTGGTGATGAACTGCTTGGAGCCGTCGATCACCCAGTCATCGCCGTCGAGCCGTGCCGTGGTGCGCGTGGCGCCGGCGTCGCTTCCCGCCTCCGGCTCCGTCAGCCCGAACCCGGCGAGAGCGCGTCCGGCGAGCAGGTCAGGCAGCAGTTCGCGCTTCTGCTCCTCCGAGCCGAACCGGTAGATCGGCATCGCGCCCAGGCTGACCCCCGCCTCCAACGTGATCGCGATGGACTGGTCGACCCGGCCCAGCGCCTCGATCGCGATGCCGAGCGCCATATAGTCGCCGCCCTGTCCCCCGTACTCCTCGGGGAAGGGAAGGCCGAACAGCCCGAGCTCGCCCATCTGCGCAACCACGTCCATCGAGAGCGTGTGCGTGCGGTCGGCCTCGTAGGACTGCGGGGCGACCACGGTGTCGGCGAACTCCCGCACCATCCCCGCGAGCTCGCGCTCCTCGTCGGTCAGGCTCTCGATCATCGGTCGTCCTCCATCGTCGTCACCCGGGCGACCGGTTGGTCGCGCCGTACCTGGTCGCCGGTCGCGACCAACAGGTGCACCACCCCGTCGTGCGGGGCGAGCACCTGGTGCTCCATCTTCATGGCCTCGATCGCGACGAGCGGCTCGCCGGCCGCGACGACCGCGCCGTCCGCGACGTGCACGGCCACTACGCTCCCCGGCATCGGGGCTCGTCCCTCCGGCTCGCTCGCGCGACCACCGTCGCCGGTCGCGGCCAGCCGACGCTGGAGGCGCGCGCGCCGATCCACGGGCAGAAGCCTCATGGTGGCCCCGTCTTCGACGACCCACACCGCCCCGTCGGCATCCACGGCCGCGCGCACCGTCGAACGTCCGGGATCGGCGTCGTGCAGCTCGACCACCGCGTCGTCATCGGTGAGCACGGTGAGGGGCGCGACCGGAGCGGGATCGGCGCCGAGCCGCCACCCGGCGAGTCGTCCCCACAGCGCGTCGGCGGCTCGCGGCGATACCCCGACGGGCTGGAGAGCGGCGGCTGCAGCGGCGAGCTGCGATGCGGAGGGTCGGCTCGGCTCCAGCGGGAGCAGAGTCTCGATCAGCCCCGTGTCGAGGTCGCCCGCGACGACACGCTCGTCGTGCAGCAGCCGCCTCAGGAACCCGATGTTCGTGTCGACCCCCAGCACCACGGTGCGCGCCAGGGCGTCGTCCAGGCGGCGGAGGGCGGTCGCCCGGTCGTCGGCGTGAGCGATCACCTTCGCGATCATCGGATCGTAGTAGCCCGTCACCACGCTGCCCGTCTCGACAGCCGCGTCGACCCGGACCCCGTCCGGGGCCTCGAACAGCAGCACGGTCCCGGTGGACGGCAGGAAGCCGCGCTCCGGAGCCTCGGCGTACACGCGCGCCTCGACGGCATGACCCCGCCCGCGCGGCTCGACCTCGAGGGGACGACCGTCGGCGACCTGCAGCTGCAGCGCCACGAGGTCGAGCCCGGTCACCTCCTCCGTCACCGGGTGCTCGACCTGGAGGCGCGTGTTCATCTCGATGAAGAACACGTTCTCCGGGGCGTCCGCATCGACCAGGAACTCTACGGTGCCGGCCCCGACGTAGGCGACGCTCTCCGCCGCGCGCACCGCCGCCGTCAGGAGCCGGTCGCGCGTGTCCTCGGGGATGCCGGCCGACGGCGCCTCCTCGATGACCTTCTGATGCCGTCGCTGCAGCGTGCACTCGCGCTCGCCCAGCGCCACCACCCGGCCGTGTGCATCGCCGAAGACCTGCACCTCGATGTGCCGCGGCCGGGCGATGAGCCGTTCGAGGATGAGCGCGTCGTCGCCGAAGGCCGCGGCAGCGACCCGTCGCGCGGAGGACAGGGCGGGGCGCAGTGCGGCCGCGTCCGCGACGACCTCCATGCCCTTGCCGCCTCCGCCCGCGCTCGGCTTCACCAGGAGGGGGAACCCGACCGCGTCCGCCTCCTCCTCGATCTCCGCGTCGGACAGCCCACGTGCGTCAAACCCCGGAACGACCGGCACCCCGCTCCGCGCGACGTGGTCCCGCGCCCTGGCCTTGTCGCCCATGACCTGCAGAGCCGTCACGGAGGGGCCGACGAACACGATTCCGCTCTCGGCGCACGCCTCCGCCAGCCCGACGCTCTCGGACAGGAAGCCGTAGCCGGGGTGGATCGCCTGCGCGCCGGTGGCCCGCGCGGCCGCGACGACGGCATCGATGTCGAGATAGGACTCGGCCGCCGGAGCCGGCCCGATGCGGACCGCCACGTCGGCCTCGCGCATGTGGGGTGCCCCCGCGTCGGCATCGCTGTAGACCGCGACACTGCGGATACCCAGAGTGCGGAGCGTGCGGATGATGCGTCGGGCGATCTCGCCGCGGTTCGCGACGAGGACGGTGGTGAACGAGAGAGAGGGTGACGAAGACATGGGGCTCACATCCGGAAGACGCCGAAGCGCGGTTCGGGCAGCGGGGTGCGGGAGACGACATCGAGCGCCAGCCCGAGCAGGTCGCGGGTCTGCGCGGGGTCGACGATGCCGTCGTCCCACAGGCGCGCCGTGGCGTAGTACGGCTCGCCCTGCCGCTCGTACTGCTCGCGGATCGGCTCCTCGAACGCCGCACGGTCGTCGGGCGCCCAGGTCTCACCGCGCGCGGCCAACTGGTCTTCCTTCACCGTGGCCAGGACGGATGCGGCCTGAGCACCGCCCATGACCGAGATGCGGCTCGCCGGCCACGTCCACAGGAACCGCGGGGAGTAGGCGCGTCCGCACATCGAGTAGTTGCCCGCCCCGAACGACCCGCCGATGATCACGGTGAGCTTCGGGACACGGCTGGTCGCGACCGCGGTGACCATCTTGGCCCCGTCCTTCGCGATCCCTCCGGCCTCCGCGTCCGACCCGACCATGAAGCCGGTGATGTTCTGCAGGAACAGCAGCGGGATGCCGCGCTGGTCGCACAGCTCGATGAAGTGGGCGCCCTTGAGCGCCGACTCGCTGAACAGCACGCCGTTGTTCGCGACGATGCCGACCGGGTGTCCGTGGAGGCGCGCGAAGCCGGTGACGAGGGTGGTGCCGTATTCGGCCTTGAACTCCCGAAAGCTATCGCCGTCGACGAGCCGGTCGATCACGACGTGCACGTCGTAGGACGCGTTCACGTCTACCGGGACCACGTCGTACAGTGAGCCCGTCTCGGACGGCGGTCTGCTCTCGACGACCTCCCAGGCGGGCGGGGCGGGCGCGGGAAGCGTCGCGACGATGTCCCGCAGGATCTCCAGTGCGTGCTCGTCATCTTCCGCGAGGTGGTCGACGACGCCGCTGCGCTTCGCGTGGAGCGCTCCACCCCCGAGCTCCTCCGCGGAGACGACCTCGCCGATCGCGGCTTTCACGAGCGGAGGTCCGCCCAGGAAGATGGTGCCCTGATCGCGCACGATCACCGTCTCGTCGCTCATCGCCGGGACGTACGCTCCCCCGGCGGTGCACGACCCGAGCACGGCGGCGAGCTGCGGAACACCCGCGGCCGAGAGGCGCGCCTGGTGGAAGAAGATGCGCCCGAAGTGGTCGCGATCGGGGAAGACCTCGTCCTGTCGCGGCAGGAACGCCCCGCCCGAGTCGACGAGATACAGGCACGGGAGGCGGTTCTCGAGCGCGATCTCCTGTGCCCGCAGGTGCTTCTTGACCGTGAGCGGGTAGTAGGTGCCGCCCTTCACGGTCGCGTCGTTGCAGACGACCATGACGTGGCGGCCGTGCACGAGTCCGATACCCGCGATGACGCCGGCCCCCGGCGCCTCTCCCCCGTACAGGCCGTCCGCCGCCAGCGGAGCGATCTCCATGAAGGGGCTGCCCTCGTCGAGCACCCGCGCGACGCGGTCGCGCGGAAGCAGCTTGCCGCGCGCGACATGACGTTCGCGCGACGCCTCCGGACCGCCGAGGGCGGCGGTCGCGATCCGAGCACGCAGCTCGTGCGCCAGATCTTCCTGGGTTGCCGGCATCGTGATGTCCTCCTCGACCCACGACCGCGCCACGGACTGCCCTGGCGCGGTGCACGCATTCTCGGTTAGTGTTCACTAACCCGATGATTCAGGTTAGCGAGGATTAACTGAGATGACAAGCCCGCTCACCGCCAGGGACCGTGCGAAAGCCGAACGGTCCGACGCGCTGCTGCACGCTGCCGCCCGGCTGTTCGCCGATCGCGGCTACACCGGCGTGAGCCTCGAGGAGATCGGTGCCGCGGTCGGCGTCTCCGGCCCCGCCGTCTATCGACACTTCGCGGGGAAACAGGCGCTGCTCGGCGCCGTGCTCGTCAAGGTCAGCCACGACCTGGTCGACGGGGGTGACCGCGTGGCGACCGCCGCCGCGGACCCCCAGGAGCGCATGCGCGCGCTCATCCGGTTCCACGTGGACTTCGCTCTCGGCAACGCCGAGGTCATCCAGGTGCAGGACCGCGACGTCGCGCATCTGGCCGACGGCGATCGCGCCGAGGTCCGCCGGCTCCAGCGTGCCTACATCGAGCTCTGGATGGACGCGCTCGCGGCGATCGATCCCCGCGACGACGTCGCCCGCGACGAACTCCGGCTGCGCGTCCAGGCATGCTTCGGGCTGATCAACTCGACGCCCCACAGCACGCGCGCCGCGATGAGGCGGCACTCCGCCACCGCGACCGTACTGGTCACGATGGCGGAGGCGGCGCTGCGCGCCCTCATCTGAGCAGCATCGCCCTGCCGGGCTCCTCGAGTACGTCGGCCACGGCCTTCAGGAACGCGGCGCCCTCCGCGCCGTCCACGATCCGGTGGTCGAACGAGAGGCTCAGCGTCATCACCTGACGCAGCGCGATCTCCCCGGCGTGTTCCCACGGCTGCCGCCTGACCGCGCCGACCGCGAGGATGCCCGACTGACCCGGCGGCAGGATCGGCGTCCCGGCATCCACGCCGAACACTCCGATGTTCGAGATCGAGAACGTGCCACCGGACAGCTCCGCGGGCGACGTCTTGCCCGCGCGGGCCGTCTCCGCGAGCGACGCGATGGCATCCGCGAGTTCGACCAGGGTCATCCGCTCCGCATCGCGGATCATCGGCACGATCAGGCCCCGGTCGGTCGCCGCGGCGATCCCGAGGTCGACGTAGCCGTGCTGGACGATCTCGCCCGCCTCTTCATCCCACCGCGCGTTCAGGCCCGGCGCTCCGCCGAGGGCAAGGCACACCGCCTTCGCGACGACGGCGAGCGGACCGATCCGGTGGCCACTGAGTGCGCGGTCCTCGCGCAGTCGTGCCAGCAGGTCCATCGTCGCGGTGACGTCGACCGTGTGGAACACGGTGACGTGCGGCGCCGTGAACGCGCTCTGCACCATCGCCGCCGCGGTGTGCTTGCGTACTCCGCGGATCGGGATGCGGGTCTCGCGGTCGGGCTGGTGGCCGGTCGGACGAGCGGCACTCCCCGGCGCGGGCGCGGGCGTGCGCGTCGCGTCCGAGCGGGCAGCCAGCCGCTCGGCGTACGCGTCGACATCCTGACGCGTGATCAGCCGGTCGCCGACCTCCGCCGCGACCAGCACCAGATCGACGCCGAGGCGCTTCGCGTGCGCCCGCACGGGCGGCGTCGAGCGCGGCCGTTCGATCACGGTCTCTACGGACGCCGAGGGCGAGGCGTCGTGGGGAGCCGCCTCCAGGACCGCGGTGTCCGCCGCCGGACTCGCGCCACCGATCCGACGGGCACGCCGCGCGGGCCGGCCCGCCGTCGTGGGAGCAGCACCGTAGCCGACGAGGTTCGGCTGCGTCTTCTCGCTGCCTTCGGCCTCGGCACCCTCGACCGCGGGGGTCGGAGTCTGCGGTTCCTCACCGGCGACGTCGAAGGCGATGAGCGGTGCCCCCACCGACACGGTCTCGCCCGCCTCGGCATGCAGGCTGGAAACGGTGCCCTCGTAGGGCGAGGGCAGTTCCACCACGGCCTTCGCGGTCTCGACCTCGGCGAGGGTCTGGTTCAGCGCCACCTTCTCGCCGGGCGAGACGAGCCACTGCACGACCTCCGCCTCGGTGAGCCCTTCCCCCAGGTCGGGCAGACGGAACTCGGCGATCATGCGTCCGCTCCCGTCAGGCTGTTCGGACGGTCCATCACGCGATCGACGGCGTCGAGGATGCGGTCGAGGTCGGGCAGATGGTACTTCTCGAGCTTCGCGGGCGGATACGGCACGTCGTGTCCGGTCACGCGCAGCGGCGCGTGCTCGAGGTACTCGAAGCAGCGCTCGGTGATGCTGGCGATGACCTCGGCACCGAGCCCGGCTTCCCTGGAGGCTTCATGCGCGACCACGACCCGGCCCGTCTTGCGCACCGAGGAGGCGACCGAGTCGTAGTCCACGGGCGAGAGCGAGCGGAGATCGACGACCTCCAACGACAGCCCCTCGTCTTCAGCGGCGTCGGCGGCCTGCAGCGCCGTCGTCACCATCGCACCGTAGGCGATCACCGTCGCGTCCGTGCCCGCACGGACCACACGGGCGAGTCCCATCGGCGGCGCGTCGGCGAGCGGTGCCTCCAGGTCGACCTCGCCCTTGTGGTGGTAGAGGCGCTTGGGCTCGAAGAAGACGACAGGGTCGTCCGAGGCGATCGCCTGGCGCAGGCTGCGGTACGCGTCCTCCGGGTTCGACACCGCGACGACGCGCAGCCCCGCGGTGTGCGCGAAGTAGGCCTCCGGCGACTCGGAGTGGTGCTCCGCGGCTCCGATGCCCCCGGCCCACGGGATGCGGATCGTGAGGGGCATCTTCACCCGGCCCTGAGTCCGATAGTGCAGCTTCGCCACCTGCGACACGATCTGATCGAATGCCGGGTACACGAAGCCGTCGAACTGGATCTCGACCACCGGGCGGTAGCCGCGGAACGCGAGCCCGACCGCCGTGCCGACGATGCCCGACTCGGCGAGCGGGGTGTCGATCACCCGCGCGGCGCCGAACTCGTCGAGCAGTCCGTCGGTGATGCGGAACACCCCTCCGAGCTTGCCGATGTCCTCGCCGAGGAGCACGACCCGGTCGTCGTCGCGCATGGCCTGACGCAGTCCGGCGCCGAGGGCCTTGCCGAGCGTGAGCTGGGTCATGTCACACCTCGCTCTCGAACGACGCGAGGTACGCGGCGTATTCGTCGCGCTGGCGCTCCAGTCCCGTGTGCGCCTCGGCGTACACGCCGTCGAACACGGCCAGCGGCGGACGCGTGACCATTCCGAGACAGGCCGCCCGCATCTCCTTCGCCACCGCGTCAGCCGCCGCCTGCGTGTCCGCCACGTGGTCGTCGTCGAACTCCCCCACACGGCGCAGGTACGCCTCGAGCCGAGCGATCGGATCCCGCCGACGCCAGGCCTCCAGCTCCGCGTCGTCGCGGTACCGGGTGGGGTCGTCCGCGGTGGTGTGCGGGCCCATGCGGTAGGTCACGGCCTCGATGTACGCGGGTCCACGGCCGGAACGCGCATGGTCGAGGGCCCACCGCATCGCCGCCAGGCACGCGAGCACGTCGTTGCCGTCGACCCGCAGGCTGGGGATTCCGAATCCGGGCGCCCGTCCCGCGATCGGGTACTGCGACTGCACCGCAACCGGCTCCGAGATCGCCCAGTGGTTGTTCTGACAGACGAACACGACGGGGGCCTGGTACGAGGCGGCGAAGATCATCGCCTCGTTGACGTCACCCTGACTCGTCGCACCGTCCCCGAAATAGGTGACCGCCACTTCCGGCGCCTTCTCGTGCTGGATCCCCAGTGCGTAGCCGACGGCGTGGAGCGTCTGCGCGCCGATGATGATCTGCAGCGGCGCGACACCGAGAGCGGCGGGGTCGTACGCCGCCCCCTCCTCCCCGCGCCACATGCGCACGTAATCGCCCGGCTGGGCGCCGCGCGCGTAGATCACGCCGGTCTCGCGGTAGCTGGGGAACACGAAGTCGCGGGGGTCGAGAGCTCGAGCGGTGCCGATCTGCGTCGCCTCCTGGCCCTGACACGGCGCCCACAGTCCGAGCTGACCCTGACGCTGCAGCGCCACGCCCTCCGCGTCGATGCGACGGAGTACGACCATGTCGCGGTGGAGCGCGCGGAGCTGCGCGGCGTCCACGTCCACGACGAACGGGTCGAGGCGCGGGTTCTGAACGCGGGACCCGTCCGGGGCGAGAAGGCGCTCCGAGAGTTCCAGATCCTGGGCGGTGTCTGCGATCGGTGTGGCCTGCGGTGACATCGTCGTCCTCCTCGTCCGGCGGCCCTCGTGGGGCTCCGCGCAACGGTGCCGGCGTCATCACCGGCATGGTCTGAGGGTACGTCTGCTCAACACCTCGCTCAAGCAATCGTCCACCACTTGAGCATGTTGCTCATTTTTCGCCGGTTCGAGCCTGCTAGGGTTTGGCACTATGCCTGGACTGGACCGAATCGATCTCGAGCTGCTCGCGTCGCTCGCCGACGATCCGCGGATCACGATCGTCGCGCTCGCGGAGAAGATGGGGCTGTCTCGCAACACGATCCAGGCGCGGATGGCCCGCCTGGATCAGACCGGCGTCTTCCTCTCCTACGAGCGCGCCTTCTCCCCCGACGTCCTGGGCTTCCCGCTGCAGGCCTTCGTCAGCATCGGCGTACGCCAGACCGAGCTTCCCCGCATCATCACCGAACTCGCGCGCATCCCCGAGGTCGTGCAGGCGCACGGACTCAGCGGATCGATCGACCTCCTCGCCCGCGTCGCGTGCCGTGACGCCAGGCACCTGTTCGACACCGACGCACGCATCCTGTCGATCGACGGGGTCGAGCGCACCGAGACCTCCCTGGCCATGGGCGAGGTGATCCCGTTCCGGGTGGCGGGGCTCATCGGCCTCGCACGACGGGAATCCTCAGGAAGCGCCTGATCGCCCCGGCTGCTTCGACCGGGGTCTCGTAGTGGATCAAATGTCCGACGTGGGCGATCTCGACGAGTTCCGCGTCGGCGAACAGGGTCGCCAGCCGCCGCTCCGCCTCGATGGGCGTGATGTCGTCGCGCTGCGCCGCGACCAGCAGCGTCGGCACGTCGATGCGCGGCGCGAACTCGCGCACGTCGTGCGACACGCTCGCGACGAACGCATCGTGCAGCACGTCGCGGTCGGAGAACCGGGAGAAGTAGGTGTCGTGCTGATCGTGGATGAAGCGGCGCAGCCCCGGGTCGCGGGTCTTCGCCATCGTGATGCTCATCACGCGCACGATGACCCGGTTTCGCAGCACCGCGGTACCGAGCCGGTCGGGCAGCTTCGCGCCGAGGGCGTAGTAGAGCACCGCCAGCCGGGTCATCAGCCCCTTCGGCCCCTCCAGTGCCGGCGCGCCGATGGGGTTGAGGAGGATCAGGCGCGGCGTCGCGAGACCACCCGCGACGGCGGCCGCCGCGACGATGGAGCCGAAGGAGTGGCCGAGGATCACCGCTCCCGGGGCGGTGGCTGCGACGAAGTCCGACAACCACGCGGCGTATTCGTCCAGGTCGTGGCGCCGTCCGGGGAGCGGCGCGGTCTCCCCGAAGCCCGGGAGATCCGGGACCAGCACCCGCACCTCCGGAAGGTACGCGAGCACCGGCTCGAGGCCGTGGTGCTCGCCGCGGAACCCGTGCACGGCGACGATGGTCGTGTCGGCATCGCGCGGACCGTACTCCCAGTACGCCGTGACACCGCCGCGGACGGCGACCTCGTGGCGCTCCACGGGCAGGGTGCTCAGGCGGTCCGCGTAGGGGGAAGGCACGGTCATACCCCGAGTCTACGAGCCGCCGTGGGCCCTCGCTCTCCCGCTGTCAGGCAGATGGGTTATCGTCCCAAGTGGCCTTCCTCTTCGGGTCGGCCACGCAACGAGGGGCCGAAGGTGCAGTTCACATCCAGGGACGTCGCGCAGGTGGAGACCACCTGGAAGCAGTTCGTTCCGTCCGCCACGCTGGAGGACGTCGACCCCCATCGCTTCCGCTTCGATTGGCGTTCGATGGAGCTCGGGGCCACCACGGTCCTCCGTTACGACCTCGCCGCACAGGTGCACGCCAGAACGCAGCCGGACGATCAACTGCTGGTGTGCCGTGTCGACTCTCCGGACGCGCGGGTGTGGTCGCATCGTCAAACGCTGGACGGCGGTGTGCCGTGGATCACCGACGGAGCACAGGTGGACGCGACGTGGGAGCGTGGCGCTCGCGTGCGCGCGATCGTGTTCGATCGGACGCACGCCGAGACGGCCCTGCGTCAGGTGACCGGTGACGACCGGGTCCAGCTCAAAGCCACCGGGCTCTCCCCCCACTCGCCCGCCGATGCCGAACGATGGGGATCGATGTTCTCCTACCTCGACGGCACTCTCGTCGAAGGCGAGGCCCTCGACCCGCTGGTGATGAAGGAGTTGGAGCGCCACGCGCTCATGCTCACCATGACCAGCTTCTCGACGACCTTCAGCGATGCGTTGCGCCGGCCGAGCCAGCGGTCGGGCGCCCCTGCGTCGGTGCGGCGCGCCCTCGCGTACATCGACGACAACGCCCATCTCCCGATCACGATCGATGACGTGGCAGCCGCCGCGTACATGTCCACGCGGGGACTTCAGTACGCCTTCCGTCGGGCGCTCGACATCACCCCCACCGAGGCACTGCGTCGGGCCCGCCTCGACGGAGCCCATAGAGACCTGCTGGCCCGCAACGGGGCCTCCGTGGCGACGATCGCGCGGCGGTGGGGGTTCAGCAACTCCTCGCGCTTCGCCGCGGCCTATCGTGAGGCGTACTCCATGCCGCCGACGTTGCCCCGGACCTGACACCGCGCGCACACTTGTTTCGTGCGTGACGGCGAGTTGCGCGCCCTCTCGGGCTCTATCGGCTGAGCCGATTAGAGTCCGAAGTATCCGGATCACCCCGTCCGGCCCCCAGCATGTTTCGAGGAGCCCCCATGAACACCGCAGTCCTCTGCTGCACCAAGGTCGGTTGACGATGGGAAGCCTCTACTACGGAGACACTCAGACCCCGATCCAGATCGACGACAGGGCGCTCGCCCACCTCAAGGTCGTCATCGCCACCAAGCTTCGTCGCAATGAGAGCTTCACGCTCTCCTGGCGGCACCCCGAGGGCGACGCACCCGGCCGTTCGACGCTGTGGCTGCACCCCTCCATCCCGCTGCGCTTCGTGTTCGACGCTCCCGAGCCGCCGGAACTGAGTCGACGGTGGATCGAGGAGCTCGCCCATTCCGCGAACTCGAGCGGCGGCATCACCCTCGTCGAGGAGCATCTCGAGGGCGCCGACATCAGCTGACACGCAGACGGCTCGCGGGGCCCAGGGTCCCCGCGAGCCGTCCGTGTCGCTCAGAGCCCGTCGTCGGAACTTGAGCTCACCGACCGTCGGGTGGTGGGTTCCCCCGTGGCGGGATCGACATACGTGCGCGAGACGGTCTCGGTCCGACGGCGACGTGCCAGGAGCACGATGCCGATCAAGAAGACGACGACTCCGGCTCCCATGAGGATGTATCCGACCATGTCGAGATTCACCCAGGTCACCTCGACGTTCACCGCGAAGACGAGGATCGCCCCGATCACGAAGAGCACGATTCCAGTGCCGATGCTCATGTTGCCTCCCGTTCAGCGGCGGACGCCGCACAGAAAGAGGGTGGCGCGTCCAGAAGGTCGACAGGAGGGGCTTGACACGGCCCTCTCCTGGCGTTCCGCTGTCGGAAGGCCCCGGTGAACCGGAGTCCGCGACCGGTCGCTGCTCACGCCGCCGACGCGTCCGCTGGATGGCGCATCCAGGTGTCGGGGCCGAACACCTCGTAGTCGATCCGCTCCGCGGGGACGCCGCGCCCGAGCAGTGACGCGCGCATGTCGCGCATGAAGCCGAGGGGTCCGCACAGGAGCACCCGCGCCCCGGCGGGAAGCTCGACATCCGTCAGGTCCATCCGCCCGGCGCGCACGCCGTCGAGGACAGGAGCGTCCGTCGGGGCCGACGAGTACCAGCGCACCGCCGTCGCATCCTCCAGGCCGCTGAGGTTCTCCTGCACGGGGCCGACCAGCGCGTGCGACGACGGTGTGCGATCGGCATGGAAGAGCCGCACAGTGCGCTCGGGCTGCGTGCGTCGAACGCCGTCCAGCATCGCCGCGACCGGGGTGACGCCGATCCCTGCCGAGACCAGCACCAGCGGGTCGTGCGACTCATCGAGGACGACGTCACCGGCGGGCTGTGAGACGTCGAGGATCGTGCCGGGCATCGCGTTGTCGTGCAGCCACGTGGACACCTGGCCGTCGGGCGTACCATCGATCCCGCGCACCCGCTTCACGGTCACCCGCAGTGCTCCGCCCCCGGGCGCACACGACAGCGTGTACTGACGCGGCTGCCGTGAGCCGTCCGGCAGATCCACGGCGACGGCCACGTACTGCCCCGCGCGGTGATCGGCGACCGCACCGTCGAGGGGTTCGAGCACGAGGGTGATCACGTCGTCGGCCTCCGCGATCCGCTCGACCACGCGGTGCTTGCGCCACGGGTGTTCGGGGTCGGTGCCGGCCAACGCATACAGTCGAGCCTCTTCCGCGATGAGTGAGCACCCGAACAGCCAGTACACCTCGTCCCAGGCAGCACGGACCTCCGGGGTCACCGCGTCGCCCAGCACGATCCCCACGGCGTCGAGCAGATGGTGTCCCACGATCGTGTACTGACGCGCGCGGATCCCGAGCGAGACGTGCTTGTGAGCGATACGCCGCATCACGGGCGTGAAATCGGGCGCCTCGGGATCGATCAGGGACACGGCAAATGCGACGACCGAGGCGGCGAGTGCCCTCGGCTGCTCACCGTGCGCCTGGTGCGCCCGGTTGAAGACCCTGAGAAGCTCGGGGTGCGCCGCGAACATCCGCGGATAGAACAGTCGAGTGATCTCCTCGGCGTGCTCGGCGACCACACCGGCGGTGGCGCGAACGACGGTCTCGGATTCTGGTGAGAGCTGCATGACTTCCCTTCGGAGTGCGGATGCTCTCAGCCTCCTCATCCGGTGCGCCCCATGGCGGCATGGATCCCGTGCAAATCCGAGTCGTAGGGCGGGCGGGACTTGAACCCGCGATCGTTGGGTTATGAGCCCACTGCCTTAACCAGCTTGGCCACCGCCCCCTGCCCTCCGAGACTACCGCCCGTCCGAACCGCTCTCCTCCCCGGACGCGTCGGCGTGCGCCGCACCACGATGGGTCTCGACGTGTGCGCGATAGATCCGAGCGTTCTCCCGTAACCCGGCACGCTCCTCGTCGCTCAGCGCGCGACGAACGCGGGCCGGGACGCCCGCCACCAGCGAGCCGTCCGGCACCTCCGCGTCGCCGAGTACGAGCGCGCCGCCGGCGATGAGGCACTCCGAGCCGATACGGGCGCCTGACAGCACCACGGCTCCCATTCCGATGAGCGAACCGTCGCCGATCCGACAGCCGTGCACGACGGCGTTGTGCCCGATCGAGACATCGTCTCCGATCACGACCGGGTGTCCGCTGTCGACATGGATCGACACGTTGTCCTGCGCGTTGCTGCCGGCGCCCATCGTGATCGCAGCGGAGTCCGCCCGAAGGACCGCGTTGTACCAGACGCTGGACCCTTCCCCGATGGTCACCTCCCCGATCACCCTGGCGCCCGCGGCGAGGAACACCGAGTCGTCGAGATCGGGAGTGCGGCCGGGCAGAGACAGGATGGTCGCGTCGTCGCTCATGCAGCGACTCTAGCCGTCGCCCGTCCCGCGCCGATTCCCGGCGGTAAGCGATGCCTCATCTTCCTTGCGGAACATTCTCAGCTGAGTAGCGTTGTTCCCATCAGACACGAGAATCTCCCGGAGGAGCACAAGATGAGCAAGGCACAGACCGTTTCCCCCACCGCCATCGACCCCACCGTCGCCGCCGGCGCCGCGCAGTTCCTCTCCCCCGTCGTCCTCGGCCTTCAGGCCCTGACCATCAACGGCAAGCAGGCGCACTGGCACGTGCGCGGGGCGAACTTCGTCGGCGTCCACGAACTCCTCGACACCATCGTCGCCCACGCCGGCGACTTCGCCGACACCGCCGCCGAGCGGATCGTCGCCCTCGGACTCCCGATCGACGCGCGTGTCTCGGCCGTCGCAGAGAAGGCCGGTTCGACGTCGGTCGCCGCCGGCTTCGCGCAGTCGGATGAACTCGTCCGCGCGGTCATCGCCGATATCGACGCCATCCTCGTCGACGTCAAGGCGGCCGTCGAGGGCCTCGACGAGGTCGACCTGACCAGCCAGGACGTCGCGATCGAGATCCAGCGCGGACTGGAGAAGGACCGCTGGTTCCTCGTGTCGCATATCGCGGCCTGACCAGTCAGCACCTTCGGAGAGGGCGGCCCCGGGATACCGAGGCCGCCCTCTCCGCGTGCGCGAGGCTCAGCCGACGTGGGTCACGCGGCCCGCGAGAAGGGTGGCGGCTACGGGCATCGCGCGCAACGCGGCGGCATCTGCGGTGCGCGGATCCGCGGACGTGAGCGCGATATCGGCGATCTCCCCAGGGCGGAGCGTGGAGCGCACGCTGGCGCTCAACGCCTGGTCTACCGTGAGGCGTTCCTCCGGGTGCCACGATTCCCGCTCGTCATCCGTGCGCCAGACCGCCGCCGACAGAGCCTGCCACGGGTCGAGGGGCGCCACCGGGGCGTCGGAACCGAACCGCACCTCGGCACCGGCGGCGAACAGAGACGACAGCGGGTAGCCGAGAGAGGTCTGCCCTGCCCAGTGGTGCTCGACGAAGTCACGGTCGTCGACGGCGTGCTGCGGCTGCACGCTGGCGATCACACCGAGGCGCGCGAACCGCGCCAGGTCGGCATGACGCACGAGCTGGGCGTGCTCCAGGGAACCGGTCGCCCCGGTGACCATGAAGGCGTCGAGGGCGGACGTGACAGCGCGGTCGCCGATGGCGTGCACGGCCGCCGTGATGCCCGCGCCGGTCGCGGTGGTCAGCAGGGCGACGAGCTCATCGCCCGGTACCGTCAGGACCCCGTAGTTGCCGGGGTCGTCCGGATAGGCATGAGAGCACGCGGCGGTGCGGGTTCCCAGCGACCCGTCCGTGATGATCTTGAGCGAGCCGACACGGATCAGACCGCGCGCCTCGGCGGGAGTGTCCGGTTCCTCGTGCGGCTCGCCGCTACGCAGCCCTTCGGTCACGGCACGATCGAGGTCTGCGGGATAGAACGCGAACTCCACGCGGTGCGAGGCGAAGCCCGCACGGACGCGGCGCGGCCAGGCAGCGGCGTTCCACGCCATGTCGAAATCGACCAGTCCGGTGACGCCTCGCGCCGCTGCGGCCTCACCGGCGCGGAGCACGGCCTCGTCGCTGTGCGCCGGGTCGACCGCGTTGAGGCGGCGCGAGATCTCGAAGGCGTCCTCTTCGCGCAGGACCCCGTCGTCAGCACGGAAGCCTTCGCGGGCGAGAGCAGCGGTGTTCAGCCACACGCTGTGCACGTCGGCGTTGATGAGGTAGGTGGGCGCCGCTCCCGTCGTCGCGTCCAGCAGCTCCAGGCTCGGCCGATCCGGCCACAGGGCGTCGCGGAATCCCGTACCGACGCGGCGTCCGTCGGGGAGCGTCGGCGCCTCACCCATCCGCAGCGCGGCTTCCGCCGCCGAGGTCGTGTCATGCAACGGGACCCGCTCCGCCGCCAGCGCCCACTGGACCGTGTGCACGTGGTTGTCCCACAAGCCGGGGACCGCCCAGAGACCATCGGCGTCGAGCACCTGTCCACGCGGTCGCAGGGCGCCGGTCGGCGCGATGTCGACGATGACGCCGCCATCGAGGTGAAGGTCCACCGGTTCGTCGTCGATGAGGAACTCCCGGCCGGGACCGGCCAGACGAACGGCGCGCACCGTCCCGACGGTGTCGTTCCGCGCCGTCATGCCCGGTTCCCCTCGCGCGCCACCTGAGCGCGCCGCATCTCCGCCGCCAGAGGACGGTTGGTGTACGGGCCTTCGCTCTCGAGTGCCGCGATCACCGCCTCGATCGTCTCGACGGGCTTGTTCTGGCTGAGCTTGCGCTTCGCGACGACGCGCGCGGGGGTGAGGCGGAATCCCACTGTCCCTGCGGCGAGCCGTTCCACGAACGCGGCATCGTTGGGACGCTGCCACATCCGTCGCGGCTCGGGCATGCCGTTCTCGAACCGCTCCACGAGGCGGTCGAGCACCCGCAGGTTCTCGTCCGGCGTCAGGATCTCGGGTGTGCCCGCCAGGTGCACGGCGGTGTAGTTCCATGTGGGCACCGCGGGGACATCGCCGTACCAGCCGGGCGACACGTAGCCGTGCGGGCCCTGGAAGACCACCAGCAGTTCCCGCTCGCCCAGCCCGTGGATGAGGTCGTCGGGACGCCCGACGTGCGCCACGATCGTCAGGTCGTCGCGGTCGTCGTCGAGCAGCACGGCATAGTGCGAGGCGACGAGCCCGTCGTCGGTCGAACTCACGATGGTGGCCCAGGGGTTGGCCTCGATCACGCGCCGGATCTCGGTCACGTCGGCGAGCGTGAAGCTCGGATTCTGTCGCATGGATTCAGCCTAGGGGCGCCCGCACACGCCAGCGCGGACTCACGCCTGGCAGCGGGGGCACCAGTAGAGCTTGCGCGCGCCGATCTCCTCGAGCGCGATCTCGGTGCCGCAGACCCGGCACGGGAGTCCGGCGCGGTGGTACACCCAATGCCGGTCGTCGCGGCTCGCCATCGCAGCACGGTACTCGTCGGGCGACAGGTCGTCCATCGTCATCATCTGACCCGTCTCGACACCGATCGCCAGCAGGCGCACCCAGTCGTGCCAGAGGGCGCGCACCACATCCTCCGGCACGTCTCGTCCGGGCGTGTGCGGATTGAGCCGCTGCCGGTAGAGCATCTCCGCGCGATACACATTGCCGATGCCGCTCACCACCGCCTGGTCCATCAGCAGCAGCGCGATGGGCGTCGACTTCTTGCGCACCGCACGGACGAAGCGCTCCTCGTTCTCGGCCGTATCGCCGACGAGCGGATCCGGACCGAGCTTGGCGACCGTCGCGAGCATCTCCTCGGGCGTCTGCAGGACGCACGCCGTAGGGCCGCGCAGGTCGGCGGCCGTGATGTCGGTCATGAGCCGCAGACGCACCTGCCCCACCACGGGCGGCGGCCATTCCACCCCCTCGTCCGCGAGACCCTTCGTCTGCTCGGACATGCGCACGTGCACCCGCGTGCGTCGCGGGGCGCCGATCGAGGCGAGAGAGTTCTCTCCGGCGTCGTCCAGGATCGGGTCCTCCAGCACGGTGCCTCGCTGGTTCGTCTGACCCATACGACCATTCGCAGACGCGATCGTGGGGTCGACGAGGATCTCGCCAGCGAAGTCCCAGGCACCGTAGAGCCCGAGGTGCACGCGAAGCCACAGGTCGCCCTCGGTCTCCAGGAACATCTGCTTGCCGACCGCCTGCACGCTCGTCGCCGTGCGCCCGTCGAGGATCGCCGCGCCCTCGGCGAAGCGTCCCTGGGGGCTGGAGGCGCGGAGCACCTTGCCGACGAAGTTGCGGTCGAACTGCCGGGCGATGCGGTGAACGGAGTGACCCTCGGGCATGTCAGCCCCGCGGATCCGGGAGCAGCGAGCCGTCGCGCTCGAAGTCGGCGATCTGTCCGATGCGGCGCACATGACGCTCATCGCCCGAGAACGGGGTCGAGATGAACCGGTCGATGAAGGAGGTCACCTCGTCGTACGTGTGCTGCCGCGCGCCGATGGAGATCACGTTGGCGTCGTTGTGCTCCCGTGCGAGCTCGGCCGTGGAGAGGTTCCACACCAGGGCCGCGCGGACACCGCGCACCTTGTTCGCCGCGATCTGCTCGCCGTTGCCGGATCCGCCGAACACGACACCCAGCGCCTCGACGCCCGCCTCCTGATCGGCGACCACCGCCTGAGCAGCCCGGATGCAGAACGCCGGGTAGTCGTCGAGCGCGTCGTACTCCACCGGACCGTGGTCGACGACCTCGTGCCCCGCCGCCCGCAGGTGCTCCTGCAGCTGCGTGGAGAAATCGAGTCCAGCGTGATCGGTGGCGATGTGGATGCGCATGGCTTCCATCCTAGAAGCCGCCGCCGACACCCGTTCCGGTCACGGGGCGACGCCGGCGGCCGCCGGCTTGAACCCCGCCCTGACGTTCTCGCAGCAGCCGGGCCGGCAGACGTCGAAGCCGCCGGGGAGCGACGTGACGTGAGCGCGCTCCTCGTTCGGACGCCCCTGCAGCCGCTCTTCGATCAGGTCGACGATCCCCTCGACGAACGTCGGCGACACGCCAGGCGTCGGCGTGCGCGTGAACGCGAGTCCCGCGTCTTCCGCCGCCTCCGCCGCCTCGGTGTCGAGATCCCAGAGCACCTCCATGTGGTCGCTCATGAATCCCACCGGCACGACCGCGACCGCGCGCCGCCCTCGCGCGGGAAGCTCACCGATCACGTCGCACACGTCCGGCTCGAGCCACGGCTGCGACGCGGGCCCCGAGCGCGACTGGTAGACGAGCTCCCAGGCCACGTCGGCCGCCGCCGGCACGGACTGCCGTACCCGGTCCATCACCCAGGCCGCGACGGCCAGGTGCTGCGCGGCATAGGCGCCGCCCTCGCCCCAGTCGATGTCGCGGGCGCCGGAACGCTCGGCGTCGGCCGTCGGGATGCTGTGCGTCGAGAACAGGATCTGGATGTCCGGCGCGGCGATGCCCTGCGCCAGAAAGCCCTCGATGGCCTCCCGCACTCCCGACTCGAAGGCCTCGACGAAACCCGGGTGGTCGTAGAACGGGCGGATCTTGTCGATCGTGACGGTCTCCCCGAGGCCGGTCTCCTCCAGCACGCGCGCGAAGTCCTCGCGGTACTGGCGGCAGCTGGAGAACGAGCTGTAGGCGCTCGTGGCGAACGCGAGCAGCGTGGTGTGCCCGTTGCGCGCCGCCTCGGGCACGACCTCCTCGAGGTAGGGGGCCCAGTTGCGGTTGCCCCAGTACACGGGCAGCTCGATGCCGCGCGCGACGAGCGCCTGCTCGAGCGCCTCCTTGAGCACGCGGTTCTGCCCGTTGATGGGGCTCACGCCGCCGAAGTGACGATAGTGGTGCGCGACCTCCTCCAACCGCTCATCGGGGATGCCGCGACCGCGCGTCACGTTGCGGAGGAACGGGATCACGTCCTCCTGACCCTCCGGGCCACCGAAGCCGGCGAGGAGGATCGCATCGTACGCGACGGGCGTGGTCACGAAGGGCGCACCGCTGGCGGCGGCAGGCGAGGCAAAGGGGACGACATTCGGCTCGATCGCAGTCACCCCTCCATCCTCCCACCTCGTCGAGGCACCGGTGTCCGCTCGCCGCCGGGAGAATGCGCACAGAGCGTGAGCCCGCCTCGCGCACTGGCGTAGGCTGTCATGGTTGCCGTCGGCGCCAACTGCGCCGACCCCGGTGACATCCCCTCACCCCTGGGAGTACAGCTGTGCCTGGAGAGAACCTCACCCGAATCGAAGCGCAGGAGCGCCGCGATGTCATCGACACGCACTCCTATGAGGTCGCCCTCGATCTGACGAAGGGCGCCGAGGTCTTCGGTTCCCGCAGCGTCGTGCGCTTCTCCGCGACGCCCGACGGTTTCACCTTCATCGATCTGATCGCCCGCGACGTGCGCGAGATCTCTCTCAACGGCGAGCAGCTCGACCCGCAGGAGGTCTTCGCCGACTCTCGCATCGCGCTGTCCGGGTTGCAGGCCGAGAACGTGCTCGTCGTCGACGCGGACTGCCTCTACACCAACACGGGCGAGGGCCTGCACCGATTCGTCGACCCCGTCGACGGCGAGGTCTACCTGTACTCGCAGTTCGAGGTGCCGGACTCGCGCCGCGTCTTCGCGGTCTTCGAGCAGCCCGACCTCAAGGCGACGTTCCAGTTCACGGTCACGGCGCCCGCGGCGTGGAAGGTCGTGTCCAACTCCCCCACGCCCGAGCCCATCGTGCACGACGACGACGTCACCGCCACCTGGGGCTTCGAGCCGACGCCGCGCATCTCCTCGTACATCACCGCCCTCGTCGCGGGACCCTACGAGTCCACGTCCTCCGAGCTCACCAGCGCCTCCGGCCGCGTGATCCCGCTCGGCGTCTACGGCCGCAAGAGCCTGTGGCAGCACCTCGACGCCGACTACATCTTCGACAAGACCCGTGAGGGCTTCGCGTACTTCGAATCGAAGTTCGGCGTCCCCTACCCGTTCGCGAAGTACGACCAGCTGTTCGTGCCCGAGTTCAACGCCGGGGCGATGGAGAACGCGGGTGCGGTCACGTTCACCGAGACCTACGTCTTCCGCAGCAAGGTCACCGACGCCGTCAAGGAGCGCCGGGTCGTCACGATCCTGCACGAGCTCGCGCACATGTGGTTCGGCGACCTGGTCACCATGAAGTGGTGGAACGACCTGTGGCTCAACGAGTCGTTCGCGGAGTGGGCCTCCACCATCGCGACGGCCGAGGCCACCGAATGGACCGAGGCCTGGACCACGTTCAACGCGATGGAGAAGACCTGGGCCTATCGCCAGGATCAGCTCCCCTCTACGCACCCGATCGTCGCGGAGATCAACGACCTGGAAGACGTGCAGGTCAACTTCGACGGCATCACCTACGCCAAGGGCGGCTCCGTGCTGAAGCAGCTCGCCGCGTGGGTCGGCATCGAGGCGTTCTTCGCCGGGGTGTCGCAGTACTTCCAGAAGCACTCGTGGGGCAACACCGAGCTCAGCGACCTGCTGTCGGAGCTCGAGGCCACGAGTGGACGCGACCTGGGCACCTGGTCGAAGAAGTGGCTGGAGACGGCCGGCGTCAACACGCTCGAGCCCGTGGTGGCCGAGGGCGACGACGGCAAGATCTCGCGTTTCGCGATCACCCAGACCGCCCCGGCGGACTACCCGACCATCCGTCCGCACCGCCTGGGCATCGGCTTCTACTCGCTGCAGGACGGCACGCTCACGCGCGTCCACCACGTCGAGGTCGATGTCGACGGCGACCGCACCGAGGTCCCCGAACTGCAGGGCCTCGCGCGCCCCGACCTGATCCTGCTGAACGACGACGACCTCGCCTACGCCAAGATCCGTCTCGACGAGAAGTCGCTGGCGACGGCGATCGCACACCTCGCCGACATCCACGACCCGCTTGCGCGCTCCCTCGTGTGGGGCGCCGCCTGGGACCAGACGCGCGACGCGGAGACGGCGGCCTCGGACTACATCGACCTCGTGCTGGGCAACATCGGCCGCGAGACCGAGTCGACCACGGTCCGCACGACACTCGCCCAGCTGCGCACGGCCGCCACGCTGTACGTGCGACCCGAGGAGCGCCAGGCGGCGCGGCTCAAGGTCGCGGACGGCCTGTGGGCCCTCGCCGAAGCCGCAGAGGCGGGCAGCGACAGCCAGCTCCAGTTCGTCACGGCGTTCGCGAACGCCCTGGTCACCCCTGAGCACGCCGGCATCGTCGGGCGCCTGCGCTCCGGCGAGGAGACCCTCCCCGGTCTCGAGATCGACGCCGACCTGAACTGGCAGCTGCTCGTCGGACTCGCGACCATCGGAGCGACGGACGCCGCGACGATCGACGCCGCTCTCGCCGCCGACAACACCGCCAAGGGCGCGGAGTTCGCCGCACAGGCACGAGCCGCTCTTCCCGACGCCGCCTCGAAGCAGGCCGCGTGGGCCTCTCTGATCGAGCGGGATGACGCGCCGAACACGATCGTCCGGTCGGCAGCCCTCGGCTTCGTGCACCCCGCAGGCGCCGAAGTGCTCGGCGAGTTCGTGCCGAAGTACTTCGAGATGCTGCTGCCGGTGTGGGAGTCGCGCACCTACCAGATCGCCCAGTACCTCATCGTCGGACTGTTCCCCACGGCGCTGGCCGACGTGGCGCTGCGCGACGCGACGCGCTCGTGGCTGTCCTCGCACCAGGACGCTCCGCCGGCGCTCCGTCGCCTCGTGCTGGAGAACCTCGCCGACGTCGAGCGCGCGCTGGCGGCGCAGTCCCGCGACGCCGAGGACTGATCGGCGCCACCCTCCGTCCGGGCCTCTGCCGCCGCGCTTCCAGCCGGGGCAGAGGCCCGCTCGGTAAACTCGGCAGTGATGATCCTCCCCCTCGAGACCACGCCCGACCCCACTCCCACCGCGCTTCCCGACTGGGTCCAGGATCTGCTGACCCTGCTCGGACACATCGGCGGCAAAGCGCTCGTCGTCGCGATCATCATCGCCTCCTGCGTGGTGATCGCTTTCGTGCTGCGGGGCGTGATCAGGCGCGTCGTGCACCGGATCGTGGACAGCGCGAAGAACAAGGCGTCGGTCGACGACACCCAGGCGCTCGAACGCTCTCCGCTCGCCGATATGCGTCTGGTCCAGCGCACGAGGACCCTGGGCACGATCCTCCAGAACATCGTCAACGTGATGCTGGTGGTCATCGCGATCGTGCTGGTCGTGAACGCTCTCAGTCCCAGCCTGCTCGGGTCGCTCACGCTGCTGACCGCCGCCGTGGGCGCTGGTCTCGGTTTCGGCGCCCAGAACATCGTCAAAGATGTGCTCAACGGGATGTTCCTCGTCGCGGAGGACCAGATCGGCATCGGTGACGTGGTCGACCTTGGTCTGGCGAGCGGCGTGGTCGAGTACGTGAGCGTGCGCATTACCCAGGTCCGCGACGTGAACGGCACGCTCTGGTACGTCCGCAACGGCGAGGTCACGCGCATCGGCAACATGTCGCAGGGCTGGGCGCGCGCGATCGTCGACACCGGCGTCGCGCCGGACGCCGACCTCGACCAGGTCGAGCACATCATGCTCGAGACGGCACAGGGCCTCGCGAAGGACCCCAAGTGGCGGACGCGCATCGTCGAGAAGCCCGAGCTGTGGGGCCTGGAATCCATCGACGGCGACGCCCTCGTGGTCCGCGTCGTCATCAAGACCAGGGCGAACGCCAGAGACGACGTCGCACAGGAGCTGCGGCGCCGGCTGCGGGCCGCTCTGCTGGAGAAGGAGATCGCGGTGCCGCGCATGTCCGATGTCGTGCCGACGGGGCTCGAAGGCGCACGGCGCGTACGCGGGGCGAACCCGCCGAAGACCCGGCCGAACGCCGTCACGGGCGTGCCGGTCATCCCGGACCGCGGCATCTGGCGCCGCAAGAAGCCGTCGACCGAAGGGAGTGGCGACAGATGACGTTCTACGACGAGGTCGGGGGCGCAGAGACGTTCCGGAAGATCGTCTCCGTGTTCTACCGCGAGGTCGCCCTCGATCCGGTGCTCAAGCCGATGTATCCCGAGGAGGATCTGGGTCCCGCCGAGGACCGCCTGCGGATGTTCCTGGAACAGTACTGGGGCGGTCCGACCACGTACGGCGAGACCCGCGGACACCCGCGCCTGCGCATGCGTCACATGCCGTTCCACATCGACCCGGACGCGCGTGATCGTTGGCTTCGTCACATGCGCACCGCCGTCGACGAGGCTCGATTGTCTCCGCTGCACGAATCCACGCTCTGGGACTACCTGGAGCGCGCCGCCTATGCCATGGTGAACACATTCGAGCCGTCCGGCATCGGCACGACTCCCCACGGGCGCCCGACGCTCGAGACCCGCGCACGTCAGGAATCAACGGAGAACACATGACGACGAAGCCCCCGACCACGGACGTCCTGGTGATCGGTTGGGGGCTGGCCGGACTGGTCGCCGCCCGCGAAGCACTGGCGGCCGGGCGCCGGGTCATCGTCGTCGACCAGGAGCCGCGGACGAACCTCGGCGGCCAGGCGTGGTGGTCGTTCGGCGGACTCTTCTTCGTGGACTCCCCCGAGCAGCGCCGATTCGGCATCAAGGACTCGCTCGAGCTCGCCACCCAGGACTGGTTCGGCAACGCGGGCTTCGACCGCCCGGAGGACGAGTGGCCGCGCCGCTGGGCCGAGGCGTATCTGCAGTTCGCCGCCGGAGAGAAGCGCTCATGGCTGCGCAGCCTCGGCGTTGGCTTCTTCCCCGTGGTCGGCTGGGCGGAGCGCGGCGGCTACGGCGCGATCGGACCGGGCAACTCAGTGCCGCGATTCCACATCACCTGGGGCACCGGCCCCGGGATCGTCGCCCCCTTCGCCGCGGCCGTCGAGGAGGGCGAGCGCAGCGGTCGGCTCACCGTGCTCGCGCGGCACCGCGTGGAGAGCCTCATCGTCACGGATGGACGTGTCACCGGCGCCCGCGGCTCCGTCCTCGCCTCCAGCGGTGCGGAACGGGGAGTGCCGTCCTCCCGCGAGGTGATCGGCGCGTTCGAGATCACGGCGAAGGCGACCGTCGTGTCGTCCGGAGGGATCGGCGGCAACCACGAGCTCGTCCGTGCGGCGTGGCCCGAACGGCTGGGAACGCCGCCGGCGCACATGCTCTCCGGCGTCCCGGCGTATGTCGACGGCTCGATGCAGGCCGTCACCGCGGCCGCCGGCGCCCGCCTGATCAACGGCGACCGCATGTGGCATTACGTGGAGGGGATCACGAACTGGCATCCGGTGTGGCCCGCGCACGGCATCCGCATCCTCCCCGGCCCCTCGTCCCTGTGGCTCGACGCGACGGGCGCGCGCCTCCCCGTGCCGCTGTTCCCCGGGTTCGACACGCTCGGGACGCTCGCGCACCTCCGGCGCACCGGTCACGACCACTCCTGGTTCGTCACGTCGCGGCAGATCGTGGAGAAGGAGTTCGCCCTGTCCGGCAGCGAGCAGAACCCCGACCTCACTGGCAAGGATGTGGGGCTGCTGCTGAAGTCGCGGCTCGCCAAGGGACCGACCGGCCCCGTCCAGGCGTTCCTCGACGAGGGACAGGACTTCATCGTCGAGAACGACCTGGAGTCGCTGTTGGAGCAGATGAGCCGGCATGACGGTGGCGAGCTGCTCGACATCGACACCGTGCGGCGCGAGGTGGTCGCGCGCGACCGCGAGATCGAGAACGAGTTCACCAAGGATGCCCAGATCGGCATGCTGCGCTCGATGCGCGGCTACCGCGGTGACAAGCTCATCCGGACGGCAGCGCCGCACCGGCTGCAGGACCCGGCCGCCGGCCCGTTGATCGCGGTCAAGCTGCACGTCCTCACCCGCAAGTCGCTCGGCGGCATCCACACCGACCTCGACGGTCGTGCGCTGGACGCCCAGGGCATCCCGATCCCTGGCCTGTTCGCCGCGGGCGAGGCGAGCGGCTTCGGCGGTGGCGGTGTCCACGGGTACCGGGCGTTGGAGGGCACGTTCCTCGGCGGGTGCCTGTTCTCCGGGCGACAGGCGGGAAGGTCGGCCGCCGCGGCGGCGGACTGACCCCGCGCCACGGGGCTCGTGGCGAAACCCTCGGATACGCCCCGGCGCGGTCGATCGACGAGCGTGGCTCGCCCCCTCGGGTCACGCCGGCGCTGCGGCCGCCCCATCAGGCCCTGGCGCTCATCCCGTCGCTCCGAGGTGGCAGCGCCGTCAGGCTCGGGTGCCGGTGGCCCGCACGCCCGTGAGCCCGGACGCCACGGGGCCTCGTGCCAGCACATGCCCGCGACGGAAGGCGAGCCGCGACCAGCGACCGGCGCGCGACACCCCGACCTGTTCCTCGCCCGAGATGAAGCCCATGGCGTCTGCGGCGAACGCCACACCGCGCGGCAGCCCGCCGAGATCGTCGTCGGGCTCGCCCCAGATGGCCGCCCGGAGCGCGCGAACCGCTTCCTCGCCCGAGCCGGCGCCCGCACCCCGCGCCACGGCGGAGATCCCCCACTGTGCGCGCTGCGCGACGACGGACGCCTCCAGCGACGCCTCCACGGTCCAGCCCTGGCGCGGCGGGGATACCCCGGCCCAGGACGGCGACAGGCCGGTGTCCGGCAGCATGAGGCGTTCGGGGGTGTCGGCGGGCGACAGGCTGTCGACGACCAGGTCGCATTCGAGCTCAGGGTCCGCGTGCACGATACGCATCGCGAGGATCGTGGGGGTCTGATCGAACAGGGTCTGCGGCGAGAGCACGGCCGTGGTCAGCGCCAGGACCCCGCGCGAGGCCTGAAGTCGTACTCCCCCGTCACCCGCGCGACCGGCGCGGCCCACGAACGTCAGGACATCCTTCGCCGTGTCGGCATCGGCGAGCAGGAGCGTAGGCGGCACGCGTTCTAAACTACCAAGAGGTGCGGCGCCTGCGGTCGCGGAGAGGAACCCATGAGCGCGGACGACCACGCCATCCAGACCGTCGATCGACTCCTCGAGGTTCTCGACCTCGACGCCACCCAGGCCCGGACGACCGAGGACATCTTCACGGGCTCCTCGCACCCGATGCCGAGCGGCCGCATCTACGGAGGCCAGGTGCTGGCGCAGACGCTCCTCGCGGCGGAGCGCACCCTGCCGGAGGATCGCGCCGTCCATTCGATGCACGGCTATTTCCTGCGGCCCGGTGACGCGAGTCAGGGCATCACGATCGCCGTCGACCGCATCCATGACGGCCGCTCATTCTCGACGCGCCGCACGCAGGCGTACCAGAACGGGGTGCCGATCTTCTCGATGATCGCGTCCTTCCAGGATGCGGATCCGGGAGTCGAGCACGCGGAGCCCATGCCCGAGGGCGTGCCCGACCCGGAGACGCTGTCCCCCGACGAGGATCGCGTTCCCGGACTCACCGGGGGCGCGCGGCGGATGCTCACCGATCGCGCCGCGGACATCCGTCACGTCGAGTCGCCGCTGTACCTCCCCAACGACGATGCCCGGGTCCCGCGTCAGGCCGTCTGGATGCGACTGCGCGCTCCGCTCCCCGACGACCAGCGGCTGCATCGCGCGGCACTGGCGTACCTCAGCGACATGACGATCCAGGAGTCCATCCTGCGCGCGCACGGGGTCTCGTGGGCACACCAGGGACTCAAGGTCGCGAGCCTCGATCACGCGATGTGGTGGCACCGTCCCGCGCGCGTCGACGAGTGGCTGCTGTACGCGCAGGAGTCCCCGAACGCGCGCGGCGGGCGCGGGCTGGCCACCGGGCGGATCTACACGCGCGACGGCTCGCTGGTGGCGAGCGTGGCGCAGGAGATCATGATCCGCGTGCCGTCGGAGGCATCCTGATCCGAGCGTTCGGCGCGGGTCACACGGCCGTCGAGGTCAGCGGTGCGCGTACTCGATGGAGGGGCCGACGTACGGCTCCCAGGCCTCGCGCATCTCGGAGGTGAGTCGCGTGGGGCGACCCGTCGCGGCCTCGACGAGCACGATCACTGCTGTCGACCGCGCGTACAGCACCCGCGGCTCCGCGGCCGGGTCGTTGTGCACCTCGTAGCAGACCTCGACACTGGACCCGCCGAGCTTGCCGAACCACATCTGCACCTCGAGCGGTCGACGCTGATACGGCACTGGCGCGAGGTACTCGATCTCCTGCCGGGCGATCAGCGTCAGGATGCCCTCGTCGATGCCGGAGTCGAGCACCGCCGTGGACGGCGCCTCCTCGCCGGGACCCGCCCGCCAGAACGCGCGGACGCGCGCCTCCTCGAGCAGCTTGAGCATCGAGGTGTTGTTGACGTGGTTGAACGCGTCCAGATCCCCCCAGCGGAGGTGGATCGGGATGTGCAGGCGGGTTCCCGGCGAAGGCGCAGTCATCGGGTCAGTCGCGCGTGAGCTTGCGGTGGGTCGACCGGTGCGGCTTGGCCGCGTCGGGCCCGAGGCGCTCGATCTTGTTCTGCTCGTAGGCCTCGAAGTTGCCCTCGAACCAGTACCACTGGTCGGGCTTCTCGTCGGTGCCCTCGTACGCCAGGATGTGCGTCGCGATGCGGTCGAGGAACCACCGGTCGTGGGTGATGACCACCGCGCAGCCGGGGAACTCGAGCAGGGCGTTCTCCAGCGAGCTGAGCGTCTCGACGTCGAGGTCGTTGGTCGGCTCGTCGAGAAGCAGCAGGTTGCCGCCCTCCTTGAGCGTCAGCGCGAGGTTCAGTCGGTTGCGCTCACCGCCCGAGAGCACACCGGCCTTCTTCTGCTGGTCAGGACCCTTGAAGCCGAACTTCGACACGTAGGCCCGCGAGGGGATCTCCGTCTTGCCGACCGTGATGAAGTCGAGCCCGTCGGAGACGACCTCCCACAGCGTCTTGTTCGGGTCGATCGACGAGCGCGACTGGTCGACGTAGCTGATCTTGACCGTCTCGCCGATCTTCAGGTCGCCGCCGTCGAGGGGCTCGAGACCGACGATGGTCTTGAACAGCGTGGTCTTGCCGACGCCGTTCGGACCGATCACGCCGACGATGCCGTTCGGCGGAAGGCTGAAGCTGAGGCCATCGATCAGCGAGCGTCCGTCGAAGCCCTTCTGCAGGTTCTTCGCCTCGATCACCACGTTGCCCAGACGCGGCCCCGCGGGGATCTGGATCTCCTCGAAGTCGAGCTTCCGCGTCCGCTCCGCCTCCGCGGCCATCTCCTCGTAGCGCGCGAGTCGCGCCTTCGACTTCGTCTGGCGACCCTTGGCGCTGGAACGGACCCATTCGAGCTCGTCCTTGAGGCGCTTGGCGAGCTTCGCGTCCTTCTTGCCCTGGATGTCGAGACGCTCGGCCTTCTTCTCCAGGTAGGTCGAGTAGTTGCCCTCGTAGCCGATCAGCCGACCGCGGTCGACCTCCGCGATCCACTCGGCCACGTGATCGAGGAAGTACCGGTCGTGGGTGATGGCGATGACGGCGCCCTTGTACGACTGCAGGTGCTGTTCGAGCCACAGCACACTCTCCGCGTCCAGGTGGTTGGTCGGCTCGTCGAGGAGCAGCAGATCCGGCTTCTGCAGCAGGAGCTTGGCGAGGGCGACACGTCGCTTCTCTCCGCCGGAGAGGGGGGCGATCGCGGCGTCGCCGGGGGGCGTGCGCAGTGCGTCCATGGCCTGCTCGAGCTGGGAGTCGAGGTCCCAGCCGTCGGCCGCGTCGATCTCCTCCTGCAGGGTGCCCATCTCGGCGAGCAGCGCATCGAAGTCCGCATCGGGATCGGCCATCAGCGCCGAGATCTCATTGAAGCGGTCGAGCTTCGCCTTGATCGCGATGCCGTCCTGGATGTTCTCCAGCACGGTCTTCGACTCGTCCAGCTCCGGCTCCTGCATGAGGATCCCGACCGAATAGCCGGGCGACAGCTTCGCCTCGCCGTTGGACGGCGTGTCGAGCCCGGCCATGATCTTCAGGATCGTCGACTTGCCGGCGCCGTTGGGGCCGACCATGCCGATCTTCGCTCCGGGAAGGAACGCCATCGTGACGTCGTCGAGGATGAGCTTCTCGCCCACCGCCTTGCGCGCACGCACCATCGAGTAGATGTACTCAGCCACCGAAAACCGCTCCTTCTGTTGGCGTCGAAGATCGACACTCCAGCCTACCGGCCGTCGGCGGCAGGGTTCGTGACCGAAGCATCACCAGTCGATCGGACGCGTCGTCCCGACCAGGCAGCGTCCCTCGGCGAGCTGGGGCATGACGACGGCCACCACCTGTCCCGTCGAGGGACCGACCTGTCCCACCAGGCAGGATTCCTCTCCCCAGCGCACCGAGAACTGGAGGCTTTCCACCGGGTTGCCCACGGTGGTCTGGTCGGGCGTGACCTGCATGGCGGTGCGATCGAAGCCCCCGGCCACCAGCGCGTCGATATAGGCCCGACCCTCCGCCCGCTGTTCCGAGGCCCACACACCCTCCGCGATCGCCCGGAAATACGGAAGATTGTCTTCCGCGGTGCCCTCGGGCTGCAGTGCCGGCGACGCCGTCGCCGTATCCGCGGGCGAGGGCGACAGGGAGCTCGGCGGCGTCGGATGCTCGCCGGCGGCGGCCGTGCATCCGACGAGGAGGACGAGGATCGCACCGGCTCCGACGAACGCGCGGGCGGTGCGGGCGAGTGACGGGGCCGTTCGGAGCACGAGCCGAGTCTACGTCGCCCACACCCACAGCCCGGCGTGCTGACGGTGCGTGGCTGACGCTGCGCGCCTGCCCCTACTGCCCCGCCGACACCCTGGCTCCCGCTCCGAGGAAGCCGTCGGGGAACGCCTGGTCCGTCGCCGCACCCCCGTCCCCGGAACCGTCGATGCCCCACAGGTCACCCAGATCGTCTCCGGTTCGGCCACTCGCCGTCGTCCGCGCGCCTCCACTCGCGGAGTCGGCACCGGGAGACTGCTCCCCATCCTTCTCTCCCTCCGCCACGGTCTCCGGAGAGCGTCTCGGCGACGGCCGGAACGCGGTCGTCCCCCACCGCAGGTCGTGCCCGATCGCGTCGGCTTCGATGTCGGCACTCGTGCCCTGCTTCCCATTGCTCTCCCAGGCCCGGATGCGCAGGCGGCCGGTCACGACGATGCTGTCGCCCACCCGCAGCGACGCCCTGGCGTTCTGACCGAGCTGCCGGAACGCCGCCACGGAGAACCAGTTGGTCTCGGAGTCGACCCAGGTCTGGGTCGTCGGTTCGAAGCGGCGGTGCGTGCTCGCCAGCCGGAAGTTGGTGACGGGCACCCCCGCGCCGGTGTGCCCCTGATGCGGATCGGTCGCCACTCGCCCCACGACGGTGATCATCTCGGTCATGCTGTTCTCCTTCTGTCGCCGGAGCCTCTCCGGATGTCTCCAGCCTGCGGTGACGGCAGGAGCATCGACTGACGCATCCACGCGCTGTGGGGACGCATCGCCGACATCGACGAAGCGTGGAGGAAGAGCCCGGTCAGACGCGTGTCCCGGCGCGGCGCGAATGTCGGTGGCCCGTCCTAGCGTTGATGCAGGAAGGGAGAAATCGATGTCTGAACGAACGTCCGCCACGGCCCCCGAGGTGCCCTTCGCCGCACCTCGTCTCTCCTCGGAGAAGGAGCATCTCGTCCGCGCCGCCGACCACCTGTGGCGGGTTCAGGACTCGCGGGAGTATGTCCTCGGTCACCTGAGGATCGTGCCGGACCCGCTCGGTCTGCGCTACCGGGCGGAGCGGCTGCACCTCGCGACCGGCCGCTTCCGGCTGATCGGAGAGTTCTGGCGTGCCGACGATGCCGTGGCCGCGCTTCGCCACTGCTGATGCCGTCGCTACGTCGATCGGAAGCGCCCCCGGCAGGATTCGAACCTGCGACCAAGAGATTAGAAGGCTCCTGCTCTATCCCCTGAGCTACGGAGGCGGACAGTCCTACCGTACCGCGGGCAGGCGGGCGATGTCGGTGCCCTCGATAGGATGACGACATGGTAGCTGCCTCCGAGAACGATCGCCTGGTCTGGATCGACTGTGAGATGACGGGCCTCGATCTCTCCGTGGATGAGCTCGTCGAGATCGCGGTCGTCGTCACCGACTTCGAGCTGCGTCCCCTCGACCCCGGATTCCAGGTCGTGATCAAGCCGAGCGATCAGGCGCTGTCCCACATGAACGACTTCGTCACGAAGATGCACGAGACCTCCGGGCTGATCGAGGAGATCCCGCGGGGCGTCACGCTCGCGGAGGCCGAGGAGCAGACGCTCGCCTACATCCGTCGTTTCGTCCCGCTCGAGCGCAAGGCACCCCTCGCAGGCAACACGATCGGCACCGACCGCATGTTCCTCGCCAAGTACATGCCGCAGGTCGACCAGTGGCTGCACTACCGCAACGTGGACGTGTCGAGCATCAAGGAGCTCTCCCGGCGCTGGTATCCCCGGGTGTTCTTCCAGGCCCCGGCCAAGGACGGCGGACACCGGGCCCTCGCCGACATCCTCGAGTCCATCCGTGAGCTCCGCTACTACCGGGAGGCCGTGTTCGTCGACGAGCCGGGTCCGTCGAGCGACGACGCCAAGGAGATCGCGACGCGCACCGTGTCGGAGTTCACCTCGAACATGTAATAGACTCGTAGGGTTGCCCGCGCAGGCGGGCGCATGGTGGGTATAGCTCAGTTGGTAGAGCGCCTGGTTGTGGTCCAGGAGGTCGCGGGTTCAAGCCCCGTTACTCACCCGGAGAGAAGAAGCCCGGTTCCTCGGAACCGGGCTTCTTCCGTTTCGAGGCGCGGATCGACGCTGCCCTGCGGCTCTAGACTGGAGCCGTGTCACTGGCGGTCTGGTTCTCGCTCCTCACCGCGTCGGTGGTGATCAGCTTCACGCCCGGCGCTGGCGCGATCAACACGATGTCGAACTCCCTGTCGCAGGGCTGGCGGCGCTCCATCTGGGGCATCATCGGCCAGCAGATCGCTCTGATCGTTCACGTCGTGATCGTCGCCGCGGGCGTCGGTCTGCTCGTCTCCCGATCCGAGGTGCTGTTCACCCTCATCCGCTACGCGGGCGCCGCCTACCTCGTCTTCCTCGGCCTCCGCCTCATCCTCAGCCGCCCGACACCACCGCTCGACGACGCGCCCATCCCCGCACCGGCGCACGAGAGCCATTGGCCGATGATGCGCCGGGGCTTCTGGGTCAACCTGCTCAACCCCAAGGCGATCGTCTTCTTCCTCGCGTTCATTCCTCAGTTCATCCGGCTCGACCAGCCACAGCTTCCCCAGTACCTCGCGCTGATCGCGACGGTCGTCGTGGTCGACGTGCTGGTGATGTGGGGGTTCTTCGCGGTGGCGGCCCGGCCCTTCCGCCGCCTGACGGCCTCGCCGCGCGGGCAGTGCATCCTCAACGGCGTCTTCGGCGGCCTGTTCATCCTCGTGGCAGCGCTGCTGGTCCTGCTGCACTGACCGGTGTCCCGAATGGCCCCTAGGCTGGTCTGGATGGACATGGACGCCGGCGCATTCGAGGCCCTCGTGATCGAGGAGCTGGACCTGCTGCCCGACGACATGGTGGACCGCCTCGACAACGTCGTGTTCGTGGTCGAGGACCGCCCCGAGGACGGCAGTCTCGACCTGCTGGGGATGTACGACGGTCTCGCACTGACGGAACGCACACAGTACGGCATGGGCGAACTCCCGGATCGGATCATCGTCTACCGCGAGCCGCACCTCGCCCAGTGCGAGACCCTCGATGAACTGCGCGACGAGATCCACACGACGCTCGTGCACGAGATCGCGCACTTCCACGGCATCGACGATGCGCACCTGCACGAGCTGGGATGGGCGTGACGATGAGCACGGCACTCCCCGATCTCGACGAGAGCACGGATCTGTCCGCCGCACCGCTCGAGCCCTGGCAGGTCGTCGTCTGGAACGACCCGGTGAACCTCATGAGCTACGTGGTCCGTGTCTTCCGCACCTACTTCGGCTACACCGAGGAGCACGCCACCGCACTCATGCTCGCCGTGCACAACGAGGGCCACGCGATCGTGGCGACAGGGCCGCGCGAGACGATGGAGGTCCACGCGCAGGCGATGCACGACTACGGGCTCTGGGCGACCGTGCGGAAGGCATCCGCATGACCGCCCCCCTCATCCTCACCGTCGCCGCCATCGAGGGCGCCCAGCTCCTGCGGATCGTCGACGACTTCCTCGCCCTCATCGCCGAGCAGGATCCGAATGACCCCGCGATCGCCCGACTGACGCCCAACCCCTATCCCGACGACGAGGGGGCCGCCGCCGCGTTCGCAGCGGCCACTCGCGACGACGTGACCGACCGGCGTGTCCTGGATGCGCGCACCGTGCGGTCGGCGCTCTCCGCCTTCGACCCGGAGGCGCCGCTCACGCCGGAACAGGCCCGCGAGCCCCGGGAGGTGACGATCCGGCGAAGCGACATCGACGCCTGGCTGCGCACCCTCACCGCCATCCGTCTGGTGATCGCGACGCGGCTCGGCCTCACCGTGGAGGAGCCCGTCGCGGGTGGTGAGGCGATGGCCGTGTACGACTGGCTCGGCTACCGGCTCGAACTGCTCATCGAAGCGGCCGACGACATCGGGGCCTGAGACCGGATACCGGCGGTCACGGCACCGTGACGATGCGCGTCGCCAGCTCGCGCGGGTGGTGCTGCAGGAGGTGCTGACGCTCCTGCGCCGCCCACCGCTCCCAGTGCGGTCGGTACGTGTCGCCGTCCCTCGCGAGCGCGCGCGCCTTTCGCGACTCCTCCCCCGCCTCCACCCAGATGCGGACATCGGCGAGGTCGGCCGTCGACGGACGGAGGATGCCGCTGCCTTCGACGATCACACCGAGCGATGGGTCGACGGCATGACTCTCCGCCTCCGTGTTCTGCTCCCAGTCCCACCGACGCCAGGAGCCGAGCAGGCCCCGCCCGTGCGGCCGCAGGATTCCGTCCACCGCTCGCTCCACGCCGGACTCCAGGCCGTCCCAGCCCGGGTACAGCGAGTCGAGGGCGATGACCTGCACCCGTCCGACGAGCGGCCAGTTCCGCGCGAGCAGCTCCGCCAGCGAGGTCTTGCCAGCACCGCTCCCGCCGTCGATGACCACCATCGGGTTCGCCGCAGCGAGGACGCGGATGTCCTGCGCGATCAGTGCCGCGGCCTGGCGAAGCGCCGCCGCGACGGGATCGTCACTTCTTGAGGGCACGGATGATGCGCGTGAGGGCACGACCGGTGACCCACACGAAGGGCACCGCCACGACGAGCAGCGTCACGATGTTCGGCTCGAAGCGGAGCCCCTCCTCGCGGCGCACGTAGACGCCGACGGGAATCGAGACACCGCCCCCACCGCCGCCCTCGGCACCGTCGCCGCTGCCGCCCCCGAAACCGGAGTAGGTGAATGCGACCGGCGTCACGCTCACGCCGTCGACATCCTGCGGCTCACCGTACGCGCTCTTCACGCCGAAGGACGCGACCTGCTTCCCGAGTTCCAGTGCAATGTTCGGCATGCTCCCACGGTAGCCGACCCCGCCCGCGTGCGCGCCCCTCAATCCGCGATGCCGTGGTCTTTCGGATGCCGCGCGGCCCCGCGACCCTCGCCGCGACCGATGTGACGCGCGCGGCTGATCGTCGCCGTCCCGAAGCGGGCGATCGCCTCGTCCACCGCCCCCTCCACGCGGCGCCAGTCCTCGTCGTCGTCCCAGAGCGCCAGGGCGGAGCCGCCCGCCGGCTGCAGTCTCTCGGCCCGCACGCCGACCAGACGGATCGGATCGCGCCGATCGATCTGCTCGAACAGAGTCTGCGCCGCTTCCCCGATGCGCTGGCTCACGGCTGTCGGGTCGCTCAGGGTCTGCGACCGGGTGACCGTGCGGAAGTCGGCGAAGCGGATCTTGATCGACACGGTCGACGTCTCCCACCCGGCACGACGCAACCGCGCGCCCACGCGATCGGCCAGCCGCAACAGCTCCGCACGCAGGAACGCGCGGTCGTCGACATCGACGTCGAACGTCTCCTCGTGTCCGATACTCTTCTCCACGCGCTCGGTGTCCACCGCCCGCGCATCCCGGCCCCACGAGAGCTGCGCCAGCCGCGCACTCAGCGCCGGGCCCACTGCACGGTCGAGCATGTCGGCCGTGGTCGCCCTGATGTCGCCGATCGTACGGATGCCTCGCGCCTCCAGCGCCTCCGCCGCCTTCGGCCCCACACCCCACAACGCGCGCACCGACCGCGGGGCCAGGAAGTCGAGCGTCTCCGCGGCCGATACCACGAGCATGCCGTCGGGTTTCGCGATCGTCGACGCCATCTTGGCGACGTGCTTCGTCTCGGCCACGCCCACAGAGCACGTGATGCCGACCTCCGCCGAGACGCGCTCCCGGATCTGCGCGGCGATCCTCGCCGGGCTCCCCCACAGCCGACGCACGCCCTGCACATCGAGGAACGCCTCATCGACGGACAGGGGCTCCACCAGCGGGGTGAACGACTCGAAGATCGCCATCACCTGGCGCGAGACCGCCTGATAGCGGGGGAAGTGCGGCGGTACCACCCTGGCCGTCGGGCACAGGCGGAGAGCCTGCGAGACGGGCATCGCGGACCGCACGCCGTAGCGCCGCGCCTCGTACGAGGCACTGGAGACGACGGAACGACCGTCCGGCGAGCCGATGATGAGGGGCAGGCCCCGCAGACTCGGATCGTCGAGCACCTCGACCGCGGCGTAGAACGCGTCCATGTCGACATGCAGGATGCGGGTTCCGGTGTCGTCGGCATCGGCCGCGGACACCATGCGCCCTCTGCCGTCACCGTGTCCCATGCATCCATTCTCTCCCGGGCCCCGGACACGAGGCCCGGGAGAGACGGCTACTGGGCAGCGCGCTCGAGGATGAGCTCGCGCACGCGTGCGGCGTCGGCCTGACCCTTCATGGCCTTCATGACCGCACCGATGATCGCACCGGCGGCCTGCACCTTGCCGTCCTGGATCTTCGCCATCACGTCGGGCTGTGCGGCGAGGGCCTCATCGATCGCCGCGACGAGCGCGCCGTCGTCGGACACCACGGCCAGGCCCCGGGCATCGACCACCTGCTGCGGACTGCCCTCGCCGGCGATGACGCCCTCGAGCACCTGACGGGCGAGCTTGTCGGTGAGGGTCCCCTCGTCGACGAGCTTCTGCAACGCTGCGACGTTCTCCGGGGTGATTAGTTCCGTAGCGTCCTTCTCCTGCGCGTTCGCCAGGCGGCTGATCTCACCCGTCCACCACTTGCGCGCGGTCGCCGGCGACGCGCCCGCCGCGATCGTCGCCTCGACGGCCTCGAGCAGGCCGCCGTTGCGGACGTCCTGGAACTCGAGCGGCGTGAAACCCCACTCGGCCATGAGCCGGCGGCGCCGGGCGACGGGCTGCTCGGGCAGTGCCGCGCGCAGCTCCTCGATCAGCTCCGGGGCGGGCTGCACCGGGAGGAGGTCCGGCTCGGGGAAGTACCGGTAGTCGTCCGCGTCGGACTTCGGACGGCCCGGCGAGGTGGTGCCGGTGTCCTCGTGCCAGTGGCGGGTCTCCTGGATGATCGTGCCGCCGTCGGCGAGGATCTGCGCCTGGCGCTGGATCTCGTACCGGACGGCGCGTTCCACGGAGCGCATCGAGTTGACGTTCTTCGTCTCGGTACGCGTGCCGAGCTTCTCCTGCCCCCGCGGACGCAGCGACACGTTGGCGTCGCAGCGCAGGTTGCCCCGCTCCAGCCGGGCCTCCGAGATGCCCAGACCGCGCACGATGTCGCGGATCGCCGCCACGTACGCCTTCGCCACCTCCGGCGCCCGGTGCTCGGTGCCGAAGATCGTCTTGGTGACGATCTCCACCAGCGGCACCCCTGCGCGGTTGTAGTCGACCAGCGAGTACTCCGCGCCCTGGATGCGTCCGGTCGCGCCGCCCATGTGGGTGAGCTTGCCCGCGTCCTCCTCCATGTGCGCGCGCTCGATCGGGATGGTCACCATGGTGCCGTCTTCGAGCTCCACCTCGACCGACCCCTCGAACGCGATCGGCTCGTCGTACTGCGAGATCTGGTAGTTCTTGCCGAGGTCGGGGTAGAAGTAGTTCTTTCGCGCGAACCGGCTCGACTCCGCGATCGAGCAGCCCAGTGCGAGTCCGAGGCTGATCGACGAGCGCACGGCCGTCTCGTTCACGACCGGCAGCGACCCGGGCAGACCGAGGTCGACCGGGGCGATGAGCGTGTTGGGCTCGGCGGCGTGATACGCCTCGTTCGCCGGGTTCGGCGCGTTGGAGAACATCTTGGTGTTCGTGTTGAGCTCGACGTGCACCTCGAACCCGAGCACAGGCTCGAACAGCTCGAGAGCCCTGTCGAAGTCCATCAGCTTGGCTGCGGCGGCCATCAGCGGTTCCCTCCTGCGAGCTGCGGTGCGCGGGTGAGGAGCGGTGCCCCCCACGAGTCGACGAGGAGCGTCTCCAGCGCCGCTCCCACGCGGTAGAGACGGGCATCCTCCCTCGCCGGAGCCAGGAACTGGATGCCCACGGGCAGGCCGTCGTCGTCGGACAGGCCGCTCGGGATCGAGATGCCGGGCACACCCGCGAGGTTCGCGGGGATCGTGGTGATGTCGTTGAGATACATCTGCAGCGGATCGTCGATCTTCTCGCCGAGCTTGAACGCCGTGGTCGGCGCCGAAGGCGTGGCGATCACGTCGACCTGGCAGAAGGCGGCGGCGAAGTCCTGCTGGATGAGCGTGCGGACCTTCTGGGCGCTGCCGTAGTACGCGTCGTAGTAGCCCGCGGACAGCGCGTAGGTGCCGAGGATGATGCGTCGCTTCACCTCGTCGCCGAATCCGGCGTCGCGCGTGGCGGACATGACGTCCTCGACCGTGGGGTTGCCCTCCGGCGTCACGCGCAGACCGAAGCGGACCGAGTCGAACTTCGCCAGGTTGCTGGACGCCTCCGCCGGGAGGATCAGGTAGTACGCGGCGACGCCGTACTCGAAGTGCGGCGCGTCGATCTCGACGATCTCGGCGCCCTGAGCCTCCAGGAGCGCGAGGGCGCTGCGGAACGACGCGGCGACCCCCGGCTGGAAGCCGCTGTCGGGAAGCTCACGGATGACACCGACGCGGAGACCTCTGAGGCCGTCCCCGCTCGCACCTTCACGCGCTGCAGCGGCGAACGACGGCCACCGCTCGTCGAGCGACGTCGAGTCCTTCGAGTCGTGGCCGCCGATCGCATCGTGCAGCAGACCGGCGTCGAGCACCGTGCGGGTGACCGGGCCGACCTGGTCGAGGCTCGACGCGAGGGCGATCGCGCCGTAGCGGCTGACTCCGCCGTACGTGGGCTTCACCCCGACCGTGCCGGTCACGTGAGCAGGCTGACGGATCGAGCCGCCCGTGTCCGAGCCGAGCGCGAGCGGGGCCTCGAACGCGGCCACGGCGGCGGCCGAACCGCCGCCGGATCCACCGGGGATCCGGTCGAGATCCCAGGGGTTCCGCGTCGGGCCGTACGCGGAGTGCTCCGTCGACGAGCCCATGGCGAACTCGTCCATGTTCGTCTTGCCGAGCGGGATGAGACCGGCCGCGCGCGAGCGGGCGACGACGGTCGCGTCGTACGGCGACCGGTAGCCCTCGAGGATGCGCGAGCCGCTGGTGGTCGGCTGGTCGGTGGTGACCAGGACATCCTTGATGGCGAGCGGGACCCCGGCGATCGGGCCGAGCTCCTCCCCTGCCGCACGGCGTGCGTCGACGGCAGCGGCCGCGTCGAGCGCGTGCTCGTTGATGTGGAGGAACGCGTGCACGTCGCCGTCGACCGCGGCGATACGGTCCAGGTGCGCCTGGGTGGCCTCGACGCTGGAGACCTCACGCGCCGCGAGCTTGTCGGCGAGTTCCGCCGCAGTCAGCCGGATGATGTCGCTCACTGCTCTTCTCCCAGGATCGCGGTCACCCGGAAGCGGCCGTCGGCGGCGTCGGGGGCGTTCTGCAGCACCTGCTCGTGCGTGAGCGTCTGCCCGACGACGTCTGGACGGAAGACGTTGCTCAAGGGGATCGGGTGGCTCGTGGCGGCGACGTCGGCCGTGGCCACCTCCGACACCTTGGCGATGTTGTCGACGATGGCGTCGAGCTGGCCCGTGAGCCGCGTCACCTCGTCGTCGTTCAGCTGGATGCGCGCGAGCACGCCGAGATGGCGCACAAGATCAGGGGTGATTTCAGACACGACCCCAGTCTAGTTGGGGTGCCGTCGCCCGCTCGGCGCGTCGCGGCGCGCCTAAGCTGGGCGCGTGAGCACGTTCCAGCCTCCTCGCCCGTGGATCGCCAGCTACGCCGACGGCGTCCCCGAGGATCTCGCCCCCGTCACCGGTTCCCTCGTCGACATCGTCGCCGCGTCCGCCCGCGACTACCCCGACGCTCCCGCGCTGCAGTTCTTCGGCCGCGAGACCACGTACGCCCGACTGCAAGATGCGATCGACCGGGCCGCCACCGGACTCCGCGACCTCGGCGTGCGTGCGGGCGACCCGGTCGCGATCGTGCTGCCGAACTGCCCACAGCACATCATCGCCTTCTACGCCGTGCTGCGTCTGGGCGCCGTCGTCGTCGAGCACAACCCGCTCTACACGCCGCGCGAGCTGCGGAAGCAGTTCGAGGATCACGGCGCCAAGCACGCGATCGTGTGGAACAAGGTCGTCGCCACCGTGCAGGACTTCCCCGCCGACCTCGCCGTGACGAACCTCGTCTCCGTCGACGTGACGCGCGCGATGCCCGCCCTCACCCGCTTCGCTCTGCGGCTGCCCGTCGCGAAGGCGCGCGAGTCCAGGGCAGCGCTGACCGAGCGCGTGCGCGGAACCGTGGTGTGGGACTCGCTCGTGGCCTCCGACCCGCTTCCGGCGTCGCATCCGAGACCGAACACGGACGACCTCGCGATCATCCAGTACACCTCGGGCACCACCGGAACTCCGAAGGGCGCCGCGCTGACGCACCGCAACCTGCTGGCGAACGCGGCGCAGGCGCAGGCATGGGTGCCGTCGATCCAGCGCGGCAAGGGCTGCGTGGTGTACGCCGTGCTGCCGATGTTCCACGCCTACGGGCTGACGCTGTGCCTCACGTTCGCGATGTCGATGGGGGCGCGGCTCGTGCTGTTCCCCAAGTTCGACCCCGACCTCGTGCTCGATGTCGTCAAGAAGCACCCCGCCACCTTCCTCCCGCTCGTGCCCCCGATCGCCGACCGGCTGCTCGCGGCCGCGCAGGCGAAGGGCGTCTCCCTGGACGGCATCGAGGTCGCGATCTCCGGGGCGATGGCCCTGCCGCACGACCTGGTCGTCCCCTTCGAGGCCGCGACCCACGGGTACCTCGTCGAGGGCTACGGGCTGAGCGAGTGCTCGCCCGTGCTGATGGCGAACCCCGTGGCCGACAACCGCGTGCCGGGCACCGTCGGCCTCCCCCTCCCCGGAACGGAGTGCCGCGTGGTCGACCCTGAGGACCCGACGCAGGACGTACCGGCGGGGTCGGCGGGCGAGCTCGTCGTCCGCGGCCCGCAGGTGTTCTCCGGCTACTACGGCAAGCCGGAGGAGACCGACGCCGTGTTCGTCGACGGCTGGTACCGCACGGGAGACATCGTCACGATCGACGAGGCCGGCTTCGTCCGCATCGTCGACCGCATCAAGGAGCTGATCATCACCGGCGGCTTCAACGTCGCCCCCACCGAGGTCGAGAACGCGCTGCGGCAGCACCCGTCGGTCGTGGACGCCGCCGTCGTCGGACTGCCCAGCGAGCACTCGGGCGAGGAGGTCGTCGCCGCGATCGTCGTCGACGGCGGAGCCGACGTCGACGTCGAAGCGATCCGCGCGTACGCCCGCAGCATCCTCACCCCGTACAAGGTGCCGCGCCGCGTGTTCGTGGTCGACGAGCTGCCGAAGTCGCTCATCGGCAAGGTCCTGCGCCGCCAGGTCAAGGAGAAGCTGCTCGCGCTCACCACCGGCGCCTGAGCCGTCTGCACAGGTGGTGGCGGCCGGCGCGCGCTACCCTTGGGAAGTGACCCCTGAAGACGCAGTGCCCACCGACGCCCCCGACGAGTCCCCCGCAACCCCCGGATTCGAGGAGCTCGGCATCACCGGGCCCGTCCTCAAGGCCATCCGAGACCTCGGCTACGAGACCCCCTCCCCGATCCAGGCCGCGACGATCCCGACCCTGCTGTCGGGCCGCGACGTGGTGGGCATGGCGCAGACCGGCACCGGCAAGACCGCGGCCTTCGCGCTCCCCGTGCTGGAGCGCCTCGACACCGCACAGAAGACCCCGCAGGCCCTCGTGCTCGCCCCCACGCGCGAGCTCGCGCTGCAGGTGTGTGAGGCGTTCGAGTCGTACGCCTCACGCATGAAGGGCGTCCACGTGCTGCCCGTGTACGGCGGTCAGGGGTACGGCGTGCAGCTGTCGGCGCTGCGCCGCGGTGTGCACGTGGTCGTCGGAACCCCCGGTCGCATCATGGACCACCTCGCCAAGGGCACGCTCGACCTCTCGGAGCTGCAGTACCTGGTGCTCGACGAGGCGGACGAGATGCTGAAGATGGGCTTCGCGGAGGATGTCGAGCAGATCCTCGCCCAGACGCCGGAGGAGAAGCAGGTCGCGCTGTTCTCCGCCACGATGCCCGCCCAGATCCGACGCCTCGCGCAGCAGTACCTCCGCGACCCGGAGGAGATCACGGTCAAGTCCAAGACCGCGACCAACACGAACATCACCCAGCGGTACCTCGTGGTGTCGTACGCGCAGAAGGTGGACGCCCTCACGCGCATCCTCGAGGTGGAGAACTTCGACGGGATGATCGTCTTCGTCCGCACCAAGAACGAGACCGAGACGCTCGCGGAGAAGCTCCGCGCTCGCGGCTACTCCGCCGCCGCGATCAACGGCGACGTGCCCCAGGTGCAGCGCGAGCGCAGTGTCAACCAGCTCAAGGACGGCAAGCTCGACATCCTGGTCGCGACCGACGTCGCCGCGCGCGGTCTCGACGTGGAGCGCATCAGCCACGTCATCAACTTCGACATCCCCACCGACACCGAGTCGTACGTGCACCGCATCGGCCGGACCGGGCGCGCCGGGCGGACCGGCGACGCGATCAGCTTCATCACCCCGCGCGAGCGCTACCTGCTCAAGCACATCGAGAAGGCCACGCGTCAGACGCCGACGCAGATGCAGCTGCCGACCACGGAGGACGTCAACACCACGCGCCTCGCACGCTTCGACGACGCCATCACGACCGCGCTGTCCGAGACCGCCCGCATCGACGCGTTCCGCGACATCATCGCCCACTACGTGCGCCACCACGACGTGCCGGAGAGCGATGTCGCCGCGGCTCTCGCCGTGGTCGCGCAGGGTGAGCGTCCACTCCTCCTCGACCCCGCGGACGACCCGCTCGCCCGAGCGGTCGCCGCCGACAACCGTCCTCCGCGTGAGCGCGCACCGCGCGACACGCGGGAGACGCGTGAGCCCAGGGAACGCCGGGGCCGTGGAGACTATGCGGCGTACCGCATCGAGGTCGGACGACGGCACCGCGTGGAGCCGCGGCAGATCGTCGGCGCGCTCGCGAACGAGGGCGGCCTCGGTCGCGACGACTTCGGCGCCATCAACATCCGCCCCGACTTCTCGATCGTGGAACTGCCGGCCAACCTCGACCCCGCCGTCCTCGAGAAGCTCCGCGACACCCGCATCTCCGGGCGGCTGATCGAGATCGCGCCCGACCGTGGCCCCGGGGCACGCCGGGGAGCTGCGCGCGACCGCGGGAACGACGACAGCGCGGGCCGCGGCTATCGCGGTGACCGCCATGACCGTGACGATCGCGGACCCCGCGGTCCCCGCGAGGACAAGCCGTTCCGGAAGCCCCGTCACAAGAGCTGATCGTGCGTATCGACCGTGCGGACCGCCGAGACGTCGCGGGGCTCGCGCTGCTCAAGTGGCAGGACGTGCCGGACGAGCTGACGGCGGGACGGTCGTTCGACGAGTTCACGGCGGAGCTCGCCGCCTGGTGGAGCCTCCACGAGGACACGCACTCGGCGTTCGTAGCGAGGGCGGACGACGGCGAGCCCGTCGGGGTCGCCTGGGTCGCGATGCTCCCCCGGGTGCCGCGCCCCGGGGCCGCGGACCGGGTCTCGGCCGACGTGCAGAGCGTGTTCGTGCTGCCGGAGCACCGCGGGCGCGGAACCGGGCGAGCACTGGTCGCGGCGGCGTGCGCTCACGCGGTGTCCCTCGGCGCAGGACGCGTCACCGTGCACGCGAGCGAGGAGGCCGTGACGCTGTACCGCGGGCTCGGCTTCGCCGACTCCCCTCGGCTGCTGCAGTTCCTGCCTCCCACGGACACCTGACCCGCGGGCACCCGTTCAGCCGAGGGCGTCGGGTCCCTCGGTCACCAGCAGGTGGAACTGTGCAGCGTCGAGGATGCGGATGCCCAGTTCCTCGGCCTTCGCGAGCTTGGAGCCGGCGCCCGGACCTGCCGCGACGAAGTCGGTCTTCTTCGACACGCTCGACGCGGCCTTGCCCCCCGCCTTGATGATCGCCTCCTGCGCTCCCTCGCGCGTGTAGCCGTCGAGCGAACCCGTCGCGACGACCGTGAGCCCGTCGAGCACTCCGCCCTCGGCGACCGCAGCCCCGGGCCCCGGGTGCCCCGGCGTCGCCCACTGCACCCCCGCCTCGCTCCAGCGCCGCACGATCTCCTGGTGCCAGTCGACCTCGAACCATGCGAGCAGCGAGTCGGCGATGATCCCGCCGACGCCCTCGACCGCGGCGAGCTCCTCCCGGGAGGCCGCCCGGATCGCGTCCAGCGAACCGAACCACTGCGCGAGGGCTCGAGCCGCCACCGGGCCCACGTGACGGATGTTCAGCGCGACGAGGAGTCGCCACAGATCTTTCGTCTTGGCCTTCTCGAGCTCGGCGAGGAGCGTGAGCGCCTGCGAGGAGGGCTGGGGACCCTCGCGCCCCGCCTTCCTCTCGGCCGCCGTCGAGTTCCGGCGGAACGGCGCCCTCGTCTTCACGAGACCGTCCTCGTCCTCACGCGGCAGCCCGGTCTCGGCATCCCGGACCACGACCTCGATCGGCACGAGCTGGTCGAGCGTCAGCGCGAACAGCCCGGCCTCCGTCTCCAGCGGCGGCACGGCGGGTGACGTCGGCTGCGTGAGGGCCGCGGCCGTGACCTCGCCCAGCGCCTCGACGTCGAGCGCGCCGCGCGACCCGATGTGCTCGACACGCCCGCGAACCTGTGCGGGACACGAGCGCGCGTTCGGGCAGCGCAGGTCGATGTCGCCCTCTTTCATCGGCCGCAGCGGTGTTCCGCACTCCGGACAGTCGGCAGGCATCACGAACTCGCGCTCGGTGCCGTCCCGCTTCTCCACGACCGGCCCGAGCACCTCGGGGATCACGTCACCGGCCTTGCGCAGCACCACGGTGTCGCCGATGAGCACGCCCTTGGCCTTCACGACGTCCTTATTGTGCAGCGTGGCCTGACGCACGACCGACCCCGCGACGTGCGCGGGCGCCATCACCGCGAACGGGGTCGCCCGGCCCGTGCGTCCGACCGACACCACGATGTCGAGGAGCGTCGTCTGCACCTCCTCGGGCGGGTACTTGTAGGCGATCGCCCACCGGGGTGCCCGGCTGGTCGCGCCGAGCTCGTCATGCAGCTCCAGCTCGTCGACCTTCACCACGATCCCGTCGAGCTCGTGCTCGATGTCGTGCCGGTGCTCGCCGTAGTACTCCACGAAGTCGACGACCTCATCGATGCTGCGGCACACCCGCGTGTGCGGGCTCGTCGGCAGGCCCCATTCGGCCAGCAGGTCGTACACCTGGCTCTGCGCGGCCACCGGCGGCTGTGCCCAGGCGCCGATGCCGTGCACGTACAGCGCGAGCGACTCGATCCGCAGGAGCCCCGCCTCCAGTTCGAGCCCGTCCTTCTTGTCGATCTGCTGGCGCAGACCACCGCTGGCGGCGTTGCGCGGATTCGCGAACGCGGGGAACCGACGTGCCGCAGCCGTGCGCGCCTTCTCCTCGTCGAACGGCTTCTTCACGCCGCCGCGTGCCTCCCACCGGGCGAGCGCGTCGGCGTAGGCGCGCTCGCGGAAGGCGGCCTGCGCGGCGTTGAGCCGTTCGAACGCCGCGACCGGGATGAACACCTCGCCGCGGACCTCGACGATCGGCGGATGCCCCTCACCACGCAGTCGCTGCGGGATCTCCGGCAGACGGAGCGCGTTCTCCGTCACGATCTCGCCCACCCGGCCGTCACCGCGTGTGGCGGCGGAGGTGAGCACCCCGTTCTCGTAGCGGAGGTTGATCGCGAGTCCGTCGATCTTGAGCTCGGTGAGCCAGTCGACGTCACGACCGGCCGCCGCGCGGGTCTTGGCCGCCCACTCCCGCAGCTCGTCGACGGAGAACACGTTGTCGAGGCTGAGCATGCGCTCGGCGTGCTCGATCGTGGCGAGACCGGTGGCCTCCGCCGCTCCCACCATCTGCGTCGGCGAGTCCTGGCCCTGCAGTTCGGGGTGCAGGCGCTCCAGCTCTTCCAGACGCCGCATCCACCCGTCGTAGGTCGCGTCGTCGACGAGCGAGGTGTCGCGTCCGTAGTAGGCGTCTTTGGCCTCGAGGATGCGGGTCGTCAGCTCCTCGGCCTCGATCCGAGCGTCTTCCAGTGAGATGTTCTCCGCCACCTGCTCAGTCTAGGAGCGGCCGCCGACATCCGCCGGGATCAGACGCCGACCGGAACCGCCGAGACCGTGGTGTCGATCGTGAACTGGCCCAGCACGCGCGTGCCGACGTACAACACCGCGGTCTGCCCCGGTGCGACGCCGTCGAGCGGAACCTCCGGAGCCACACGGACGCCGTCCGCGGTCACGGTGGCCGTGGCGGGAACGGGGTCGGCGTGCGCGCGGATCTGCACGTCGCATGCGAAGGACGACTCCACGGGCGCCGCGCCGGCCCAGCTGAACCGCTCCCCCGCGATCTCGGCGATCGCGAGCGCCTCCTTCGGCCCGACGACCACGGTGTTGGACACCGGCCGGACCTCCAGCACGAACCGGGGCTTGCCGTCCGCGGCCGGCACCCCGAGCTTGAGCCCTCGCCGCTGCCCCACCGTGAAGGCGTGCGCGCCCTCGTGCTCGCCGACCACCGCGCCGCTGCGGTCGACGATCTCCCCGGCCTCCGCACCGACCTTCTCCGCCAGCCACCCGCGCGTGTCGCCGTCCGGGATGAAGCAGATGTCGTGGCTGTCGGGCTTCTGGGCGACGGTCAGGCCCCTGGCTGCCGCCTCAGCGCGCACGACCGCTTTGGAGGGCGTCGTGCCGAGCGGGAAGTAGGTGTGCGCGAGCTGCTCGGCGGTGAGCACACCGAGCACGTACGACTGGTCCTTGGCGTTGTCGGATGCCCGGTGCAGCTCCCGGCCGTCCGGCCCCTCGATCAGGGTGGCGTAGTGCCCCGTGCAGACGGCGTCGAAGCCCAGCTCGATCGCCCGTTCCAGGAGCGCGGCGAACTTGATCTTCTCGTTGCAGCGCATACAGGGGTTCGGGGTGCGCCCGGCGCGGTACTCGGCGATGAAGTCGTCGATCACGTCGTCACGGAACCGCTCCGAGAAGTCCCACACGTAGAAGGGGATCCCGAGCAGGTCGGCGGCGCGGCGCGCATCGAGCGCGTCCTCGATCGTGCAGCAGCCGCGGCTGCCCGTGCGCAGCGTCCCGCCCGCGCGGGACAGGGCGAGGTGCACGCCGACGACGTCATGCCCGGCCTCGACCGCCCTCGCCGCGGCGACGGCGGAGTCGACGCCGCCGCTCATCGCCGCAAGGATACGCATGGGTCCAGTCTACGAGCGCGCAGCTGAGCCGGCGCCGGACGCACGCGCATACGCGTCCGCGATCACCGTCAGCACGGCGTCCACGTCATCATCGCGGGAGGTGCGCCCCAGAGAGAAGCGCAGCACGCTGCGGGCGTCTCGCTCCGACCGGCCCATCGCCATCACCACGTGGGAGGGCTCCGCGACCCCCGCCTGACAGGCCGAGCCGGTGGACACCGATACCCCGGCGACGTCGAGGAGGAAGAGCAGGCTCTCCCCCACGGCCCCCGGGAACAGCAGCTGCGCATTGCCCGGCAACCGCACGTGCGGGTCGCCCAGGAGCTCGGCGGCGGGCACCCGCGCGCGAACGCCCTCGACGAGGCGGTCGCGCAGAGCACGCAGCCGACGCGCCTCCTCCTCGCGCTCGCTCTCGGCCAGCTCGACCGCGGTGGCCAGCGCCGCCGCACCCGCCACGTCCTGCGTGCCTGCCCGGAGCCCCCGCTGCTGTCCACCGCCGCGCAGCAGCGGAGCGAGACGAGCCGATCGGGCGACCAGCAGTGCGCCGGTCCCGACCGGAGCACCCACCTTGTGGCCCGCGATGCTCAGCGCGACGAGCCCGCCATGACCCTCCGCCGACCCGCGCAGGCCCCGGAAGGAGAGCGGCACGTGGCCCAGGGCCGCGACCGCGTCGAGGTGCAACGGCACGCGGTTGTCGGCCGCCGCCGCCGCGAGGGCGGCCACATCGTTGATCGTGCCGGCCTCGTTGTTGGCGACCAGAGCCGTCGCGAGCGCGGCACCCGGAAGCGCGGCGGCGAAGCGGGGGTCATCGATGCGCGCCTCCGGCGACACCGGGACCGCGCGGACCTCCGCGCCCTCCGCGGCGAGAGCCGCGACGGTGTCCATCGTGGCGTGATGCTCCCCGTCGGGCAGCACGATCGCGGTGGTGCCCGCGTCCCGTGCGCGCCAGAGCCCCTGCACGGCGAGGTTGATCGACTCCGTGCCCCCCGAGGTGAACACGACCTCGATCGGGTCGGCGTGGAGCACGGCGGCGAGCCGCTCCCTCGACTCCTCCAGCAGGCGTCGCGCGTCCTGTCCGGCGCCGTGCGTCGACGAGGCGTTGCCCACGACGGTCGCCGCTTCGAGCCAGGCGTCGCGGGCCGCCGCGCGCAGAGGCGTGGTCGCCGCGTGGTCGAGGTAGTGCCGCATACCTCGATTCTCCCCCGTTCCCCGGTCGTGCGGACACGGTCGTGCCTCTGGGACCGGGTCCGCGCCGACATGAGACTGAAATGCAACACGCCTAGGGTGTATTCATGCCTGTCTCCCGCGTCCCCGTCGTCCCCGGCGGATCGGCCCTCGACGATCTCGGCGTCCGCCTGCACGACGGCGGCGGCACCCTGCGGGTCTGGTCGGGCAACGCCTCGTCGATGGAGCTGGTCGTCTTCGACGCGACCGACCTCGACTGGGTCACGGACCAGGCCGCGCTCGAGCGTCGGCCGGGCGGCGTGTGGGAGGTCACGTCTGCCCTGCTCCAGCCAGGAACCCGGTACGCGGTCCGCGTGGGAGGGCCGCACGGCCCCGGCAACACGTTCAACCCCGAGACGCTGCTGCTCGACCCCTACGCGAAGGGCCTCGCCCAGGGACACGGCTACCAGGAGTGGCGGTCGGTGGTCATCGTCGACGGCTTCGACTGGGGGAACACGAGCAAGCCGCGCATCCCGCTCGATCGCACCGTGATCTACGAGGGCCATCTCAAGGGCATGACCAAGCGCCACCCCGAGGTGCCGCCCGCGCTGCACGGCACGTACGCGGGTCTCGCACACCCCGCGATGATCGAGCACTTCCACGCGCTCGGCATCACCTCCGTCGAGCTCCTGCCCGTGCACGCCTTCGTGCCGGAGCCGCGCCTGCTCGAGCGCGGCCTCACCAACTACTGGGGCTACAACACCCTCAACTACTTCACGCCTCACGCCGCGTACGCCACCGAGGACGCCCGCAAGCGCGGACCGGAGGCGATCATCGCCGAGTTCAAGGGCATGGTGAAGCTGCTCCACGAGGCCGGGCTCGAGGTCATCCTCGACGTCGTCTACAACCACACCTCGGAGGAGGGCATCGGCGGCCCGCGCTCGAGCCTGCGCGGTATCGACAACGCGAGCTACTACCGGCAGGACGGGAACGGCGTCTACATCGACACCACCGGGTGCGGCAACACGCTGGACACCAGCACCGACGCCGGCGCCCGCCTCGTCCTGGACTCGCTGCGGTACTGGGCGGAGGAGATGCAGATCGACGGTTTCCGCTTCGACCTCGCGACCGCGATCGCCCGAGACGCCGCCCACACGTACACCCCCGAGCATCCGCTGCTGCGGGCGATCGCCGCCGACCCCGTGCTCGCCGACACCAAGCTCATCGCCGAGCCGTGGGACGTGGGGCTGGGCGGCTGGCAGACGGGCAACTTCCCCACGGGGTGGCACGAGTGGAACGACCGCTACCGCGACCGGGTGCGCAACTTCTGGCTGAGCGACATCGACTACGCCCGTCGCGCCTCCGCCCCGGTGGGCATCGGCGGCTTCGCCACGCGCCTCGCGGGCTCCTCCAACACCTTCAGCGAGGAGCGCGGTCCGCTCGCCAGCATCAACTTCGTCACGGCACACGACGGCTTCACGCTCCACGACCTCGTCTCCTACGACGTCAAGCACAACGAGGCGAACGGCGAGAACAACCGCGACGGCGCCGACACCAACCGCGCCTTCAACCACGGCGTCGAGGGCCCCACCGACGATCCTGCGATCCTCGCTGCCCGCCGGAAGGCCATGCGCAACCTCCTGGGCACGGTCCTGCTGTCCGCGGGCATCCCCATGCTCACCGCCGGCGATGAGGTCGGGCGCACTCAGCGCGGGAACAACAACGCCTACGCCCAGGACTCTCCGCTCACGTGGCTCGGGTGGGACCTGGAGCCGTGGCAGGAGGATCTGCGGGCGCACGTCACGCGGCTCATCCGGCTGCGACAGGAGAATCCCGCGCTGCGCCCCAGCCGCTACGCCCGGCTCGGCGAGCACATCCCGAACGCGTCGGTCATGGACTGGTACGACCAGAACGGCGAGACGATGGAACCGGGGCAGTGGAACGATCCCGGCAACCGCACGCTGCAGTACGTCGCCGCCTCCACGCCCGACACCGAGGCGGCGAACCGCATCCTCCTGATCGTGCACGGCACGGAGGCGCCGATCGACGTGCGACTGCCGCTGGAGATCGACGGCGCGAACCGGTTCGTCTCGCTCTGGTCGAGTGCCGACGAGCACCCCTCCGCGCACGCGGAGGTCTTCGAGCCCGGCGACGTCCTGTCCGTTCCCGGCACCTCGATGCGCCTGTTCCGCGTCGAGTGATAGCACGGTTCTGCGCCCGGGTCGAGCGGTAGGCTCCGGCACACCGGAGCGGTAGATTCGCACTGTGACTGCACGTGCTGGTACCCGGCCCCCGGCTCTCCGGAGCCCCGCTCAGATCCCGCCGCGCGAGTTCGACGGCGCCGACCTCCCCGGCGAGCTGCGCACGACGCGGATCCCGCTCCTCGACGGCTCGCCCTCGGTCCCCGGCGGCTTTCCCGCGAAGGCGTTCGCCGGCGAGGTCGTGCCGTTCCGGGTGGTGTCGTTCCGGGAAGGGCACGACCTCATCGGCGTGCACGTGCGCCTCACCGCCCCCACCGGAGAGCGGAGCCTGCACCGCCTGACCGCGCTCGCGGACGGCACCGACACGTGGACGGTCTCGATCGCGCTGGACCTGGAGGGTCCGTGGCGGTATCGCTTCGAGGCCTTCTCCGACGACTACGCCACCTGGGCGCATGCCGCACGGCTCAAGCTCGCCGCCAGCGTCGATGTCCCGGTCGTGGCCGCACTCGGCGCCGAGCTGCTGGCCAGGGCCGCCGCCGAGAAGGACCGGCCAGCGGCCCAGCGTCGCCGCCTGCGCGAGGGCGCCGAGGCGCTGCGCACGGGAGACGCCGCGATCGCCGCCTCCCTCGCGGCAGACCCGGAGCTCGCGGTCGTCTTCGCCGAGCGTCCCCTGATGTCGCTGCGCTCCGCCTCTGCGGACCAGCACCTCCACGTCGATCGCACGCGAGCAGGAGTGGGCGCCTGGTACGAGTTCTTCCCCCGCTCGGAGGGGGCGCGGCGGCTGAGGGACGGCTCGGTGCGGAGCGGCACCTTCCGGACGGCTGCGAAGCGGCTCCCCGACGTGGCGGCCATGGGGTTCGACGTGATCTACCTCGTGCCCATCCACCCCATCGGCTCGACCAACCGCAAGGGACGCAACAACACGCTGGTGGCCGAGCCGGGCGATCCAGGATCCCCGTACGCGATCGGTGCGGCCGAGGGCGGGCACGACGCCATCCATCCCGACCTCGGTAGCGCCCAGGACTTCCGGGCCTTCGTCCGGGCTGCCGAGAAGGAAGGGCTCGAGGTCGCGCTCGACCTCGCGTTGCAGGCGTCCCCCGACCACCCGTGGGTCCGCGAGCATCCGGAGTGGTTCACGACCCTGCCGGACGGCACGATCGCCTACGCGGAGAACCCGCCCAAGAAGTACCAGGACATCTATCCGCTCAACTTCGACAACGACCCCGAGGGCATCGCCGCGGAGATGCTGCGGGTCGTGCAGCACTGGGTGGCACAGGGCGTGCGCATCTTCCGGGTGGACAACCCGCACACGAAGCCGCTCCGGTTCTGGGAGTGGCTCATCCGCACCGTGAACGAGAGCGATCCGGGGGTCGTGTTCCTCGCGGAGGCCTTCACCCGTCCCGCCGTCATGCGGGCGCTCGCTGCGGTGGGTTTCCAGCAGAGCTACAGCTACTTCACCTGGCGCAACACCAAGGCGGAGCTGGAGGAGTTCCTCACCAGCATCTCCCACGACACCGCGGACTACATGCGACCGAATCTGTTCGTGAACACGCACGACATCCTCACCGAGTACCTCCAGTTCGGTGGCCGGGCGGCCTACCGCATCCGGGCCTGCATCGCGGCCACCGCGGGGCCGGTGTACGGGGTGTATGCGGGATACGAGCTCTTCGAGAACGTGGCGCGTCCCGGCTCGGAGGAGAACATCGACAACGAGAAGTACGAGTACAAGTTCCGCGACTGGCGCGGTGCCGAGGAGCGCGGTGAGTCCCTCGCCCCGCTGCTGCGTCGGCTCAACGCGATCCGCGCCGAGCATCCGGCGCTGAGGCAGCTGCGGAACCTGGAGACCCACTGGAGCGACGACGACGCCGTCCTGGTCTACAGCAAGCACCTCGATGCGGCGTTCACCGGCACCGGACAGGCAGACACGATCATCGTGGTCGCGAACGTCGACCCGCACTCGGTCAGGGAGACCACGGTCCACCTCGACACGACCCGCTGGGGTGTCCCCCCGGGCGAACCGTTCGAGGTCGAGGATCTGTTGACCGGCAGTGTCTGGACCTGGAGCGACCACAACTACGTGCGGCTCGACGCCTTCGCCGAGCCGGTGCACATCCTGAAGGTGAGGGAGAGAGCATGAGCTTTGCCGAAGAAGCGATCGCATCCGCCGAGTGGGTCGCCGTCGCCGAGGGACAGCACCACGATCCGCACGCCGTGCTGGGAACCCATCCCGCCGAGGACGCCGCGGGGCGGACGGTCACGATCATCCGCGCCCGCCGCCCGCTGGCCTCCTCCGTCGCCGCCGTGTTCGCCGACGGCACCCGGCTCGAGCTCTCGCACGTGACCCACGGGCTGTGGGAGGGCCGTCACCCCGGGCCGCCCGTCCCCTATCGACTGGCGACGCGCTACCGCGACGTGGACGACGAAGCGATCACCGGCGACCCGTACCGTCACTCCCCCGCGCTCGGCGAGCTCGACCTGCACCTCATCGCGGAGGGACGGCACGAGCGGCTCTGGGAGGTACTGGGAGCGCATCCCACCACGCACGGCGGCGAGGCGGGTGTCGCGTTCGCGGTCTGGGCGCCGAACGCCAGCGCCGTACGCGTGGTCGGAGACCACAACGGGTGGAACGGCGAGACGCACGCCATGCGGTCGATGGGCGTGAGCGGCGTCTGGGAGCTGTTCATCCCCGACCTGCCGCTCGGCACCCGGTACAAGTACCAGATCCGCACCCGCGCCGGTGCGTGGATCCTCAAGGCCGACCCGATGGCGCTCGCCGCGCAGCTGCCGCCGGAGACCGCGTCGGTCGTCACCGCCTCGACCTATGCGTGGCAGGACGGCGCGTGGATGACCCGGCGCGCCGCGACCCACGCGGTCGCGCAGCCGCTCTCGGTCTACGAGGTGCACCTGGGCTCCTGGCGGGGCGATCTCGGCTACCGTGAGGTCGCCGATCCCCTCATCGAGCACGTGCAGCAGACGGGGTTCACCCACGTGGAGTTCCTCCCGCTCGCCGAGCACCCGTTCGGCGGCTCCTGGGGCTACCAGGTCAGCGGGTACTACGCGCCGACGAGCCGCTACGGCACGCCGGACGATCTGCGCTACCTCATCGACCGCTTGCACCAGGCGGGCATCGGCGTGATCCTCGACTGGGTCCCCGGCCACTTCCCGAAGGACGAGTTCGCGCTCGCCCGCTTCGACGGCCAGCCCCTCTACGAGCACCCCGATCCCCGCCGCGGCGAGCATCAGGACTGGGGCACGCTCATCTTCGACTACGGTCGCCCCGAGGTCCGCGGCTTCCTCGTCGCGAACGCCCTCTACTGGCTGGAGGAGTTCCATGTGGACGGGCTGCGCGTCGACGCGGTCGCCTCGATGCTGTACCTCGACTACTCGCGCCGCGACGGCGAGTGGGAGCCCAACGTCCACGGGGGTCGCGAGAACCTCGAGGCGATCCGGTTCCTCCAGGAGGTGAACGCCACCGCCTACCGCCTGCACCCCGGGATCCTCATGATCGCGGAGGAGTCGACGAGCTTCCCCGGCGTCACCGCGCCCACGGATCACGCGGGACTCGGGTTCGGGTTCAAGTGGAACATGGGCTGGATGAACGACTCGCTGCAGTACATCGCCCGCGACCCGATGTATCGCGCGCACCATGAGGGCGAGATGACGTTCTCGTTCGTCTACGCCTTCGGCGAGAACTACGTGCTGCCCATCAGTCACGACGAAGTGGTGCACGGGAAGGGCAGCCTGCTCGCGAAGATGCCCGGCGACCACACGCACAAGCTCGCCAACGTCCGCGCCTACCTGGCCTACATGTGGGGACACCCGGGCAAGAAGCTGCTGTTCATGGGCCAGGAGTTCGGGCAGCTCGCCGAGTGGTCGGAGGGGCGCGAACTCGACTGGTGGCTGCGCGAGCAGCCCTCGCACGCCCAGCTGCAGGACTTCGTCGGCGCGCTCAACGGCGTGTACCGCGCCCAGGCGCCGCTGTGGGAGCGTGACAGCGACGGATCGTCGTTCACGCGGCTCGGCGCCCCCAGCTGGGACCCCTCCGTGATCGCCTTCGAGCGGCGCGACGCCCACGGCGGGCGGCTGGTGGTCGTGAGCAACTTCGCCGGGGTCGAGCGCACCGGCTACCGACTCGCACTCCCCCGCGAGGGCGTGTGGCAGGAGGTGCTCAACTCGGACGCCGCGGAATACGGAGGACACGGATCGGGCAACCTCGGGATGGTGGTCGCCGTGCGCGACGACAGCGGCACCGCGACGGCGGCGATCACGCTCCCCGCACTGTCGACCCTCTGGCTGCGTTACCAGCCCGAGCCGCACGTCCCCACCGTCAACAACGGCTGAGCTGCGCCGGCCGCGCCCCGCGAGGACGACCTCGCCCCGGGGCGCGGACTCAGAACAGCAGCGAGGACAGCCGGTTGCGCGCCGACACGACGCGCGGGTCGGCGGGGCCGATGAGGCCGAACAGCTCCACGAGCCGCTCGCGCACCGGCGCCCGCTGGTCCGACGGGAGCTGAGCGAACAGATCGAGGAGCCGCGCGAACGCGTCATCCACGTGCCCTCCGGCGAGGTCGAGATCCGCCACGTCGAACTGCGCCTGCACGTCGAGCGGTCCGGCGGCGGCCGCGGCCCGCGCCTCCTGCAGATCGAGGCCCTGCACGCGGTGGAGCAGGCGCACCTGCCCGAGCCCGGCGATGGCGTCTTCATCGCGCGGGTTCTCGGCCAGCGCCTTCTCATATGCGCGGATGGCGGCGGCGTAATCGCCCGCCTCGATCGCGGCGTACGCCTCGGCGTGGAGCGGGGGCAGCTCGGGCTCGACCGGCTCGGGCGCATCCGCTGCAGCATCGCCCGAGATCGAGAGCGTCCCGGACACGCCGTTCTGCGCCGCTACCTGGAGCAGCTGGGCGAACACCTCGCGCACCTGCTGCTCCGGCACGGCACCCGTGAACATCGGCACCGGCTGCCCGGCGATCAGCGCGACCACCATCGGGATCGACTGCGCGCGGAAGCTCTGGGCGAGCTGCGGGTTCGCGTCCACGTCCACCTTCGCCAACAGCACGCGACCGCCCAGCTCGCGGGTGACCTTCTCGATGATCGGGCTCAGCTGCTTGCACGGCCCGCACCACTCGGCCCACAGGTCGACCACGACCGGGACGGTGCGGGAGATCTCCAGGACCTCGCCGAAGGTCTCGTCCGTCGCATCGACGACCACATCGGTGACGCCCTGGCCCTGCGTCGCGGGGCCGCCCCCGGAGGACGGGGTGGGGCGGTTGCGGAGACTCGAGAGGTCGACGGCGCCACGCAGCGCCGCGGGAGAGATGTCGGTCACTTGATCACCTTCACGGAGAGCAGGTCCTGGGTGGAGGCCAGGAGCTTGATCGGCTCGCTCGAACCCTGCGAGGGGACGGCGAAGAACAACTGACTCAGGTACGTCGTCTCGACACCCGTCGACGACTCGGTCACGCCCGTGAGCGCCTTGGCCTGCTCGTTGTTGCCGAAGCGGATGACGACGTCGGAGTTGACCGGGGTGATGGTCTCGACGTCGAGCACCGAGACGGCGACGATCGCGCCGCTGTCGAGGGTGGTCATGGAGACCGGCTCGGCGGTCGTGGGCGCCGCCTTGAACGCCGTCTTCGATGTCTCGGCGGCATTGGCATCCACGAGCCCCTGCACCACGGTCTGCCGCCCATCACGGATCGACTGGGCGACCGCCAACGAGAGATCGTCGAACTGGCCGTAGTACTGGCTCTTCTCCACGTTGTCGACCACGTCGGAGAACGCCGTGGCCACCTGGTCGGGCGGCAGCGTCAGGAACGCGGAGTCGGCCGGCACCATGGAAGTGCCGAGCCAGCTCGCCGCGACCTCCGGGAACTGTGCGTCGGCGGCCATCTGGGCCAGGTTGGTCACCTTGTAGTTCGACCACGGGTCGTCCTGCGTCATCGTGAGCAGCACGGGCGGGACGGTGTCGTCGTCGGCGCTCTGCGAGAGCATGAGAACGGTGCGCGGCCAGCGGTCCGTGGCCTCGGGCAGCACGACCCGCACGTCGTCGGTGGGGATGGCCACGGGAGGCGCGTCGTTGGTGACCTTCGCGCGGATGGCGTAGTCGGCGACGCGCTCCTCGAGCGCGGGACCGACGAGGCGGGTGGCCGCGAGGTCGGCGTCGAGGGTGCTGTCGGCCTCGGCGACCGTGTCGGCCAGGCTCTTCAGGATGCGCTTCGCCTGGGCCTCGGTGACCGCCGGCGGCTTCTGGTTCTCGGGGGCGATCACGGTCGGCGACGGCGAGGGCGTGGCGGAGGCGTCGCCCAGCTGCGGCCACGAGTCGGCCGAGCACCCGGCGGCCAGGAGCGCGGTGAGCCCCAGGGCGGGCAGGACCAGCATCCGACGGCGGCGCGTCGCTCCGGCGGCGCGCAGGGAGGACTTCCCCTCCGGCTCTGCGCGAGGCGTCGGCTCGTCCTCCACCACCTCGGCGTCCTCGACACCGGGGTCGGACGTCGGCTTCGCGTCGGCCGCATCGAGAGCCGCGCGCTCGCCCGCGGGCAGTGCGGCGACCTCGATCGGCTCCGTCATCGGGAGCGGCCCGGGGCCTTTCCGGCGCGGCCCACGTCCGCGGCGCTGGTGGCGGATCGCGAGGATGTAGAGCACGAGGCCGATCACGAGCACGATCCCACCCGCGACCATCAACGGTCCGGCGAGCGGGGTGCTGTTGTCGAGGGGCCAGGAGACCACGATGTCGTCCGGAGCGTCTCTCGTGCCGTCGTAGGCGATGAGTACGCTCGTGCCCTCCGGGAGCTGCATGTTGTCGGCCGTGAGCAGGTTCTCCTCGCTGAAGGAGTCCAGCCACAGGTCGGAGCCGACCGGGTCGCGACCTGCGGGCTCCTCGGTCTCGGCGTCGGTGGCCGGCGTCTCTTCGGGTGCCGGCGTCGCTCCCGCCTCGTCGCCGGGCTCCGTCGTCTCCTCCTCAGCAGGAGCCGAGACGTGCTCCACCACGAACTCACCGTCGTCACCGACCGAGACGTGGTTGTAGTCGGAGTCGGCCAGCCAGGCCTGCATGTCGGCGGTCCGGCCGTAGCTGGCGAAGATCTCGCCCTCGCCGCTCACCACGAGCTTCTGCGAGCCCGGGTTGGTCCGCAGCACGTCGCCGTCCATCAGCACGAACGGCGCGGGCTCCTCGATCGAGACGCGCTCCTGCTGGTTCGATGGGCCCATGAAGACGGTCCGCTGAGCGATACCCGCGCCGATCAGCACGGCAGCCAGCACGAAGGCCACCACGGCCCATACGAAACGCACGAATAGTCTCCTCACGCATCGCGAATACCCGCCCGCGACGCCACACTCGACATTTCAGACTAGCGAAGTCACCTGTGTGTTGCCCACGAGCAGTTCGCGTGGGCAACGGACGGCACGTCGTCGCGGCACCGTGCTCCGGGCTCGATAGCCTTGCTGCAGCCGTCTCGAGGAGCACCGATGAAGATCCACAATCCGTTCCGCACCGCCCTCGTGGCGACGCTCGGCGTGGGACTCGGGATCCTGCTGATCAGCAGCGTGCAGACCCTCTCGACCGTGCTGCTCTACATCGGGACGGCGCTCTTCCTGAGCCTGGGCCTCGATCCCCTCGTCTCGTTCCTCGAGCGACGGCGACTCCCCCGGTGGCTCGCCGTGCTCGTCACGATCCTCGCGGTCCTTGCGGTCTTCGTCGGGATCATCCTGATCGTGCTGCCGGTGCTCGTCGACCAGATCTCGCAATTGATCGCGCAGATCACCACGATCGTCCAGCGCGGCACCGCGATCGACGACCTGAAGGACTGGATCCAGGAGACGTTCCCGAACCTTCTGGTCGACGACGTCTTCAACTACATCGAGGACTGGCTGACCACGAACCTGGCGGAGATCGGGGGGTCGATCGGACAGGGAGTGCTGATCGCCAGCGGCGCCGTGCTGAGCGGCGTGTTCGGGGCCTTCATCGTGCTGATCCTCACGATCTACCTCACGGCGTCGACCCCGTCGCTCAAGCGAGCCGTGTACCAGCTGGTGCCGTCGTCGAAGCGCGACCGGTTCATCGACCTGTCCGAGCAGATCACCGATTCGGTCGGCTACTACGTCATGGGCCAGGTGTCCCAGGGCGTCATCAACGGCGTGCTCAGCGCGATCTACCTGACGATCATCGAGGCGCCGTTCCCCGCCGTCCTCGCGGTCATCGCGTTCTTCTTCTCCCTGATCCCGCTGGTGGGCACACTCACCGGTTCCACGATCATCGTGCTGGTCTGCCTGATCCCCGGGCTCGGCTCCCCCGCCACCGCGCTGGCCGCGGGGATCTACTACCTGATCTACATGCAGATCGAGGCGTACGTCATCTCCCCGCGCATCATGAGCCGCGCGGTCTCCGTCCCCGGCGCGGTCGTCGTCGTCGCCGCCCTCGCCGGCGGCAGCCTGCTGGGTCTGCTCGGGGCGCTCATCGCCATCCCCGTCGCGGCGAGCATCCTGATCATCTACCGCCAGGTGCTGATCCCGCGCATGAACGACCTCTGACGCGTCGTCCGACGCGCCGTGCGGTGGTCAGGAGTCGTCGGACCAGTGCGTCGGTAGTGGGAGCGCCGACGGGTTCACGGCAGCGACCACCTCGGTGAGCACGCGTCGCGTCTGCGTCTCCCCCACCCAGAGGTGCTTGCCGCCCTCCACGGGGATCAGACGCGCGTGCGGGATCGAGGCGAAGCGCTTCTCGGCCTCGGCCGGCCGCAGATAGTCGTCGAACTCCGGAACCAGGACCACGACCTCACGATCGGCTTCCGCCCAGGCGGCGACCTCTTCGTCCGTCGCGCGGTGCAGCGGCGGCGACAGCAGGATGATGCCCTCGATCGCGTGGTCGCGGCCGTACTTCAGCGCCAGCTCCGTGCCGAACGACCAGCCCAGCAGCCAGGGGCGCGGCAGCGCGCGAGCGTGCACGAACTCCATGGCCGCGGCGACGTCGAACTGCTCCAGAGCCCCGCCGTCGAACGCACCATCGCTCGTGCCGCGCGGAGACGTGGTGCCACGGGTGTTGAAGCGCAGGACCGCGAGATCGGCGAGGGCGGGCAGACGAGCCGCCGCCTTCCGCAGGATGTGCGAATCCATGAATCCGCCGGCCGTGGGAAGCGGATGCAGCGTGACGAGCGTCGCGACCGGCTCGCTCTCCGCGGGCAGGGCGAGCTCCCCGACCAGGGTCAGGCCGTCCGCCGTCGTCAGCTCGATGTCCTCGCGGCGCGCCGGCAACTGCAGCGGTCCCCGGATCTCGATGGTCATGCGATCCTCCAACAGTGGTTGTGCCAGTGCCGGCGGTCGGCGAGGGCGGCAGCCTCCCCCAGAACCCCGTCCGCCCGCCAGGCGACGACGTGCGCGGTACCGGGCTCGATCACCCGTCCGCACCCCGGGCAGACGTACTCCTTCAGCGCCTGCACCGCGGAGACGGGCTGAACGGTCCACTCGACACCGCGACGGATCTCCGTGCGCTTCCTCCCCGCCAGCAGGCGATCGAGCGACGCGTCGGGGTCAGGGCGCGCCGGAGGGCGTCGACGTGAGCGGGGCATGGTGCCTGCTCACCACCAGTGGTTGGTGGTCCAGAAGTTGTACGCGCCCGCCCAGCTGCCGTAGCGACCCGTGGCGTAGCCGGTGGCCCAGCGCAGGTTGTCGACCGGGTTGTAGCCGTTTCCGGGCACCTTGCTGCACGGCAGCGCCTGCACGAGACCGCAGGCACCGGACGACTTGTTCGTCGCGTTGGGGTTCCAGCCGCTCTCGCGCGACACGATGTAGTCGACGTACTGCCAGTCGCTCTGAGCGATGCCCGCCGCAGCCATCCACTCGGCCGGCGCACCGCCACCGCTGTACGGCGGGAGCGATCCACCGCCGGAGGGCTTGCCCTTCGAACCGCTCGTCGCGGTCGGGGCGGGCGGCGGGGGCGGCGGCTTCGGCTTGACGTAGATCTCGAACGTGCCACGGGCGAGCGGAGTGATCTCGGCGCCCTTCACCGTCACCGTCAGGTCCTGCGTATCGGCGAGGGCAGCGGCGTAGACCGACTCCGGCGACTCCTGCGGCGCGGGCTCTGCGAGAGCGACGCCGGTCGGTGCGACCATCGCGGCGGCCAATCCGACGACAGCCAGCCCGCTGAAGGCACCGGCGACGCCACGACGGCGCGTCCACCGGCGGGCCCCTCGGGTCACCGACGTCGCGGTCGCGGCAGGCACCGGCGACGCAGCGGTTCGATCGAGGTTCATGTCGTTTCGGGAGTACACGATGGGAGACAGTTTACGCACAGGAGCCTGGACAGGCCATCCACGACTCAGCGGACCGCCAGGATCACGTCGATCGTCGCGTCCAGGAGCGCGTCAACCTGCTCCTCCCGGTACCCCCCTCGCTGCATGCGGAACGCCGCGGATCGGAGCTGCTCCGCGGTCAGGGGGTCGCCGTCGCGCAGGTAGCGGACGATGCGCGACATCACATGATCGACCTCGTCGACGCGGTAGCCGAAGGTGAGGATGCCGGTCCGGCCGAAACGGTGGCGCGCCGGCCGCGCGAGGTGATCGAGGATGACCTGCGCGTCCGCCCTCGCCTGCTCGACCCAGGCACCCGCACCCAGCGATCGCACGGCGCGCTCCCGCTCGCGTGCAGCGAAGGCGTCCTCCACCCGTCCGAGTGCGGCGTCCACGTCAGCGACGACGTAACCCTCCTTGACGAGGGGGAACGAGGCCGTGCGGACGGCGTCCGCCGTGAGCTCGTCGCTCCCGGTCTCGAACGCGCGGCGCGCCGACGCGAGGAACGTGTCGACGGCTGCACGGTGATATCCGCGCGTGCGCCCCGACGTCACCGCGAACGCAGGGGGCGCCGAAGGCCGGGTCTTCTCGTCGGTCCGGTTGTCGGTCATCACAGCACCACCCAGGGAGAGAGGAGGAAGTAGAGGCACAACGCGGGGATCGTCGAGGGCAGGATGCTGTCGAGTCGATCCAGAAGACCGCCGTGACCGGGCAGCCAGGAGCTCATGTCCTTGATGCCGAGATCGCGTTTGAGCATGGACTCGCCGAGGTCACCCAGCGTCGCGGACAGCAGGATCGCTGCTCCGAAGATCAGCCCGCCCCACCAGGGCAGATCCAGCAGAAGGATCGCGAGGAACACACCGGCGACGAGCGACGCCCCGACAGCACCGCCGAAGCCCTCCCAGGTCTTCTTGGGACTGATCCGCGGTGCCATCGGATGGCGTCCGAACGCGAGACCGGCCGCATAGGCACCGGTATCAGCGGCGACGGCGATGGCGATGAAGCTCAGGACCCACCACTGCCCGCCCTCCTGCTCGAGGAGGATCAGCGCCACTCCCGCCAGGAACGGGACGTACACCTGCACGAAACCGCCGATGACCGCATCGGTGAGCACGTCGCCGTAGGTGCGCCCGTCCTTGGCGATCATCTGGGCCACCAGGCGCCAGACTATGACGAACGCCACCGACACGAACAGCATGACCCACGACAGCCACGGCGCCGCGAAGTAGGCGCCGAGGACGAGGAACGTCGCAGCGATCAGCTGCGGCACGACGTCCACACGGCGTCCTGCCGCCCGCAGCGCGCGGGACAGCTCGTACACACCGAGCAGCGCGGCGGCGAGGGCGAACGGCACGAACAGCGCCTTGATGAAGAGAAGCGAGGCGAGCAGGGCACCGCCGAACGCGAGCCCGATCAGGATCGCCAGCATGAGGTCGCGCCCCGTCCGCTGCTTGATCCGCTCGTTGGCCTGATCGAACTGATCCCGCGCGTGCGACACGTGCGTGCCGAACTCGTCGCGGGCGGCGCGCCACTGTTCGCGGATCGCGTTGTGGTCGGCCGTGTCGAGGCGTCGCGCCGGACCGGCCGGCGTCTCGGGCTCGGGAAGCGGCGGGCGGGGCGGCACCGCGGCGACGTCGAACCCCGGGAACGCTGCATCGGCGAGCGGGGCGCCGGCCTCGGACACGCCATCGTCACGCGCATCGCGGCGCGTGAGCGGCTTGCCCTCCTCGGCGTCTCGCGTTTCGTCGGTCATGCGGGCTTACACCTCGAGGAGTTCGGCCTCTTTGCGCTTGAGCGCGTCGTCGATCAGATCGACGTGCTGACGCGTCAGCGCGTCCAGCTCCTTCTCGCCGCGGGCGATCTCGTCTTCACCGAGCTCGCTCTTCAGCGCATCGAGCTCGTCCTTCGCCTTGCGACGGATGCCGCGCACGTGCACCTTCGCGTCCTCGGCCTTGGACTTTACGAGCTTGACGTATTCCTTGCGACGCTCAGCCGTGAGCTCCGGCATCGTGACGCGCACGAGGTTGCCGTCGTTGGTGGGGTTCGCACCGAGGTTCGGCATCTCGCGGATGGCCTGCTCGATCGCCTTCAGCGCCGACTTGTCGTACGGGGTGATGATGAGCGTGCGCGCCTCCTGGTTCGCCAGGGAGGCCAGCTGCGCGAGCGGCGTCGGGGTGCCGTAGTAGTCCACGAGCACCTTCTGGAAGAGCTGGGGGTTGGCGCGGCCCGTGCGCACCGTGGAGAAGTCCTCCTTGGCAGCCTCGACGGCGCGAGACATGCGGGTAGTGGTTTCAGCGAGGACATCCGCGATCACGGTGACTCCTATCGTCGGGGTGTTCAGAAATTCTATCGGTCGGGCGTGCTCGAACCGCGCAGGCCGTCAGGCGGTGACGAGCGTGCCGATCGTCTCGCCCAGAAGCGCGCGGGTGACGTTCCCGGCCGGCTCCATCCCGAAGACGCGCATGTCCATGTTGTTGTCCATGCACAGGCTGAAGGCGGTGGAGTCGACGACCTTGAGGCCCTGCTGCAGCGCGTCGCGGTACGTCACGCGTTCGATGCGCTCGGCGTCGGCGTGCTTGTTCGGGTCGGCGGTGTAGATGGCATCGACGCCGTTCTTGGCGACGAGCACCTCCTGCGCACCGATCTCCAGGGCGCGCTGCGCCGCGACGGTGTCGGTCGAGAAGTACGGCAGTCCGGCACCCGCGCCGAAGATCACGACGCGCCCCTTCTCCATGTGTCGCTCCGCCCGCCGCGGGATGTACGGCTCGGCGACCTGCGTCATCGCGATCGCCGACTGGACGCGGGTCGCCGCCCCCGCCTGCTCGAGGAAGTCCTGCAGCGCGAGAGCGTTCATCACGGTGCCGAGCATGCCCATGTAGTCCGCGCGGCCGCGGTCCATGCCGCGCTGACTCAGTTCGGCGCCGCGGAAGAAGTTGCCACCGCCGACGACCACGGCGACCTCGACCCGATCCACCGCCGCCGCGATCTCCCGCGCCATCTGGCTGACGACGTCCGGGTTCACCCCCAACTGCCCCGCTCCGAAGGCCTCTCCGGAGAGCTTGAGCAGGACGCGGCGGCGTCCGGTGCGTTCAGTCATGGGTGGTGTCCTCTCGTCCCGATTCAAGATAGTGCCTCGTGGGCATGAAGAAGGGGTTCGGATCATGCGATCCGAACCCCTTCGACGGTGTTACGCGCCGACCTTGAAGCGCGCGAAGTCCGTCACGGTGATACCGGCGTCCTTCGCCACCTGGGCGACGGAGAGCTTGTTGTCCTTCGCGTAGTCCTGCTCGAGCAGGGCGACCTGCTTGATGAACGCGGCGACACGGCCCTCGACGATCTTCGGCAGGGCGGCCTCGGGCTTGCCCTCGTTGCGGGAGATCTCGGTGACGATCTCACGCTCCTTCTCGACCGCGTCCGCCGGCACGTCCTCGCGGGACAGGTACGACGGGTTCGCGAACGAGATGTGCTGAGCGATGCTGCGCGCGGTCTCGGCGTCGTCACCCGAGTAGGCGACGACGACGCCGATCTGCGGCGGCAGGTCCTTGCTGGTGCGGTGCAGGTAGACCTCGACCTTGTCGCCGGAGATCGTGCGCACGCGACGCAGCTCGACCTTCTCGCCGATGATCGCCGCTTCCTGCGAGATGACCTGCTCGACGCTCTTGTCGCCGGCCTGGGCGGCCAGCGCGGCCTCGACCGAGTCCGCCTTGACCGCGGCCGCGGCGTCGGCGACCTTGTCGGCCAGCGCGATGAATCGGTCGTTCTTCGCGACGAAGTCGGTCTCGCAGGCGAGCTCGATCAGGGTCACGGCGCCGTCCTGCTCGCGAGCGACGACGAGGCCCTCGCTCGTGGAACGGTCAGCGCGCTTGGCGTTGCCCTTCGCACCCTTGAGACGCAGGATCTCGGTGGCCTTCTCGACGTCGCCGTCGGCCTCCTCGAGCGCCTTCTTGGTGTCGACCATTCCGGTGCCGAGCTGCTCGCGCAGCGCCTTGAGGTCCGCGATGGTGAAGTTGGCCATGTGTGGTGGCTCCTTGCTTCGTGATGTGGGTGTGAACGAGGGATTACTTGTTGTCTGCGGCCTCGGCGGCGGCGACCTCAGCGGTCTCCTCACCGGAAGCGGCGGCGATCGCCTCGTCGTGCGCCTCGGCACCGGCCTTGTCGGCGGCGGTCTCGTCGGCAGCGGGCGTCTCGACGACAGCGGCCTCATCGGCGGCGGTGACCACCTCAGCGGCGTCGGCCGACTCCTCGACCGGAGCCTCGAGCAGCTCCTTCTCCCACTCGGCGAGCGGCTCGGCGTCACCCGACTCGGGGTTGTGCTTCTGCTGCAGGCCCTCGGCCGCGGCGTCAGCGATGATGCGGGTCAGCAGCGAGACGGAGCGGATCGCGTCGTCGTTGCCGGGGATCGGGTACTGGAAGTCGTCCGGGTCCGCGTTGGTGTCGAGGATGCCGATCACCGGGATGCCGAGCTTCTTGGCCTCGTCGATCGCGAGGTGCTCGCGCTTGGCGTCGACGACCCACAGGGCCGACGGCGTCTTGGTGAGGTTGCGGATGCCGCCGAGCGACTTGTGCAGCTTGTCGAGCTCGCGCTTCTTGAGCAGCAGCTCCTTCTTGGTGAAGCCCGAAGCGGCCGGGTTCTCGTAGTCGAGTTCCTCGAGCTCCTTCATGCGGGCGAGACGCTTCGCGATCGTGGAGAAGTTGGTGAGGAGTCCACCCAGCCAGCGCTGGTTCACGAACGGCTGGCCGACGCGCGTGGCCTGCTCCGCGAGGATCTCCTGCGCCTGCTTCTTGGTGCCGACGAAGAGGATGGTGCCGCCGTGCGCGACGGTCTCCTTGACGAAGTCGTACGCCTTGTCGATGTAGCCGAGCGACTGCTGAAGGTCGATGATGTGGATGCCGCTGCGCTCCGTGAGGATGAAGCGCTTTACCTTCGGGTTCCACCGACGGGTCTGGTGTCCGAAGTGCACGCCGCTGTCGAGCAGCTGGCGGATGGTGACCACAGCCATGGTCGTCTCCTGGTTCTGGCGCTCGAAGGCGCCGTTGAGGTTGTTCACGCCGACCGGATGATCGGACGCCCTGGTGCCCGGCTCACGCCCACCTGCGGGAAGCAGGACCTGCGGGAGTGGATGCCACGAGAGAATCGCTGTGGGCACGCGTAGTCACCCCGAGATCGAGGTGCTCGTCCAGCATACAGGATCACGGTGCGGCGCTCGCACTGCACAGCCTGGAGCTCGCGCGACTTGTTCCCGGCCGCCGAACCAGCGACTCGCCCGCCCGCCATGCGTCCGCCGCCTCCCTCAGACTCGCCGCATGACCTCAGAACACCGATCGGTCGTCCTCGCTCTCGGGCTGGTCGCAGCCGTGCTCTCGGGCACCCTGAGCGGCGCGGCGGCCACGACCGCTCCCGTCGCGGGCTCGGGCCCGGAGCTGACGAACGTCGCGGCGGTTGATCGCGCGCCGACCGGTCTCTCCCTCGGGGTGTCGCGCGTACGGATGGAGGGTTCGAGCACCGGGAGGCCGCGCGACCGCACGCGCGAACCCGCCGGCGACTGGCACTGGCCCGTGGAGGGCGCGCGCTCCGTCGTGGTCCGCTTCCGTGCTCCGACGCAGCCGTACGGCCCGGGTCATCGCGGTGTGGACATCGCTGCGCCCGTCGGCGCCGCGGTGATGGCTCCGGCGGACGGTGTCGTGGCCTTCCGGGGTGTCGTCGTCGATCGGCCTCTTCTGACCATCACTCACGCCGGCGGTCTGGTCACGACGTTCGAGCCGGTGGACTCTTCGCTCTCGCCGGGCGAACGTGTGACACGTGGACAGCACGTCGGCACGGTCGCGCGGGGCGGACACGCGGCCGATGGCACCGTCCATCTCGGCGTGCGGCTGCAAGGCCTGTACGTCGATCCACTGACGCTGTTCGGAGAGGTGCGACGCGCGGTGCTCCTCCCCTGCTGTCGCGAGTGATCCGGCGAGTCCGACGACCGGCAGCCTCCTCGCGTGCCCGTCGCACCCCCGGGGTGCTGCAACAGGGGTGCGGGACGTGAGCGGCTCGGGCGCCGTCAGGCGCGGGGATGAGCGAGACGATAGGTCGCCGTGAGGCGCTCCGCGGAGACATGCGTGTAGATCTGGGTCGTGCCCAGGCTGGCGTGGCCGAGGATCTCCTGCACGGCACGCAGATCCGCGCCTCCGTCGAGGAGGTGGGTCGCCGCGCTGTGTCGCAGCGCATGCGGGCCGATCGTCTCCGCCCCCACGACCGGCGCCAGCGCTCGGGCCACCAGGGCGTACACGGCTCGCGGTCCCATGCGTCCCCCTCGCGCTCCGAGGAAGACTGCCGTTCCGGGGGACATGGCGCGGGCGAGCAGCGTGGGCCTGGCACGGGTGAGGTACGCACCTGTGGCCACGACGGCCGGAGCCCCGAAGGGCACGACCCGCTCCTTCGCGCCCTTGCCGAGGACACGGACGGTCCCGCGCTCGAGGTCGACATCGTCGACGTCGAGGCCGCACAACTCGGAGACGCGGATGCCTGCCGCGTATAGGAGCTCCAGGATCGCGTGATCTCGCAGTGCTACCGGATCTCCGTCGCTCGCGGCCGCGCGGTGCGCGTCGAGCAACTGGGTCATCGCATCCTTCGACGCCACGGTCGGCAGCGTCTTCGCTCGTTTGGGGGCCACGAGGCGGATGCTCGGGTCAGTCGCGATCAGCTCGCGTTCGCGCGCCCAGGCGAAGAAGGATCGTGCGGCGGCCGCGCGACGTGCCAGGGTGGAGCGGGCGTCGCCACGCTGGGTCGCGTGCCAGAGCCATTCCCGAAGATCTTCCAGGTCCACGCTCGCCACCGGCCCGATGCCCACCGTGGACCCGAGGTCTCGCAGGTCTGCACGGTAGGCGCGCACGGTCGCGGGCGAGAGCCGGCGCACCTTCTCCAGGTGGTCGGTGAACGCCTCCACCGCGACTGCGTAATCCACGTCTCCAGCTTGCCCGGATCGTCGGCGAGTTCGTCGCGCCCCGCCGCACCGCGACGTTCGGCGGTACTCGGGCAACTCAGCGGCGGCGCCACCCCCGCTCGTCTCGGCGCACGGTGCCCTCCAGATCGAGAAGCCCGAGGATCGCGCGCGCCCGCCCTGCCTCGACCCCCGCTCGTTCCGCGATGTCGGCGATCGTCAGGGAGACCGCCGTGCTCATCGCTGCCTCGACACGACTCCGATCGGGGCCGAGGGAGGAGACGCCAGGAGGCGCCCCCACCGACTCCCCCATGAGCTCTCTGACCTCCGTGGCCGACGTCACGCAGGTCGCATCGTACTCCCGCAGGAGCCGATGGCACCCGGCCGATGATGCGGACGTCACGGGTCCCGGCACCGCGCCGAGGGGCCGTCCGAGAGTCGCGGCATGGCCCGCGGTGTTCAGGGAGCCGCTTCGCCACCCCGCCTCGACGACGACCGTCGCATGCCCCAGCGCCGCGATGAGTCTGTTTCGAGCGAGGAACCGCCACTTGGTGGGAGCGGCCCCGCACGGGGGCTCGCTCACCACGGCACCGCGCTCCGCGATGCGCGTCAACAGGTCGTGATGACCGGCGGGGTAAAGACGGTCCACGCCGCCGGCGAGCACCGCGACCGTCTCCCCTCCCACCCCGAGAGCAGCGCGGTGTGCCGCTCCGTCGATGCCATACGCACCACCCGACACGATCACCGCGCCGGTCGTCGCCAGGTCTCCCGCCAGCTCCGACGCCACGCGGTCGCCGTACCCGGTCGCAGCCCGCGCGCCGACGACGGCGACCTGGGGCTGCGCAACCAGGAGCTCGCAGCGCCCGCGCACCCAGAGAGCCGCGGGTGCCTGTGTGCCGAGATCGGACAGACGGACCGGCCAGCAGGCGTCACCGGGCACGACGAGGTGAGCCCCGACCGATTCCGCCGCGCGGAACGCACGACACACCGCTGCTGGTGACGCGCGGGGGGCCCAGCGCCTCCGCGCCTCAGCGAGCGCGCGTACAGCTCCGGCACGGCGCACTTCGGGTTTCGTGCGCGCACTCGCGTCGAAGGCGTAGCGGAGCCCACCCACCGCCCCGAACTCCTGCGTCAAGACTCCGGCGACGGCATCTCCGGGTTCGGCGATGACGCTCCAGACCGCGCGGGCGACGACGTCCGCAAGTCCTTCGGATTGGCCTCCTCGAATCCGACGGGCGACCGCACACGTGCTCTCGTCGGCGAGCAGAGCGTCGATCATGCCGCCACCCCTCGACGTAGGTGCAAGGCGCGACCGATCTCCTCTTCGCCGGGCCGCCCCCGGCCGGCGAGGTCCGCCATCGTCCACGCGACCCTGAGCACACGGTCGTAACCGCGGAGCGTGAGCGCACCGCGCTCGAGGGCACGATCGAGGATCATCCGCTCGGTCTTCTCAACATGGAACGGGGCCCGTCGGAGGACGGGACCCGGCACCTCGGCGTTCTTCTGCCAGGGTGTCCCACGCCAGCGATGCGCCGCGCGCTCCCGTGCTGCCTGCACGCGCTCACGCGCGAACGCCGTCGTCACCCGAGCACGCGCGTCGGAGATGGCTTTCGACGCGGCAACACGGGTGAGCCCGAGATCGATGTCGACTCGGTCACGCAAAGGGCCGGATATCCGAGCGGCATACCGTCGGACGGCGCTCGGCGGACAGGTGCATTCCGCGTTCCGCACACCGAAGTTGCCGCAGGGACACGGGTTCGTGGCGAGCAGGAGTTGGAAGCGGGCAGGGAAACGCGCGGTGAAGCCGGATCGGTGCACGTCCACCACCCCCGATTCCAACGGCTGGCGAAGCGCGTCGAGCGCGACGCGGGAGAACTCGGCCGCCTCGTCGAGGAACAGCACCCCGCGATGCGCACGAGCCACGGCTCCCGGCCTCGCAGAGCGCGATCCTCCGCCGATCAACGCCACGGTGGAGGCCGTATGGTGGGGCGCCTCCAGCGGAGGTCGACGGTCCAGAGAGGTGACGGACTCGCCGCTCAGCGACCGGATCGATGCGACCTCCAGCGCCTCTCGCTCATCGAGCAGCGGCAGGATCCCCGGCATACGTGCGGCGAGCATGGACTTCCCCGCGCCAGGAGGACCGCTGAGGAGCAGGTGATGGCCGCCCGCGGCGGCTGCGATGAGGGCCTCGACCGCCTCGTCCTGTCCGATGACGTCTGCGAGGTCGTGCTCGTCCTCGCGCCGGGAGACGGGGGCCGGAAGCAGGACCGGCTCGACGTCGTCCACGTCCACGGCGGCGCCATGCCAGACGGCGACCTCGGCCAGCGACGCCGCGGACCGCACTTCCACACCGGGAACCAACCGCGCCTCCGGCTCGTTGCCGCGCGGCACCACGACCTGGGTGAACCCCGCACGCACGGCGGCGAAGACCGCCGGCAGGACGCCGGGCACCGGGCGGATCCTCCCGTCGAGCCCGAGTTCGCCGAGATGTACCGTCCGTCGGACCGCTCGCTGGTTCAGAGTGCCGCCCGTGGCGAGGCTGGCGATCGCGATGGCGAGGTCGAAGGCCGAGCCGTGCTTCGGGAGACTGGCCGGCGACAGGTTGACGGTGAGACGGCGCCGTGGGAGATCCAGCCCGGAGTTCTGACAGGCGTTGTGGACTCGCTGTACGGCCTCGCCGAGCGACTTGTCCGGAAGCCCGATGATGCGGAACTCGGGCGTCTGATTGGTCAGGTCGGCCTCCACCTCGACGAGGTGTCCGACAGCACCGTTGAGGGCGACGGACCAGGTGCGCGCGGTGGTCACGCGATGTCCTCGAGATGGTCGACGACGCCCTGCGCGGCGTCCGGACCGGTGATCCCGATCGCCTCGAGGCGCAGCGCCAGGCCCGCCACCGCATCCGCGTGCGCGGCCCGCCAGGCGTACGCGAGCTGCCAGAGACGACGGCGTTTCCGTGCATCGATCGCCTCGAGCGGATGCCCGAATGCGGTGCTCCGCCGTGTCTTCACCTCGACGATCGCGAGCCATCCGTCCCGCTGGGCGACGATGTCGATCTCGCCCTGCGCACACCGCCAGTTCCGGTCGAGGATGGTGTACCCGCGGTATCGGAGGTACTCCGCCGCACGTCGTTCGCCCGCTCGTCCGAGCTCGTCTTTCGCTGCCATGCGGAGAGGATCCCGCACTCCCGCCCTGCGCCGTGGGGCTGTCGGGCTTTGCGAGGGACGCCGCGGAGAAGACCCTCGTTCCTGCGGTCGGTGCAGAACGGGAGTCGCAGCCGACCGGCGCGTCTGGACCTCTACGACGGCGTCAGGTCACTCACCGTCGAGGGACAGCTCCTGCGGGAGCTCGAACTCGCGTCGCTGCAGTTCCTCGACGTTGACGTCCTTGAAGGTGAGGACCCGCACGGCCTTCACGAAGCGGTCCGCGCGATAGATGTCCCAGACCCAGACATCGCTCATGGAGATCTCGAAGTAGAAGTCGTGCTCGGTGTCGCGTCGCACGACGTTGACCTCGTTGGCGAGGTAGAAGCGCCGCTCGGTCTCGACCACGTACTGGAACTGCGAGACGACGTCACGGTACTCACGGAACAGCGCCAGCTCGAGCTCGCGGTCGTAGTCGTCGAAGGCTTCCTCATCCATGATGACTCCATCCTATGGCGGCGGACCGCACGGAGCGGTATCCGCGGGCGCCCTCAGAAGAGCGTCGGGGCATCGGCGATCGCCCAGGACGACCGGTGGAACGGTGACAGGCCCAGAGCGCGGATGGCGTCCCGATGCTCGGGGCTCGCGTAGCCCTTGTTCCGATCCCACTGATAGCCGCTATGACCCTCGTGCAGCTCGGCCATGTGCCCGTCGCGTGCGACCTTGGCGATCACGGAGGCGGCCGACACGGAGGCGCAGTCGCGGTCGGCCTTGACCACCGGCCGCACACGGAGGGGGACGGGATGGACGCGGGACACGTAGTCGTGATTCCCATCGAGCAGCACCAGCGCATTCTCGAGGGCGGCCCCCTGGTCCACCACGGCCTGAACGGCCCGCGACGCGGCGAGACCGAGCGCCCGCATGATCCCCACCTCGTCGACCTCCCTCGCCGTTGCCCAGCCGACGGCGGAGGCCTGGACCCACGCCGCGGCGCGCGCAGCCACCTCAGGGCGCCGTCGTTCCGTGACGAGTTTCGAGTCGCGCAGGCCCTCGGGAACCCGCCGGCGCGCTCCCTTGGCGTCCATCACGGCAGCCCCCACGGCGACCGGCCCCGCGAGGGCACCGCGCCCGACCTCGTCGAGCGCGATGATCAGCTCGCATTCGCCGAGGAGCCGTCGCTCGAGCGTCAGACGGGGCGCGACGACGGTCATTCCGACTCCGGTACCCCGTTGAAGATCTCGTGATGCCCGTCGATCGTGCCGAACCGATCGAGCGGCCAGGTCGTCAGGAACGCCTTGCCGACGATGTTGCCGACGGGCACGAAGCCGCCGCTCGGGAGATCCTGGTGGGCGCGCGCGTCTCGCGAGCGATCGCGGTTGTCGCCCAGGAGCCACACCGAGTCCTCAGGCACGACCACGTCGAACGGCTCGTTGGAGGCGGCGGTGTCGCCCTGCGGGAGGTTGAGGTATCCGAGCTCGTCGATCGGTGCACCATTGATCGTGATCTGCCCCAGCGCGTTGCAGCACACCACGTGGTCGCCCGCGACCCCGATCACGCGCTTGACGAGATGGTCCTGCGAGTCCGTCGCCGAGATACCCACGAAGTTCAGCACCCAATCCACGGCCTGGATCAGAGGCGGCTGCGCCGGTGTCTGCACTTGACCGTCGAGCCATCCCCCGGGGTCCTTGAACACGACCACGTCGCCCCGCTCGTAGCCGGTCCAGCGCGGTGTCAGCTCGTCGACGAGGATCCTGTCGTTGATGAGTAGCGTCCGCTCCATCGAGGCCGAGGGGATATAGAACGAGCGGACGACGAACGTCTTGATGACGAACGACACCAGCGCCGCGATCAGGACGATCACCAGCACATCACGGAGGAAGACCAGGAACCCGCGGCGCCTTCTCGTCGGACGTGCGGACGGAGAGTCAGTCATCTGGTTCCTTCTCGAGTGGAGCACCGTTGGCACACGGCAGTAACAAGGGTCGCACACCCCGCGCACGACAAAGCACCCCGGGACATCGTGTCCCGGGGTGCTGTGAGGAAGCTGCGACTCAGTTGTCGCGCTTCTCCTTGATCTTCGCCTTCTTGCCACGCAGCTCGCGCAGGTAGTAGAGCTTCGCACGACGAACGTCACCGCGCGTGACGACCTCGATGTGGTCGATCACCGGGGAGTGCACGGGGAAGGTGCGCTCCACGCCCACCTGGAAGCTGATCTTGCGGACCGTGAAGGTCTCGCGCACGCTGTCGCCCTGGCGGCCGATGACGACGCCCTGGAAGACCTGGATACGGGAGCGGTTGCCCTCGGTGATGTTGACGTGCACCTTGACGGTGTCACCGGGGAAGAACTCGGGGATGTCGGAACGGAGCGAAGCCGCGTCGACGGCGTCGAGGATCTGCATGATCGTCTCTCTCTGCACTCGCCACAGGTCGGATGCATGATGATGGAAGGAACAAGAACGGGTGTGTGCTGAACGGCGCTGACGCGTCCGCGGGCTCCCCTGAGGCAGAGCCGGTCACGGCACAAGAATCCATTCTGCCACGGATGGCAGATGCGACCAAAACGGTCACTCAGTCCCGGGGATCACTCTCGCGCACGACGATGATCTCATGGGGCTCCGCGCGCACGGTCGGCTCGTCCGCGGCGGGGATCGTGGACCACGTGATGGTCTCTCTGATGCGCGCCCCACTGCCACGGGCCTCGTTCCACAGCTGCCACAGCTGCAGCCAGACGAGCGCGATCCCGACGACGATCGCCGCCGCGAGCAACCAGCCGAACGCGCCGTCGATGAAGAACCCGACCGCGATGGTGAGGCCGTGCCACAGCGCGAAGCCGGCGACATCCCACCAGGACACGGCACGCTCAGCGCGGACCGACGGCCGCGAACGCGTGAGCAGTGTGAGCAGGAGCTGCCCGATGAAGACGGACGGCATCGCGATGAGCAACACCCACAGGATGGCCCAGCCGCCCTGGAACACGCCCCAGCCGACGAGGAGCCACAGCGGGAGCACGAAGGCAGACGGCAGGAGCCACCGGAAGAACGCCTGACGCAACCACATGCTCCGATGCTACGTCGATCGCCCCTCGTCGGGTCAGCGTGTTCGCTCTGGGCGCTCGGCTCCCCTGGGCGCTTCGATCAGGGAGAATGGAGGAAACGAGAGGACACCCATGATCGAACTGCGCACCCCTGCCGAGATCGACGAGATGCGCGCGGCAGGCCGGTTCGTCGCCGAGACCCTGGCGACCCTGCGCGACGAGACGAAAGTGGGCACCAACCTTCTGGCGATCGACCGTCGCGCCCACGACATGATCCGCAGAGCGGGCGCGGAGTCCTGCTACATCGACTACCACCCGTCCTTCGGGGCGAGCCCCTTCGGCAAGGTCATCTGCACCTCCGTGAACGACGCGGTCCTGCACGGCCTCCCCCACGACTACACCCTGCGCGACGGCGATCTGGTCACCCTCGACTTCGCGGTGTCCGTCGACGGATGGGTGGCCGACTCTGCCGTCTCGTTCGTGGTCGGCACGCCGCGCGACGAGGACCTGCGCCTGATCGACACCACCGAGCGGGCTCTCACGGCCGCGATCGAGACCTCTGTCGTGGGCAACCGCATCGGCGACATCTCCGCTGCGATCGCCGCCGTCGCCCACCGCGAGGGCTACTCCATCAACACCGACTTCGGCGGGCACGGCGTCGGACGCACCATGCACGGAGACCCGCATGTGGCGAACGACGGCAGAGCGGGCCGCGGCTTCCCGCTCCGCGCCGGCCTGGTCCTGGCTCTCGAACCGTGGTTCCTCGCGACCACCGACGAGCTCGTGACCGACCCAGACGGCTGGACGCTGCGCAGCGTCGACGGCTCCCGCGGTGCGCATTCGGAGCACACCATCGCGATCACGGATGACGGGCCGATCATCCTCACCGACCGTTCCTTCCTCGGCGTCGACTGACCCGCGACGTCACGCCCGTTCCCACGACGCCACGGGGCCCTCGACCACGACGAACAGCGGATGAGGCGCCGGACGGTGCGTGTGCGCATGCAGGGCCAGGCGGTCCGGGCTTCGGGCGGCGAGCTTGGCACGCAGATGGCGCCACTCGAGGTCGAGTTGACCGGTGGTGACCTCGAGGGGCGGCACAGTGGTGCCGAGGGTACGGATGCGCGAGCGATCGAAGCGGTAACCACGCGCGTCAGCCTCGTCCGCAAGACCGCGCAGATAGGCCGACACCGCCGTCGACGGCTCGGGTGCCTCGCGGAAGCGCGCCAGCTGCGGGTGCTCGCGATAGCCCTTCGTCGTTCCGGCGAGCACAGCCTGAGCGAGCAGGGTCTCGCGCCAGCACGCCACGAGGCCCTGCCGGTCGAGGTACACCGGATGCAACGACCAGATCCTCATGCGCGCCGGTAGCGGAAGACGTCAGTCAGATGCGGAAGGTCGAAGGCCGCCCTGCCCGCCGTCTCCGGGCTCTCGTCGAGCACCGCCTCGATCGCATCACGCATCGCGCGGCGCCCGGACTCGTTCGCGACGAGATAGCTGCTGACCGTGGCCCACCGGGCGACGTAGCCGGCGCGGCTGATCCGTTCCGTCCAGCGGATCTCGTGGTGCCCGACGAAGTCGAAGCCCGGCAGCTCCACGGCGGTCGCGGTCGTGGCATCGGCATCGCCCACGGCCGGGTGCGCGATGCGGTGACATGCGACGTCCCACGCGCACGCCGGATCCGCGCGATTCCAGAGCAGACCCAGCACACCCGCCGGCCTCAGCACCCGCGCGATCTCCGCCGCGGCCGTGTCCCGGTCGAACCAGTGGAAGGCCTGCGCAACGCAGACCGCGTCTACCGCGCCGTCGCCCAGGGGGATGCGCTCAGCCGTACCGTCGAGAGCGCTGACCGTTGGCAGCTTGGACCGAAGCACCTCGCGCATCGGCGCGGAAGGCTCGACGGCCACCACCCGATCCGCGCGCTCGAGCTGGAGCTCGGTGAACTTGCCCGTCCCCGCGCCGAGGTCGAGCACCGTAGGAACCGCGACGGGGAGGATGGCTTCGACCGCGGCGACGGGGAATCCCGGCCGATGACGGTCGTACTCCTCGCCGATCGTCTCGAACGACTGCGCGAGTGCCCTATCCACCATGCTCCGACGCTAACAGGTGCGCGACACGCGTTCGGAGGTCGGTTCAGGCCTCCGCCGGTGGCAGGAGGTCCGGCCGACGGCGCCGAGTCCGTTCGATCTGCTGTTCGCGGCGCCAGGCCGCGATCGCCCCGTGGTTGCCGCTGAGCAGCACCTCCGGCACCGCACGCTCGCGCCAGACCGAGGGCTTCGTGTACGACGGGTACTCCAGCAGCCCGTCCTCGTGCGACTCCTCGACGAGGCTCTCCGGATTGCCGACGACACCGGGGATGAGCCGTCCGACAGCCTCGATCATGGCCATCGCGGCGACTTCGCCGCCGTTCAGCACGTAGTCGCCGAGGCTGATCAACCGGACCTCGCCCAGGCCGGACGCGTACTCGAAGACGCGCTCGTCGATCCCCTCGTAGCGGCCGCAACCGAACACGAGATGTCCCCGCGTCGAGAGATCGCGCGCCGTCGCCTGCGTGAAGACCTCCCCCGCCGGAGACGGGAAGATGAAGGTGGGAGCTTCGGGGCCGGACACGTCGGAACCGGCGATCTCATCGAGGGCGAGCCCCCACGGCTCCGGCTTCATGACCATGCCCGCTCCCCCGCCGTACGGGGTGTCGTCGACCGTGCGATGGCGGTCGTGCGTCCAGTCGCGGAGGTCGTGGACGCGCAGATCGAGCAGACCGGTGTGCCGAGCCTTTCCGAGCAGCGACAGCGTCAGGCCGTCGAAGTACGACGGGAAGATGGAGACGACATCGATGCGCACGGGGGAACCGTATCAGCGCGATTCGGAAGCGTCGTCCGCCTCCGTCGACTCGTCCGCCTGGGCATCCTCCGAGTCGGGGAGTTCCTCGAACAGACCGGACGGCGGCGTCACGATGACGCGGCCGCCCGCGACATCGACGGTCGGCACGATCGCCTCGACGAACGGCACCATGATCTCCTGCTCGCCCGCCTTCACGATGAGGAGGTCCTGGGCGGGGAAGTGATCGACGCGGACGACGCGACCGACCACGGTCTCGTCGCGGACGACGTCGAGTCCGACCAGCTGGTGGTCGAACCAGGCGTTCTCCTCGACCTCGTCCTCGTCCTGATCGATCCAGAGGATCGCGCGCACGAGGCTCTCGGCGGCCGTGCGGTCGTCGACGTCGTCGAAGAACACGACCGGGTTCCCGTTCATCACGCGGTACTCGCGGACGGTGATCTCCTTGCCGTGCCACGGAGATGCCTCGGGCACCTGCAACGTGAACACGGCCCCCGGGGTGAATCGGCCCTCGGGGTTGTCGGTGTACAGCTCCAGCTTCAGGGCGCCCTTCAGCCCGTGCGCCTTGACGAGCCGTCCGACGCGGAGCTGGTTCCTGCCCTGGCTGCGGTCCTTCGCCACCACGTCAGTCGTCCGCGACGTCGACACGAACGCGACGCCCGTCCGCGAGAGCGCTGACGAGGGTGCGCAGGGCTTTGGCCGTGCGGCCGCCGCGCCCGATCACGCGTCCACGGTCGTCGGGGTGCACGCGCACCTCGAGGAGGTCGCCTCGCGGCGAGGTGGATTCGGTGATGCGCACATCCTCCGGGTGATCGACGATCCCCTTGACGATGTGCTCGAGCGCGGCGGCAAGCACGATGGATTACTCGGCGTCGGCGGCGGGAGCCTCGGCGGCCTCCGCGTCGGCGTCAGCGGCGGGAGCCTCCTCAGCGGGAGCCTCCTTCTTCTCCGCCTTCGGCTTGATGACCGACTTCTTCGAGGAGTCGGCCTCGAACGCCGTCTTCTCCTCGGCGACCTTGAGCGTGGACTTCGCGTCCTTGTCGCCCTTGAAGATGCCCCAGTCGCCCGTGATCTTGAGGATGGCGGTGACCTGCTCGGTCGGCTGAGCGCCGACGGACAGCCAGTACTGCGCACGCTCCGAGTCGACCTCGATGAAGGAGGGCTCCTCGGTGGGGTGGTACTTGCCGATCTCCTCGATCACACGACCGTCGCGCTTGGTGCGCGAGTCGGCGACGACGATGCGGTAGTAAGGCGCGCGGATCTTGCCCAGGCGCTTGAGACGAATCTTGACAGACACGATTCTCCTGAATGGTGTGGAAGGAAACGAACCGATCGCCTGGAGAGTGGGGTGCACACCCGGCGGAAGCTCAATAGGGAGGACGAATGCTGGATAGAGGGTCGAGCACGTCGTCCGACCCTCTATTCTGCCAGATGCACCGGCCCCGCGCGAAACGCGGCGACACGGCGTGGCCGCGTGTCGGCGACGCCGTGTCAGACTGTGGTCGTGCAGCTCGACTTCGCCGCTTCGGCCCGCTCCACCGTCGGTCTCGAATGGGAGATCATGCTCGCCGATCCCGCGACCGGCGATCTGGTCGGCCGCGCGCCCGAGCTCCTCGCCGCGCTGGAAGCGGAGAGCGAGGATGAACGCCACACCGTGACCGGGGAGCTCCTCACGAACACGATCGAGGTCACGAGCGGCATCGGCGACTCGGTGGCCCACGCGGTCGACGACATCGCCAACGCCATCTCCGCGGTCCGGGCCTCCACCGACCCGGCGGGGATCGAGCTCCTCTCCGCCGGCAGCCACCCGTTCGCGCAATGGTTCGATCAGCAGGTGACGGACAAGACCCGGTATCACACCCTCATCGAGCGCACCCAGTGGTGGGGACGCAACATGATGATCTGGGGCATCCACGTGCACGTCGGCGTGGAGGACCAGCGCAAGGTGTTCCCGATCATCAACGCCCTGTCCGCCTACCTCCCCCACCTGCAGGCTCTGTCGGCGTCGAGCCCGTTCTGGGCCGGGGAGCGCACGGGATACGCCTCCAACCGCGCCCTGGTGTTCCAGCAGCTTCCGACCGCTGGGCTCCCCTGGCCGCTGCGCGACTGGGCACAGTTCGAGCGGTACCTCGACGACATGGTCCGCACGGGCGTCATGGCCGACGCGACGGAGGTGCGCTGGGACATCCGCCCCGCACCGCGCTGGGGCACGATCGAGGTGAGGGCGTGCGACGGGCTGTCCACGCTGTCCGAGATGGCCGCCGTCGCGGCTCTCGTGCAGGTGCTGGTCGAGCACTTCTCGCGGCTGCTGGACGAGGGCGCCGCGCTTCCCGAGCTTCCCGCCTGGTACCACCGGGAGAACAAGTGGCGCGCCGCCCGCTACGGCCTCGACGCTCGCGTGATCGTCGACGCGATCGGAACGCAGCGTCTCGTAGGAGATCATCTGGCGGAGAAGATCGAAGAGCTCGCCCCGGTCGCGGTCGAGCTCGGCTGCGGGCGGGAGTTCGCGAGCATCGGCGGCATCCTCGAGGGAGGCGCGAGCTATGCGCGTCAGTTGGCCGTCGCCGACGCGACGGACGGCGACCTCGCCGCGGTCGTGCAGCACCTGATCCGCGAGTTCCGCTCGGGGCCGGAGTCGTCGATCGACGGCGAGTGACGCCCCGTCGGCGGTTCAGTCCTCGATGAGCCGGCGCGCGAGGCCCTCGTCGAGCACGACGTCGGTGATGAGCTCCGCGGCGATCGCCGCCCGCAGGCTCGCGAGCTTCGGCACCCCGGACACGACGCACACCCGCCGGGGCACGCGCCGCAGACGGTCGAGGCCCGGCCCGGTCGCCCTGGCGTTGACGCGGATGTCGCGCCACGAGCCATCCGCGCGGAAGAACACGGTCGCGACGTCGCCGATCGCGTGATCCTCGCGGAGGCTCCGGTAGTCCTCACGCCCCAGATACCCGCCGACGTAGACGCGACTGGGGACCTCTGCCGCGGGCGAGCCGAGGCTGAACACCGCGATGTCCATCTTCGCCTGGAGGTCGAGCACCCGCCGTGTGCTGCGCTCCCGCCACATCGCCTCTCGCGTCGCGGGGTCGTCGAAGAACGCCGGGACCGGGAACTGCTGCACCTGCGCGCCGAACGCACTGCCGAAGCGCTGCAGGATGTCGCTGGAGTACTCCACACCGCTGGTCTGCGTGTTGCCGGCGCCGTTGAGCTGCACGAACGTGGTGTTGTGCGTCTCCTTCTGCGTGAGACCACGGCTGACGGCACTGATGGTCGATCCCCACGCGACGCCCACGATCATGTTGGAGTCGACGAACTGAGACAGGAGTCGTCCCGCTGTCAGGGCGACGCGCTCCAGCCGCTCCACCTCGCTCACGATCTCGGCCATCGGCACCACGTGTGCGACGACGCGGTGGCGATCGCGGATGCGCTGTTCGAGCATGCCGAGCCGTTCGAGCGGTGAGTTGATGCGGATGTCGACGAGTCCGCTCTCCCGCGCGAAGCTCAGCAGCCGTGAGACCGAGGACCGCGACGTGCCGAGCTCCGTGGCGATGACCTCCATGGTCTTGTCCTGCATGTAGTAGAGCTGAGCGGCGGTGAGCGCCGCGATCAGCTTGCTGTCGCGGGATTGCGCGCCGGAACCTGCCATGACTTCCTCCTGTCCTTCGATCCTTGCACATATGTGCAGCGGACTTGCGCGCCCACGTCAGACGGGTCGATGCTGGTGGCAAGCAAGGAAGAGAGGGTCGACGATGATCGATTCCACACACGCGTCCCCCGAGCGCGCGGACGTCCGCGCTGTCCGCGAGTCCGGACGCACCACCGTCCTCGTCATCGGCGGTGGCATCAACGGCATCTCCACGTTCCGCGACCTGGCGTTGCAGGGGGTCGATGTCCTCCTGGTCGAGCGCGGCGACTTCGCGTCCGGGGCCTCCGCCGCCTCCAGCCACATGATCCACGGGGGCATCCGCTACCTGGAGAACGGCGAGTTCCGCCTCGTCCGCGAATCGGTGGAGGAGCGCAACGGTCTGCTCAAGATCGCGCCGCACTACGTCAAGCCGCTGCAGACCACGATCCCGATCTACTCGACGTTCTCGGGCATCCTCTCCGCGCCGCTCCGCTTCCTCACCCACAAGAGCGGCAAGCCGAAGGAGCGCGGAGCGTTCCTGATCAAGGTCGGCCTCACGATCTACGACACCTTCTCGCGCGACGGCGGCACCGTGCCGCGCCACCGCTTCCTCGGACGTAAGAAGTCGCTCGCTGAACTGCCGTCGCTCGACCCGGACATCAAGTACACCGCGACGTACTACGACGCCTCGATGCACGACCCGGAGCGGCTCGCCCTCGACGTGCTGCAGGACGGGCGCGCCGCGCACCCCGGCGCCGTGGCTCTCAACTACGTCGAGGCGGTCGGTCGCGACGGCGACAGCGTGCTGCTGCGCGACCGCGAGAGCGGCACCGAGTTCGCCGTGTCCGCCGACGTGATCGTCAACGCGTCCGGCCCCTGGACCGACCTCACCAACGAGGAGCTCGGCCTCCAGAGCCGCTTCATGGGCGGCACCAAGGGCTCGCACATCGTGCTGGACCACCCGGAGCTGCTGGACGCCACCCGCGGCCGCGAGATCTTCTTCGAGCACTCCGACGGCCGCATCGTGCTGATCTATCCGCTGAAGGGCCGAGTGCTCGTCGGCACCACGGACATCGACGCCGACCCGCGCGAGGTCCCGGTGTGCACCGAGGAGGAGATCGACTACTTCTTCGATCTCATCCACCACGTGTTCCCGACGATCTCGGTGACCCGCGAGCAGATCGTCTACAACTTCTCCGGCATCCGCCCGCTCCCCCGCCACGAGGACACGGCCCCCGGGTTCGTCTCGCGCGACTACCGGGTAGAGGTCGACCGCCAGGGCGCCGTCCCGCTGGTGAGCCTGGTCGGTGGCAAGTGGACCACGTTCCGCGCGCTCGGCGAATCGCTGTCCAACCAGGTGCTCGACCTCCTGGGTCGCACGCGCACGGTGTCGACCGCGGGTCGTGCCATCGGCGGCGGACGCGAGTTCCCGCGCACCGAGAAGGCCAAGCGCATCTGGATCCAGGAGAACCTGCCGGGCGCCGGAGCACGTGCCGAGCAGCTGCTGGCCCGTTACGGCACGCGGGCGGCCGAGGTCTGGGCGCACGTCGAGCAGGGGCCGGACGCGCCCCTCGCCGGCGGCGACCTCTCCACACGGGAGCTTGAGTGGATGGTGCAGAACGAGATGGTCGCACGGCTGGAGGACGTGATCCTGCGCCGCACCAGCATCGCCTTCACGGGCGGCGCCAACGCCGAGGTACTCGACGAGATCGCTGAGGCGCTCGCTCCCCTCCTCGGCTGGGACCGCGAGCGGCACGATGCCGAAGTCGAGCAGACCCGCCTCCTCCTCAACGAACGACACGGACTCCACCTTCCGTCCCGCGCCCGCGGCTGACGGAAGTCCGACCACCGCCCTCCTCGCGGTGCTACCCCCATAGGGGGTCGGGGCAGAGGGGCCCCGACCCGTAAGAAAGGTCAATGAAGACATGACTGACGTCAATCTCGGTCTTTACTTCCTGTCCGAGCTCGTCGGCACGGCGATGCTGGTGCTGCTCGGCTGCGGTGTCGTCGCGAACGTCGCCCTGGCGAAGAACAAGGGCTTCGGTGGCGGCTTCCTGATGGTCAACTGGGGGTGGGGTCTCGCGGTGTTCGCCGGTGTCCTCGTCTCGGCCTACTCGGGCGCCATCCTGAACCCCGCCGTCGGCATCGGCCTGCTCGTCGCCGGCAAGATCGACTTCGCGATGTTCCTGACCGCGACCGGGGCGGAACTGCTCGGTGCGATCCTCGGTGCGATCGTCGTGTGGCTCGCCTACAAGCAGCACTTCGACGAGGAGCCCGAAGCGGCCAACAAGCTCGGCGTGTTCTCGACCGGCCCGGCCATCCGCTCCTACGGCTGGAACCTCGTCACCGAGATCATCGGTACGTTCGTGCTGGTGTTCGTGATCTTCGCGTTCGCCGACTACGGCGACATCGAGATCGGCACCCCCGGTGGCCTCGGCCCGCTCACGGCGCTTCCGGTCGCCCTGCTCGTGGTCGCGATCGGCGCCTCCCTCGGTGGCCCAACCGGCTACGCCATCAACCCCGCCCGTGACCTCGGCCCGCGCATCGCTCACGCCATCCTCCCGATCAAGGGCAAGGGCGCGAGCGACTGGTCCTACTCGTGGGTCCCGGTCGTCGGCCCGCTCATCGGTGGTGTCATCGCCGCCCTCGCGGCACCCGTTCTGCTCGGCCTCGCCGGCTGATCCCTACCCGCAAGCGAATTCAAAGGAGAACACATGGCTGACTACATCATCGCGATCGACCAGGGCACGACGTCGAGCCGCGCGATCATCTTCGACAAGAAGGGCAGCATCGTCGCCACGGGCCAGAAGGAGCACGAGCAGATCCTCCCGAAGGCCGGCTGGGTCGAGCACGACGCGGCGGAGATCTGGCGCAACGTGCAAGAGGTCATCGGACTGGCGCTCGGCCGTGCCGACCTGACCCGGCACGACATCGCCGCGGTCGGCATCACCAACCAGCGCGAGACCGCGGTGGTCTGGGACAAGACCACGGGCAAGCCGGTGTACAACGCGATCGTGTGGCAGGACACCCGTACGCAGGAGATCGTCGACCGTCTCGCAGCCGACGGTGGCGTCGAGCGCTTCAAGCCGGTCGTCGGCCTGCCGCTGGCGACCTACTTCTCCGGCACCAAGATCGCGTGGATCCTGGAGAACGTCGAGGGTGCGCGCGAGAAGGCCGAGGCGGGCGACCTGCTGTTCGGCACGACCGACTGCTGGGTGCTCTGGAACCTGACCGGCGGTGTGGACGGCGGCGTGCACGCCACCGACGTCACCAACGCCTCGCGCACGCTGTTCATGGATCTGGAGACGCTCGAGTGGCGCGACGACATCCTCGAGGTGTTCGGCGTGCCGCGGTCGATGATGCCGGAGATCCGCTCCTCCTCCGAGGTCTACGGCACCGCCGAGAGCTCGTCGCTGCTGCGCGAGACGCCGATCGCCGGGATCCTCGGCGACCAGCAGGCGGCGACCTTCGGTCAGGCGGCGTTCCAGAAGGGCGAGAGCAAGAACACCTACGGGACGGGCTGCTTCCTGATCTTCAACACGGGCGAGGAAGTCGTCCACTCGAAGAACGGGCTGCTCACGACCGTCGGGTACAAGCTCGGGGACCAGCCGACGCACTACGCGCTCGAAGGGTCGATCGCCGTGACGGGCTCGCTGATCCAGTGGCTCCGCGACCAGCTGGGGATCATCTCCTCGGCGCCCGAGGTCGAGAAGCTGGCGGAGCAGGTCGAGGACAACGGCGGCGTGTACATCGTCCCCGCGTTCTCCGGTCTGTTCGCCCCGTACTGGCGTCCGGACGCCCGCGGCGCGATCGTGGGTCTCACCCGCTACGCGAACAAGAACCACATCGCGCGCGCAGCGCTCGAAGCCGTCGCGTTCCAGACCCGCGACGTGCTCGATGCCGTCAACGCGGATGCGGGCGTGGACCTGAGCGAGCTCAAGGTCGACGGCGGCATGGTGGCCAACGACGCGCTCATGCAGTTCCAGGCCGACGTGCTCGGGGTCCCGGTCGTGCGCCCGGTCGTCGCCGAGACCACCGCGCTCGGTGCCGCCTACGCCGCCGGTCTCGCCGTCGGCTTCTGGAACGGGCTGGACGACCTCTCCGCCAACTGGCAGGAGGACAAGCGCTGGGAGCCGACGATGGACGACGCCGAGCGCGAGCGTCAGCTGCGGCTGTGGCGCAAGGCCGTCACCAAGTCGATGGACTGGGTCGACGAGGACGTGAAGTAGTCCGAGGAAGGATGAAGCGGGTCCGGGGTCTCCCCCGGGCCCGCTTCTCGTTTCACCCGCGATCCGATTCCTGGTTCCGCATCCCATCCAGGACGGCCAGCAGCGCCCGCGCCACGCCCCTCGGAGCCACGGCATCCCACGCGACGTATTCCGTCCGCTCGGGCCCGTCGCTCACCGCCACCGCGACCACACCTTCTGCGCCGTCGACCACCCCCGGGGCCAGAAGGGTCACGGCGAGCCCCGCCCTCACGAGTCCGAGAAGCAGCGGGGCGGTGTCGACCTCGAAGGCCACGTCCCGCTCGAGTCCTGCGGCGGTGAAGGCGGCGTCACTCTGCGCCCGACCCGATGTCCCGGCGGGGAAGTCCGCGAAGGCGCACCCGGCGAGATCGGCGAGCCGGAGCCGCCGCCGCGTCGCGAGCCCGTGGTCATGCGGCAGCACCGCGACCAGTCGCTGATGCTGGACCGCGCGAGACGCGACCCCCGCGGGTTCCAGGTCGCCGCGCAAGCCCAGCAGCGCGATGTCGAGGTCGTCGCGGCGGAGCGCGGCGATGAGCTCGTCGCTGTTGCCACCGCGCAGCTCCACCCGTGCCGAGGGATGCGCCTCCCGGAACGCGCGCAGAAGCTCCGGGACCGAGACCGCTGTCACGGTGGGGATCGCGCCGAGGCGGAGCGTTCCGGTCACCTCGCCGGCAACCGCAGCGACGGCATCCTTCGCCTGCTCGGCGGCGCGGACGGCGACCCGTGCATGCTCGAGGAACGCCTCGCCCGCCTCTGTGAGGCGCACACTGCGGCTCGATCGCGCGAACAGCCGATGGCCGAGCTCGCGCTCGAGCGCCGCCATCTGGTGGCTCAGCGCCGACTGCGTCACGAAGCACTGCTCCGCCGCGCGGGTGAAGCTCCCGGTCGCCGCGACCGCGACCACGTATCGCAGTTGCTGCAGATCCATCCGATCATGATCGCGTCTCATGGATACGATGACAAGCCCGCGTTGGACTCATGCGCGGGAAGCCCCCACGCTGGAGCCATGAACAGATGGCGCATCGTGCTGCTGACCGCTCTGGCCCCGCTGTCGTGGGGCACGACCTACCTCGTCACGACCGAGCTCCTCCCTCCTGGCCACCCGCTGTTCGCGGGGCTGCTCCGCTCGCTCCCGGCGGGTCTCGTGGCCGTGCTTCTCGCTCGTCGCCTGCCGCGCGGCACGTGGTGGCCGAAGATGCTCGTGCTGGGCGCGCTAAACATCGGCGCGTTCTTCCCGTTGCTGTTCCTCGCCGCCGAGCGGCTGCCCGGCGGGGTCGCCGCCGCGGTCGCAGGGGCGCAGCCGCTCATCGTGCTGGTGCTGGGTTCCCTGGTGCTCCAGGAGCGGATCAGGGCGGTGTCCGCCGCGGCCGCCGTGACCGGAGCGGGCGGTGTCGCACTGGTCGTCCTCGGTCCGGCGGCGCAGCTCGACCTCTGGGGCGTGCTCGCGGCGCTCGGCGGCGTCACCGCGACGGGCCTCGGCATGATCCTCACCAAGCGCTGGGGCCGTCCGCGGGACATCGGCCCCGTGGTCTACGCCGGATGGCAGCTCACCGCGGGCGGCCTGCTCCTGCTTCCCGTGACCCTCGCAGTGGAGGGCGTGCCGTCGTCCATCGACGGGGCCGCAGCGCTGGGCTACCTCTGGCTGGGTACGGTCGGGGGCATCGTCGCCTACACCCTCTGGTTCCGGGGCATCCAGCAGTTGCCGGTGATCGCGCCCGGCCTGCTCGCCCTGCTCTCGCCGCTCGTGGCCACACTGCTGGGCGTCATCGTCCTCGGGGAGAGCTTCACCGCGGTTCAGGGCGTCGGACTGGCCCTCGCTCTGGGTGCGCTCGTGGTGGGACAGCTGACGGCGCGGCCACGGCGAACACCGACGACGCCGACGATCGGCGAGGAGCCACCGGTGCCGGCGGCACGCGCCTGAGGATCAGCTCTTGCCGAAGAGCTTCTGGATCTCGGCGAGATCCGCCTCGGTGGGCGCAGGAGCTCCGCCGAGACCGAAGCCCGAGCCGTTCGCGGAGGCGGATGCTGCCAGGCCAGCGTTCTCGGCCGCCCGCTTGGCGGGGTTACCCGAGCGCGAGCGTCCCTGAGACCCCTTGCCCTTCTTGCCGCGCTTGGACGACGCTCCCGGCTTGCCCATGCCGGGCACGGGACCCATACCGGGGATGTTCGGCGTGCCACCGCGCGCGACCGTCTTCATCATCTTCGCCGCCTGGTCGAAACGCTGCACCAGCTGGTTCACGTCGGTCACGGTCATGCCGGAGCCCCGGGCGATGCGCAGACGACGCGACCCGTTCAAGATCTTGGGGTTACGCCGCTCCCCCGGCGTCATCGAGCGGATGATCGCCTCGGTGCGATCGATCTCCCGCTCGTCGAAGTCCTCCAGCTGCTGCTTCATCTGGCCCATGCCCGGCAGCATGCCGAGCATCTTCTTCATCGAGCCCATCTTCTTCATCTGCTGCAGCTGCTCGAGGAAGTCCTCCAGCGTGAAGGCCTCGTTGGCGAGCTTCTCGGCGACCTTCAGCGCCTCTTCCTCGTCGAACGCCTGCTGCGCCTGCTCGATCAGGGTCAGGATGTCGCCGAGGTCGAGGATGCGGCTCGCCATGCGGTCGGGGTGGAACGGCTCGAGGTCTTCGAGGCGCTCACCGGTCGAGGCGAAGATGATCGGCCGGCCGGTGACGGAGGCGACCGAGAGCGCCGCACCACCTCGGGCGTCACCGTCGAGCTTCGACAGGACGACGCCGGTGAAGTCGACGCCCTCCTGGAAGGCCTTTGCCGTGTTGACCGCATCCTGACCGATCATCGCGTCGATGACGAACAGCACCTCGTCCGGGTCGACCGCCTTGCGGATGTCGGCGGCCTGCTTCATCAGCTCGGTGTCGACACCGAGGCGTCCGGCGGTGTCGATGATCACCACGTCATGCTGCTGGCGACGGGCGTGCTCCACGCCGTCGCGCGACACCTTCACCGGATCGCCGACGCCGTTGCCCGGCTCGGGTGCGTACACGGTCGCACCGGCCTGCTCCGCGACGACCTGCAGCTGGTTGACGGCATTCGGACGCTGCAGGTCGGCGGCGACCAGGAGCGGGGTGTGCCCCTCCCCCTCCAGCTGCTTCGCGAGCTTACCGGCGAACGTCGTCTTTCCGGAGCCCTGGAGCCCGGCGAGCATGATGACGGTCGGCGCCGTCTTGGCGAACTGTAGACGACGCTGTTCCCCGCCGAGGATCTGCACGAGCTCCTCGTTCACGATCTGCACGACCTGCTGGGCGGGGTTCAGCGCCTTGTTGACCTCGTCGCCGAGCGCGCGCTCGCGCACCTTCGCCGTGAAGTCCTTGACGACCGCAAGAGCGACGTCCGCATCGAGCAGCGCGCGACGGATCTCGCGCACGGTGCCGTCGACGTCGGCGGCAGTGAGCTTCCCCTTCGTGCGGAGGTTGCGGAAGGTCTCGGTGAGACGGTCGGAGAGCGTTCCAAAGGTAGCCATGGTGCTCCCGATTCTACGCGAGCGCCGACGACTCGCTCAGCCGGACCACGGGAGGTCGTGGATCGCGCCGAGGGCGTCGTCGAGCACGGCCTGCGGGGTTCCGAGCCCCGCGCCCTGCTCGGCCCACACGCGCAACGCGGAGAACACGGCGGCCGCGAGGGCTGCGCCGAGGATGTCCGCCCTGATCACGTCGACACCGGAGCCACGGGCCGCGGTGGCGATCGCCTCCGACAGCCGCGCCAGGCGCACCCCGGTGTCGCGGACGAGTTCCTCCTGCAGTCCCATCGCGCCGGCGTTGCGCAGAGCGAGCGCGAGCGGGTCCGGCGCGAAGTCCCGCACGATGCCCCGCAGGATCCCGCCCACGGCGTCGCCGTCCGCCTCGCGCCCGAGGCCCTGCAGGCGGTCGACGGCCTCCTCGATGCGCTCGTCCACGGCGGACCACAGCACGTCGCTCTTGGAGGTGAAGTAGTTGAAGAAGCTGGAGCGGCTCACCCCGGCGCGCTGCGTGATGTCGGCGACCGACGTGGCGTCGTACCCACGCTCCAGGAACAGCTCGCACGCCGCCTCCGCGAGCGTCTCGCGCGACGACGCCTTGGGGCGGCCAGCGCGGCCGGTGGAGTTCATACCCTCACGCTACCGCGCGCGGCGAGTCGCGCTCGGGCGTCACAACAGGGCGTATTCTTAGACGCAATCCAACTATTTCGGAGGCGAGACTTCATGCTCGACATCCTCACCCCCGGGTTCTCCCCGACCCCCGTGCCGTACCTCGACGGCTGGGACCTGCAGCGCCGCGTGCACGCCGATGTGCTCTCCGGCGCGCGTCCGGACACGCTGATCCTGCTCGAACACGAGGCCGTCTACACGGCGGGCAAGCGCACGGAGCCGCACGAGCGACCGCAGGACGGCACCCCCGTGGTCGACGTCGACCGCGGCGGCAAGATCACGTGGCACGGCCCGGGGCAGCTGGTCGGCTACCCGATCGTCCGCCTCCCTGAGCCCATGGATGTCGTCGCGCACGTGCGCCGGCTCGAGCATCTGCTGATCGACGTCCTGCGACCGTTCGGCGTCGACGGCTACCAGGTGCCCGGTCGCAGCGGGGTGTGGGTTCGCCGCCCCCTCTCCGAGGACAAGGTCGCCGCCATCGGGGTGCGCGTGCAGCAGGGCGTGACCATGCACGGCTTCGCCATCAACTGCGCCAACTCGCTCGCACCGTTCCGCGACATCATCCCGTGCGGCATCACCGACGCCGGTGTGACCACGGTCAGCGAGGTCTCCGGAGCCGTCGTCGAACCCCGCGACCTCGTGGACGCCGTCCGCGCCGCCTTCCTCGCCGAATACACCGACATCGCACGGACGGGAGTCCCCGCATGACCGCCGCCCCCGAGGGCCGGAAGCTCCTCCGACTCGAGATCCGCAACGCCGAGACCCCCATCGAGCGCAAGCCCGAGTGGATCCGCACCAAGGCCAAGATGGGGCCGGAGTACACCGCCCTCCACTCGCTCGTGAAGAGCGAAGACCTCCACACCGTGTGCCAGGAAGCGGGCTGTCCCAACATCTTCGAGTGCTGGGAGGACCGCGAGGCGACCTTCCTGATCGGCGGATCCCAGTGCACTCGGCGCTGCGACTTCTGTCAGATCGACACCGGCAAGCCCGCGGACTACGACACCGATGAGCCACGCCGCGTCGCCGAGAGCGTCGTGCGCATGAACCTCCGCTACGCCACCGTCACGTGCGTCGCCCGCGACGACCTTCCCGACGGCGGCGCCTGGCTCAACGCAGAGACCGTCCGCCAGATCCATCGCCTCAACCCGAACACCGGCGTCGAACTGCTCGCCACCGACTTCAACGGCGACCCGGATCAGCTCGGCGTCGTGTTCGAGTCCCGGCCCGAGGTGTTCGCCCACAACGTCGAGACCGTCCCGCGCATCTTCAAGCGCATCCGGCCGGCCTTCCGCTACGAGCGCTCGCTGGGAGTGCTGACCCAGGCGCGCGACGCGGGACTCATCACCAAGTCGAACCTGATCCTGGGCATGGGCGAGGAGCCGGAGGAGGTCGTGCAGGCCCTGCAGGATCTTCACGACGCCGGCTGCGACATCATCACCATCACGCAGTACCTGCGGCCGTCGCCGCGGCACCTCCCCGTCGCCCGCTGGGTGAAGCCGGCCGAGTTCGTCGAGTTCAAGGAGGAGGCGGAGCGGATCGGCTTCCTCGGGGTGCTCGCCGGACCGCTGGTGCGCTCCTCGTACCGTGCCGGACGCCTCTGGGCGCAGTCCATGGTCTCGAAGGGGCGGGAGATCCCGCCGCACCTCGCGCACATCGCCGAGGGCGCCGACCTCGGGTTCGCCCAGGCCGTGTGATCTGCGGGGTGAGCGCCGGGTCAGTCAGCGCTCATCACGGACTGCACGCTTCCGTCCGAGCCGAGGTTCACGAGCAGCACGTCGTCGGTCGCACTGTCGTCGAGCGCGTACTCGAGCACCGCGAAGGGCTCGGACCCGCCATGCTCGTCCGCCAGGATCGTCATGCTCATCAGGCGCAGCGAGCGGATGATGTCCACCGCTGCATCGCCGGACACGTCCACCAGCACGTCCGGCAGGTCGTCGCCGAAGGCCTCCTGCTGCTGAAGGATGTACTCGGTCACCTCGCTCGTCCGGTCATCCACCTCGGACAACATGCCGCGGCGGGCCGTGGCGTCGACGTTCTCCAGTCCTGCGATCAGCGCGGCGGCGATGTCGAGGGCATCAGCGGACACGTCGTCCTGGTCCGGAGCGGTGAGGTCGACCGTCACGCTCTGGTCACCGAGCTCGACGGTCTCCGACCAGAAGATCGAGCCGTCGGGGCCCGACGACAGCAGTCCGAAGTAGTCGTGTTCGATCGCCATAACGCTATGAAACCAGCCTCGTGCTCAGGGCGGTAGCCCTGTGTCAGCCGACCAGCGCCTGCACGAACACGTGCGGGGTGAAACCGGTCAGATCGTCGATGCCCTCGCCCTGTCCGAGCAGCTTCACCGGGATCCCGGTGCGCTCCTGAACCGCGAGAACGAAGCCGCCCTTGGCCGACCCGTCGAGCTTGGTCAGCACGAGCCCGGTGACGCCGGCGTGCTGCAGGAACGTCTCCGCCTGCATGACCCCGTTCTGCCCCGTCGTCGCGTCGAGAACCAGCAGCACCTCGCTGATCGGGGCCTGCTTCTCCACGACCCGGCGGATCTTGCCGAGCTCGTCCATCAGCCCGCCCTTGGTATGCAGACGACCGGCCGTGTCGATGATCGCGATCTCCATGCCCTCGCGCTTGGCGTACTCCACGGTCTGGAACGCCACAGACGCCGGGTCCTGCCCCTCGTGCTGCGGGCGGACGATCGCCGCCCCTCCGCGCTGCGCCCAGGTGGCGAGCTGGTCCACGGCGGCGGCACGGAACGTGTCGGCGGCCCCCACCACGACGCTGCGCTGGTAGCCGCGCAGGAACTTGGTGAACTTGCCGATCGTGGTGGTCTTCCCGACCCCGTTGACGCCGACGACGAGCACGACGGCCGGGCGCTCGGTGAGCTTGAGCGTCGTGTCGAACTTCGCGAAGTGCTCCTCGAGCGTCTCGCGCAGCATGCGCTGGAGGTCGCGGGGGTCGGTCGTGCGGTACTTCGCGACCTTGTCGCGGAGCTCGTCGACGATGCGCTCGCTGATGTCCGGCCCGAAGTCGGCCGTGATCAGGGCGGTCTCCAGGTCTTCCCACGTCGTCTCATCGATCGTGGGCTTGACGAACATGCCGCGCAGGGCGCGACCGAGAGACCAGGACTTCTCTGCCATCCCCCCAGCCTACGGGTAGCGGTTCGCTACGCCGGTCAGCTCGCCGCGGCGGCCGCGCGGTCACCGACGCGCTGACCGACGACAGCGGACACGCCGTCCTGGCGCATCGAGACGCCGTACAGCGCGTCGGCGATCTCCATCGTGCGCTTCTGGTGCGTGATCACCAGGAGCTGAGATGTCTCCCGCAGCTGCTCGAACACGGTGAGCAGCCGGCCGAGGTTCGCATCGTCGAGGGCCGCCTCCACCTCGTCGAGGATGTAGAACGGGCTGGGACGCGCCTTGAAGATCGCCACCAGCAGCGCGACAGCGGCCAGCGACCGCTCCCCTCCGGAGAGCAGCGACAGGCGCTCGATCTTCTTCCCGACGGGCCGCACCGAGACCTCGATGCCGGTCGTGAGCATGTTGTCCGGGTCGGTCAGGGAGATGCTCCCCGTCCCACCGGGGAACAGCAGCGGGAAGACCTGGCCGAACGCCTCCTTGGTGTCCTCGAACGCACTGGCGAAGATGGTCTGCATCCGCTCGTCGAGGTCCGCGATGATCGTCAGCAGATCCTGACGGGTCTGGGTCAGGTCGGCGAGCTGCTCCGTCAGGAAGGCGTGGCGCTGCTCGAGCGCGGCGAACTCCTCCAGGGCGAGCGGATTGACGCGGCCCAGCTGGGCGAGCTTCCGCTCGGCCTCGGCCAGTCGGCGCTGCTGGATACGACGATCGAACGGGATCGCCGTGTCGTCGAGCAGTTCGTCCGCAGGGGGCTCCACTCCGGGATCGCGCGGAACGAGCTGATCAGGTCCATATTCCGCAACGAGAATATCTTCGTCGAGCGACAGCTCGGAGGACACACGCTCCAGCAGGCTGTGCAGGTGGAGCTTCTTCTCGTGGATCTGCAGCTCCAGGCCGTGCACGCTCTCGGTGAGGCCGGCGAGCCGCTCGCGCAGCGACGTCTCCTGCTTCCGGAGCGCCACCAGCTCCTCGTTCTGCGCTGCTCTGGCGGCCTCCGCCTCGGCGAGAGCCACACGGGCCTCGGTCACCGAGCGGTCGAGCGAGTCGAGGATGCGCGGAAGCTCCTCTGCCACCCCGGAGGCGGCCTCCCGCTGTGCCCGACGGATCACTGCACGGCGGGCGGCCTCGGCGGCGGCGTCCCGCTCCTGCTCGCGCTGCCGTTCGAGCGTCGCGACCCTCGCCTGCGCCGCACGCACCCTCTCGCGCAGCGTCTCGACCTCGAGCCGCGCGCGCACCTCTCCCTCGCGGGCGAGCTCGAGAGCCTCGAGCAGACCGTCGCGGGCAGACGCGTCCAGCACGGGACGCGGCGCGGCCACGGCCTCGTCGAGCTCCGCACGGGCCGACTCCGCCTTCGCCTCGGCATCCGCGACTGCAGCCTGGGCCTGCGCGAGCCCCGACTCCAGGCGCTCGCACTCGGCCACGGCGGACTCGTGCCGCACCGTGACGCGGTTGACCTGCTCGGCGTGCGTGGCCAGGGCGGCATCGTGCTCGCGCAGCGCCCGCAACGCGTCCTTGGCCTGACGCCGTGTCGCCTCCACCTGCTCGTCCGCCTCGATCCGCGCCTCCCGGAGCGAGTCGACGACGATCTGGATCTCGGCGAGCCGCTCCGTCGCCGCGTCGCGCTCGGCCGCGAGCTCGAGACGCGACCGCTCACCACCGGAGCCCGTGCGCAGCGTCTGCGCGGTGATCACCTCGCCGCTGGTCGTCACGATCGTCGTCCGCGTGTCGGACAGCGCATCCAGAGCGGCTCGCGCCGAGCGCGCCGCATCGAGGTCTTCGGCGATCAGCACATGCGACAGGATGCCCAGCACGCCGTCGGGTGCGGTCACCACGTCGATCGCGGACGTGACACCGTCGACGGGAGGCGCGGTCGACTCGGGGCGCAGAGCATCCGCCACCACGAAATCCACGACCCCACGGCGCTCCGCCGCAGCCAGGGCCGCCAGCGTGAACGCGGCGTCCGCGCTGTCGATCAGCACGCCCTCCGCGAGCGGACCGAGGACCGCGGCGATCGCCGCCTCGAACCCCGGCCTGACCTGCACCGCGTCGCCGACCAGTCCGCGGACTCCCGCGCCACCGGCCTTCACGATCTCGGCGGCACCACCGGACAGCGACAGCGCGCTGCTCAGCGCCGCCGCCTTCGCCGTGAGCGAGTCGACCTCGCGCTCCGCGGCGTGGAGCCGTTCGCGCAGCGTCTCGCGCTCGGCCTCCGCCGCCGTCGCCGCCCGCTGCGCGCTCTCATAGGCGGCAGCGTGCTCGACGGCTGTGCCCTGCGGTGCCTCGGCGTCCTCGATCGCCTCCAGTGCCTCCGCCGCCTCCCGCCGCCGTTCGTTCGCCGCTTCGAGCGCATTCTCCTGGCGCAGCACGGCACCACGCACCGCGGCAAGGGCCGACGCCGCCGCATCAGCCGTACCGCGCAGGGCCGTCAGGCGCATGTCGTACTCCGACACGAGCGCGCTCTGCTCCGCGATGTCGACGTCGAGCGTGTCGAGCTCCGCCCTGGCGTGCACGACCTCGCGGCTCGCCGCGACCGCGGCATCCTGCGCATCGCCCAGCCCCGAGGAGATCGTCTCGATGTCGTCTTTCGCCTCGTCGATCGTCGCCTGCGTCACCGTGACCGCGGTCACGGCGGCATCGTCCTCCTCCGAGCCGAGCAGAGCGAGACGCTGATTGGCGAGGGTGTACAGCCCCCGCATGCGCTCCTGGACCTGCTCGAGCCCGAAGGCCACGCCGCGCGCCGCATCGACGGCGACGGAGTTCTGGTCCTTCTCGAGCCGCGCGATGCTCGCGCGCACCGCCTCGGCCTGATCCGACAGCACGAGGCGCTCCGTGTGACGCTCCTGCTCCGTGCGGGTGTGGTCGGCCAGGGCCGTGCGCAGGGCGACTACGTCGTCCGCGAACAGCCGGGCCTTCGCATCGCGCACCACGGCCGCGATCGTCTGGGCCTCCCTGGCGATCTCGGCCTGACGGCCCAGCGGCTTCAGCTGCCGCCGGATCTCACCGGCTAGGTCGCTCAGACGCGTCAGGTTGGCCTCCATGGCGTCGAGCTTGCGGAGGGTCTTCTCCTTGCGGCGTCGGTGCTTGAGGATCCCCGCCGCCTCCTCGATGAAGCCACGGCGATCCTCCGGCGACGCCTGCAGCACGGTGTCGAGGCGCCCCTGACCCACGATCACATGCATCTCGCGGCCGAGACCCGAGTCGCTCAGGAGCTCCTGCACGTCGAGCAGTCGGCAGCCCTCGCCGTTGATCGCGTACTCGCTCGATCCGTTGCGGAACAGCGTGCGGCTGATCGTGACCTCGGCGTACTCGATCGGCAGTGCTCCATCGGCGTTGTCGATCGTGAGCTGCACCTCGGCTCGCCCGAGGGGCCCTCGCGTGGAGGTGCCGGCGAAGATGACGTCCTCCATCTTGCCGCCGCGGAGGGTCTTCGCGCCCTGCTCCCCCATGACCCAGGCGAGGGCGTCGACCACGTTGGACTTGCCGGAGCCGTTCGGACCCACGATGCAGGTCACGCCGGGCTCGAAGACGAAGCTCGTCGGCTGGGCGAACGACTTGAACCCCTTGAGCGTCAGGCTCTTCAGATGCATGCGGGCACCGCTCGTCGGGGGAGAATCACGTCGCTACGCTACCGGAATCGCGCGGATTCCCACGGATCCCGCGCGGGTCTCGGAGCGAGCTCCTCCGGCGGCGACACGCCGGCGCTAGCACGAAATGCTTGACGATCGGCTGAGAGTTTCGCTACGGTTGGCCTCCGGATCGCCACACGAAAGGAGGTTACCGATGATGATCACTCAGCACACCGCGAAGGCCAACGGCCGCACCGCGCCCGCGCACACCGCGCCGAACCGTGCGTACTCGGTAACCGCCGGCGACCGCCTCGGCACGATCTGCTAGAACCGTCGCCCGGGATGTGACGCCTCTCCGAGGCCATCCGTCCTGCCGGTTCCCCCGCGCCACCACCCTCTGACCCGCACCGCGGAGTCATGGATTCCCCGCCGCCCTCGGCACGCGCTCTCGCATTCTCGCGTCAGCGCATCCCCGAGCGGTCGCCACCGTCCGCACCGTCTCCGGCCGGATCCTCGGCCTGCGCCGGTGCTTCCGCACCCCCTCCCATCACGCAACCTCGAAGGAATCATCGTGAACACCACGCTGTACCGCAGCACCACCCACCCGCCCGATATCGAGGACCGTGAGGTCCTCCCCCTCCCCCGCGACGACGAACGGCGACAGCTCCGTCTGACGGACCGCCTGTCCCTCCGGATCGGCCTCTGGCTGCTCCAGCGGGCTCAGCGGCCGCGGCGGGCGCGCCGAGGGCTGACCCTCGACCCGGCCGACCTGTTCCTCGTCGGAGAGCAGCGTCACCGCTCCGCAGCGGAGTCGAACGCCATGCTCATGTTCGACATGCAGCGGGGAATGCGCTGATCCGCATGACCGCTTCGCACGCCGTCGACACCGCACCTTCGGTCTCCTCCGCCCCGTCCGTGGGCGGAGGAGACCGTGGACGGCCCTTCGCCGTCTCCCCCGCAGCCGCCCGCCACCCCGAAGGAACCGACATGACCATCGCGGAACTGACCATCTCACCGCTGACCGTCCCCGCCGCGCTCGACGCTGACGACGCCGCCGACTTCCGCGCGTACGGCGAACTCAACCGGCAGATCTGCGACGAGCAGGTCGGTATCCCGGATCTCGCGCCGGATTCCGCGCAGATGCTCCCGGGCTGGCAAGACGACACCGACTCCCTCGACCTCGGCTTCGTCGCCCGCGACGGTGCCGACATCGTGGGCATGGTGACGGTGTCCTTCGCGCAGGAGGCGGACGCGAACGCTGCCGAGGTCGACCTGCTCGTGTCTGAGGCACACTGGGGCCGAGGCATCGAGGACGCGCTCCTCGCACGAGCCGAGAGCGAGGCACGGGCCCGCGGGCGCAGCGTGCTGCAGATCTGGAGCCTGCATCGTCCGGAGGAGACATCTCGCATGCTGGTCCCTCGGACCGGATGGGGCCGCATTCCGGCGACGCCGCTGAGCGACCTCGTCGACGCCCACGGATTCACACTGGAGCAGGTCGAGCGCAACAGTGAATTCGACCTGCGCGCGGACCCCGCTCCCCTGGAGGCCGCTCTGGCCGAGGCCACGCAGGCCGCAGGACCCGACTACCGCGTGGTGGAGTGGCTGCTGCCCACACCGCCCGAGCTCCGCTCCGGGTACGCGGCGGTGCTGGCGCGGCTGTCGACGGACGCTCCGAGCGGCGACATGGACTTCGTCGCGGAGGTCTGGGACGCCGACCGGGTGGCCCGGCGAGATGCACGGTTGACGGGCGCCGGGCAGACGGTGTCCGTCGTCGCCGTGGAGCACGTACCCACCGGCGACATCGTCGCGTACAACGAGCTGGTCATCGGAGCGGAGCGCACCGGCGTCACGCATCAGTTCGGCACCCTGGTGTCCAAGGACCACCGCGGGCATCGTCTGGGCATGATCGTGAAGTGCGCGAACCTGCTCCGCTGGCGTGAGCTCGTGCCGGATGCCACCGTGGTCTCCACCTTCAACGCGGAGGAGAACCGGCCGATGCTCGACATCAACGAGGCGATCGGGTTCCGCCCGGTCTCGTACGCGGGAGCGTGGCAGAAGAAGCTCTGATCCCGCGGGAGCCGGAGTCATCCTCCTGGATGACTCCGCTCCCGGACGGTCATCCGGACGGCCGACGACGTGGGGGCCGCGCGCGGGAAGGCTGGAATCATGAACGCATTCGTGATCGAAGCTCACGCTCTCACCAAGACCTTCGGGGCCACGCGCGCCCTCGCCGGCATCGACCTCGCCGTGCAGCGCGGAGAAGCCGTGGCCATCATGGGCGCCTCCGGATCGGGCAAGACCACTCTGCTGCACGTGCTCGCGGGCATCACGGCCCCCGACGCCGGCAGCGTCACGTTCCACCCGTCCGCCGGCGGACCCGTCGAGGTCACCGCACTCGGGGAATCCGCGCGCTCGCGCCTGCGTCGCGAACGATTCGGCTTCGTGTTCCAGCAGGGACTCCTCATCCCCGAGCTCACCGCGGTCGAGAATGTGGCCCTGGCCTCCATGATCAACGGCGTGGCGAAGAAGGATGCCATCCCGCACGCCGCCTCCTGGCTTGCCGCGCTCGGACTGGCGGGAATGGAGGATCGACGCATCGGCGAACTCTCCGGCGGTCAGGCGCAACGTGTCGCGATCGCGCGCGCGCAGGCGACGGGGGCCGAGATCGTCTTCGCGGACGAGCCGACCGGCGCGCTCGACTCGCACACCTCCGCAGAGGTGATGGATGCACTGCTGTGGTCGACCACCGGCCAGGGACGCACGCTGGTGGTGGTCACGCACGACGCCGACGTCGCGGCACGCTGCACCCGTACGGTCGCCGTGCGCGACGGGCGCGTCGTCTCCTCGGCGGTGGACGCATGAACGCCGGCGTGCTGACGCTCCTCCTGCGGCCGGCCCGCGGAGAGAACAGCGTCCTCGTGCTCCCCGTCGTCGCCTTCGGCATCGTCACCACCCTGGTCCTCACGGTGATCGGCGGTGCGCAGTCGTTCTGGCGGTGGTCCGATGACACTGCTGCCCTCTACCAGGCACTCGCTGGCATCGCTCTCGTTCTCCTCGTCGTGCCGCTCATGTCCCTCGGTGGTGCGGCCGCCCGACTGTCAGCGCGCCGTCGCGACGAGAGGCTGTCGACACTCCGCCTGCTCGGTGTCACACCCGCGGGGGTGACGGTCGCCACCGTGGCGGAGTCGCTGCTCGTGGCAGCCGTCGGCGCCGCGATCGGGGTGGCGGGTCACCTCGCGATCAGTCCGCTCATCGGCTTGATCCCGTTCCGCGGCGCACCGCTCGGGTTCGATGCTGTGCTCCTGCCGCCCGTTCCGATCCTCCTCGTGGTCGCCGTGGTGCTGCTGCTGGCCGTGGTGAGTGCCTCCATCGGTCTGCGCCGCGTGGTGATCTCGCCGCTGGGAGTGCGCACTCGGGCCGTCGTCACCAAGATGCACTGGATCCGTGCGGTGATCGCCGTGGGGGGATTGGCGATCGCCTTCGTGCTCATCAAGGCGGTTCCCGCCATCGCCGGCGGGATGATCGCCGTCATCGTGCTGTGTGGCCTCTACGCCGCGGCGCTCGCCGTGCTGAACCTGGTCGGCCCCTGGGCACTGTCGATCTGGGCACGCACGAGCCTGCGCCGGGCACAGGAGCCCGACCGCATGCTCTCGGCCCGCATCGTCCTGGATGCGCCGAAAGCTGCGTGGCGTCAGGTCGGTGGCATCGCGATGGCGAGCTTCATGGCCGTCTTCGCGGGGACCGGTGTCGCGCTCATGGCGGAGATCGACGGTCCTGGTGCATCCGGGGCCGACGCGACGCTCGCCGCCGATATCCGCACCGGACTCATCATCACCCTGATCGGATCGTTCCTCATGGTGGCGGCATCCGTGGGCGTCAATCAGGCTGCGGACGTGATCGATCAGAGAGACCTCCACCGAAGCCTGCACCAGCTGGGGATGCCGATGGAGATGATCGATCGCGCCCGCCGACGCTCCATCGTCGCCCCGGTGCTCGTGACCTCTCTCGGCTCCGCCCTCTGCGCCGCGTTCCTCGTGTTCCCCCTGCTCGGAATCGCACTGATCACGGCGCCCGTCTCGATCGCCACCATCGCCGTGGTTCTCGTCACCGGGATCGGGCTGGTGTGGGCGAGCACCTGGGCGACGCGGCCGCTCCTCGGGCGAGCCTTCCAGCCGGTGTGACCTCAGCGGCGGCGCTGGCAGGTCGGGCAGAAGTGGGACGACCGGTTCATGAACGACACCCGCCGAATGGCGCCGCCGCACCGCGGACACGGCTCCCCGCCGCGGCCGTAAGCATTGAGGGAGTGGGCGAAGTACCCCGCCTGGCCGTTCACATTGACGTACTGCGCATCGAAGCTGGTCCCGCCCTCGGCGAGGGCTTTCGCCAACACGGTGCGGACCTCGGTGAGCAGACGGTGCACGGCCGGGGTCGAGAGTCGATCGGCCGGCGTCTCGGGGTGGATACGCGCGGCCCACAGCGACTCGTCGGCATAGATGTTGCCGATACCGCTCACGACGCCCTGGTCGAGCAGCACCCGCTTGACCGCGCTGTGCCGGCGAGCGAGAGCCAGTCGGAAGGCGTCGTCGTCGAAGAACGGGTCCATCGGATCGCGCGCGATGTGCGCCACCTGCGTCGGTACGCGCGAGGGCCCGTCCTCCACCAAGGCGTCGACGGCGAGGGAGCCGAACGTGCGCTGATCCGCGAACACGACCGCGAGCTCACCGTGAACGGGATGCTCGATCCCGAGGCGCACGCGTTCATGGCGCTCGGACGGAGCGTCGGGAGCCCGCAGCAGCAGCTGTCCGCTCATCCCGAGGTGCGCGATCAGCGCCGACTCCCCGTCGTCATCGAGGGGAAGCCACAGGAACTTGCCGCGACGCATCGCCGCCGTGACGGCACGTCCCTCGAGGCGCTGCACGAAGTCGGCAGCACCCGCCGTGTGCCTGGTGAGGGCGCGCTCGTCGAAGACGCTCGCGGCCGTGATCGTCGCGCCGACCGCGGCCGGGGCGAGGCCCGCGCGGACGACCTCGACCTCGGGAAGCTCAGGCACGCTCGTTGAGCACGCGCCAGGCGCTGAGCGCGGCCGCCATCTCCGCGGTCTTCTTGCTGCTTCCGGTGCCGGTCATCTCGACGTCTCCGACGGCGACCGTGGCCGTGAAGCGACGGTCGTGATCCGGTCCGCTCGCCTCGACCGAGTACTGCGGCGGCGTAGCACCCACCCGGGCGGCAAGCTCCTGCAGGCTGGTCTTCGGGTCCATCGCGGCGCCGTAGCGCTCCGGGTCCGCCAGCAGAGGCTCGGTCAATCGCAGCACCAGCTCGGTCGCCGCCTCCGGCCCCGCGGAGAGGTAGGTGGCGCCGATCACGGCCTCCATGGTGTCGGCCAGGATGGAGTCCTTGTCGCGACCGCCCGTCTGCTCCTCACCGCGACCCAGCAAGAGATGACTTCCGAGGTCGATACCGCGGGCCACCTCGGCCAGGGCCACCGTCGAGACGACGCTTGCCCGCCGCTTGGCCAGTTCGCCCTCGTCGAGGTCGGGGTGCGTGGTGAACAGCATCACCGTCACCGCCTGCCCCAGCACCGAGTCGCCGAGGAACTCCAGGCGCTCGTTGTGCGGGATGCCGCCGTGCTCGTAGGCGTAGGAGCGATGGGTGAGTGCCAACTCCAGAAGCTCCGCGTCGATGTCGACGCGGAGCTTTGCTGGGAGAGGTCTCGTCCCCCCGGGGACCTCCGTCACGGTACGCGACTCAGACGTCGGCGACCTTGCGGCCCTTGTACTCCAGGAAGAGCTCGGTGCCCTGCGAGTCGGTGACGACCTTCGCCTGGTGCGGACGGCTGTAGACGACCTTGCCGTTCTCGACGGTCTTGACGAGCGCCGGAGCCTCCGCCTTCCACTGCGCGCGACGCGAGCGGGTGTTCGAACGGGAGACCTTGCGCTTCGGGGGGTTACCAGCCATGACTAGCTCTCTTCTTTCTCGGCGGCACGGCTCTCTGCCGTGCCGTCTTGGTCTGTGATCTGCTGGAGCGCACTCCATCGAGGATCGATGGGAGCGGCCTGCTCCGTCCCGGTGCTCTCGGTCAGCCTCTCGCCTGTGACCGGGTCGAGCCCGAGGCAATCCGGCTGACACACCGGCTGAAATGGAAGCGACAATACGGCCGCATCCCTGACGAGAGTTTCAAGATCCACGTGGTCGTCTTGAACCTCGAAGTCAGTTTCTTCCTCACCAGGATACGCGAAAAGCTCCTGGAACTCGACTTCGACAGGCTCGGAGATGTCGGTGAGGCAGCGGCCGCAGACGCCGACGTACTCTCCATCCGCGGAACCGGACACGAGAATGCCCTCGTGAACCGACTCCAGACGCACGTCGAGATCCAGCTCGGAGCCTGACTCGAAGGTCACGATGCCCTCCCCCCACTGCTCGGGGAGCGTCACCGTGAAGGTGTGCTCGCGCATCTCCCCCGGACGCCGGACGATGTCACGGACGGGGAGCACGAAGGGGCTGTTGAGTCGGGAACGCACCCCTCAATGCTACCGGGGTCTCCCTGCGACCGGGCCGGACGGGCGGCCTCAGAGGCCGCGCGCACCGGTGTCGAGGAACGACGCGACGGCCGGCGGAACGAACGGCGCGATGTCTCCCCCCAGCGACGCGACCTGGCGCACGAGCGAGCTCGACACCATGGCGTGCGCGGGATCGGGCAGCAGGAAGACGGTCTCGATGTCGGCCAGGTGACGGTTCACGATCGCCATCGGCGACTCGTACGCGACATCGACCTGCGAGCGGATGCCCTTCACCAGCACGCCCGCGTTCACGTCGCGCGCGTAGTCGACGAGGAGACCCATGCTCCAGGAGCCGATCACGATGTTGCCCTGCATGCCGTCCTCGGCGATCGAGCGCTCGAGCAGGGACAGCCGCTGCGCGATCGGCAGCATCGCCTCCTTGCCGGGGTTGTGCACCACCAGCACGTGCAGCTCGTCGTACAGGGCGGCCGCGCGGCGGATCACATCGAGGTGACCCAGGGTCGGCGGATCGAACGAACCCGGGACGACGGCGATCCTGCTGCTCATGCATCCAGCCTAGGGCACGGCCGAACGGCGTCAGTTCTTCGCCAGCGCCGCGCGGTCCTCGTCCGTCACGCGGCGACCGATGGCGTCGCGGAGACCGGGGTGGCGCGCGAGTTCCGGGTCGTCGGACAGGATCCCCTCAGCGAGCTCCCTCGCGCGGGTGATCAGCGCCGCATCCTTCACGACCCTGAGCAGCTTGAGCGACGAGCGCACGCCCGCCTGCGCGGCACCGAGCACGTCGCCCTCCCCCCGCAGCTCCAGATCGACCTCGGCCAGGGCGAACCCATCCAGGGTCGCAGCGACCGCATCGACCCGCTCCCGCGCGACGGAGCCTTCCTCGGCCTCGGTGACCAGCAGGCACAACCCCGGCACGCCGCCACGACCCACACGTCCGCGCAGCTGATGGAGCTGCGACACCCCGAAGCGGTCGGCATCGAGCACGATCATGGTCGAGGCGTTGGGCACGTCGACCCCGACCTCGATCACGGTCGTCGCCAGCAGCAGGTCGATGTCGCCGCGGGCGAAGGACTGCATCACCGCATCCTTCTCCTCCGACGGCATGCGCCCGTGCAGCACCGCGCGCCGGAGGCCGCCGAGCGTCGGATGCGTGGCCAGCGCCTCGTCGAGCTGCACGACGCCCCAGCGCGGCCCCTTCCCGCCCTCCGGCGCCAAAAGCTCCTGCTCGCCCGCCTCCGCCGTCTTCGCCGCCGTGTCGATCGCCGCGCATACCGCGAACACCTGTCGACCCTGCGCGATCTCCTCCGCCGCCCGCTCCCACACGCGGTTGAACCAGCCGGGGTGCTCGGCCAGCGGAGCGACGTACGACTCGATGCCGGCGCGACCGGCGGGCATCGTGCGGATGACCGAGGTGTCGAGGTCGCCGAAGACCGTCATCGCGACCGTGCGCGGGATCGGTGTCGCGGTGAGGACGAGCGCGTGCGGACTGGATCCTTTCGCGCGCAGCGCCTCGCGCTGCTCCACACCGAAGCGGTGCTGCTCGTCGACAACGACGAGCCCGAGATCGGCGAACGTGGTCTTCTCCCCCAGCAGCGCGTGCGTCCCGACCACGATGAGCGACTGCCCGGAGGCGACCCGGAGCGCAGCCTTACGCCGCTCGGCCGCGGGGAGCTGACCCGTGAGCAGCGTCGGCATCAGCAGCGGGGCGAGCTGCGGGCCCAGCATCTTCGTGATGGAGCGCAGGTGCTGGGCCGCGAGGACCTCGGTCGGGGCGATCAGGGCCGCCTGTCCCCCGCTCTCGGCCACCTGCAGCATGGCGCGCAGCGCGACGAGGGTCTTTCCCGAGCCGACCTCGCCCTGCACCAGCCGGTTCATCGGCCACGCACCGACCAGGTCGTGCGCGATCTGCGCGCCCACGGTCTCCTGGTCGGGGGTCAGGGTGTACGGCAGCGCAGCGTCGAACCGTTCGAGGAGCCCACCGGGGTGAGCCGGGCGCGACGTGGCCGCCAGGGCGCGCACCGCCTGGCGCTGCTGCAGCAGCGCCGTCTGCAGGGTCAGCGCCTCGTGCATGCGGAGGGTGCGCACCGCGGGGTCGATGTCGTTGCGCGTGCGGGGGCGGTGGATGCGCTCGAGCGCCTCCCGCGCCGTGAGCAGTTCTTCGCCGCGACGGACCTCTTCGGGCAGCGGCTCAGGCACCTCGGTCAGCCCGTCCAGCACGCGGCCGACCAGGCGGGCGATCTGCCACGTCTGGATCGCCGACGTCGCCGGGTAGATGGGAATGGGCACCGCCGCCCGCGCGTCGGCCCGACGGCGCGCCGCATCCTCATCATCGAACAGCTCGTACTCGGGATGCGCGAACTGCGTGACGCCGTTGAACTCGCCCACTTTGCCGGAGAAGACCCCGCGTCGGCCGACCGCGAGATCGTTCGACCGCCACTCGGCCGCACCGATGTTCTTCGCGAAGAAGGTCAAGGACATGCGACCCACCCCGTCGCCGATCACCACGTCCACCATCGCGCCGGGTCGGTTGCGCATACGACGGAAGCTCGACGACAGCACCTCGGCGACGATCGTGACCGTCTCGCCGATCGGGAGATCGCGGATCGGCGTGAGCTCACCCGGATCCGCATAGCGCCGCGGGTAGTGGCCGAGCAGATCGCCCACGGTCTTCATGCCGAAGGCGCGACCCAGCGTCTTGGCCGACGCCGCGCCGATGGCCTCCTCCAGCGAGGATTCGAGCGTGAGCGACATGCTCCGAGTCTAGAGAACGCGACCGACACGACGTCGTCGCCCCCTGTCGTATCGTGAACGGGTGACCAGGATCATCGCAGGACGCGCGCGCGGCATCCGTCTCGAGGTTCCTGGGGCGGGGACGCGGCCCACGAGCGATCGCGTGCGGGAGTCCCTGTTCGCCGCGCTCGAGTCGCTCGAAGCGATCGACGGCGCGCGGGTCCTCGACCTGTACGCCGGCTCAGGGGCCCTCGGGCTCGAGGCGCTCAGCCGCGGAGCGTCGACCGCCGACCTGGTCGAGCGGGGTCGCCCCGCCGCGGCCGTCGTGCGCCGTAACGCGGGAGCCGTGGCCAGGGCGAGCGGCCGGCCGCCGGCACGGGTGCACGAAGCGAGCGTCCGCTCCTACCTGGCCCGCGCCACGGGGCCCTACGACCTCGTGTTCACGGACCCGCCGTACGACCTCGATGACGCCGCCATGACCGCGGACCTGATCGCCCTCGCGCCGCTCCTGAGCGACGACGCGGTGCTGATCGTCGAACGTGCCCGTCGCTCCACCCGTCCGGACGTCGAGGCGGCGGGACTGCACGTGTTCCGCGAGAAGACCTATGGCGACACCGCGCTCTGGTGGTGCGAACGCGCGGGCGAGGCCGCGCCTGCGGAACAGGATCAGCCCGCCACGGAGTCCCAGTCGCGATAGGGGTCCCAGCCGCTGACGTCGACCGGGAGGTCGTCGCAGAGCAGGTTCTCGTCCGCGCGCTCCCGCACGGTGCCGATCGCCCGGAACCCCGGCGGCAGGATCCCGTCCGGGAAGCTCGCCAGCAGCGCATGATCCTCCCCGCCCGCCAGCGCCCACTCCGGGAAGTCACCGAGCTCGGCGCGCTCCAGCGCGATCGTCACCCCCGAGGCATCCGCCATCCGCCGCGCGTCGAGCGCCAGCCCGTCGGAGACGTCCATCATCGCGGTCGCCCCGGCCGCCGCGGCCACCACGCCCAGCCCGATCGGCGGCGACGGACGCAGCTGCGCAGCCACCGCCGCGCTCTCCCCGGGTCCGAGCAGGGACGGGTCGACCGGAATCGGCGCGTCGCCGTCGCGGAAGCGCCCGAACAAGATCGCGAGCCCATGCGCGGCATGACCGAGCTCGCCGGCGACCGCGACCACGTCACCGGGTCGCGCACCCGCCCGCGTGACGGGAGGGCGCCCTTCCAGGTCACCGAGAGCGGTCACCGCCACCGTCAGCACATCGGACACCGTCAGGTCGCCGCCCACCACCGCACACCCCGGCGCCAGCGCCGCGCACGCATCGCGGAATCCGTCGGCCAGCCGTTCCACGAACGACAGCCGCAGATCGCGCGGCACCGCCAGGGCCACCAGCAGCGCGGTCGGACGCGCCCCCATCGCCGCGACGTCCGCGAGGTTCACGGCCGCGGCCTTCCAGCCGAGATCATGCCCGCTGGACCACGCCAGTCGGAAGTCGGGACCGTGCACCAGCGTGTCCGTCGTCGCGACGACCGAGCCCGACGGCGCCGCGATCACGGCCGCATCATCACCCGGCCCGAGGAGCGTGTTCGCTCCCGGGGTCGTGCGGCTCAGGATCGACCGCAGGATGCGTCCCTCCGAGAGTTCTGCCAGGCGCGGGTCGTCGGCATCGGGTCGGGAGTGCATGTCGTCAAAGGTAGCCTGGATGCATGCCCCGTTCTCGTCGTCTCGCCGCCGTCGCCGGGGCGATCGCCCTCGCCGCCGTCGTCACCGGATGCTCGACCACCGTCCACCTGGAACCCGCGGACGACGCCAACGATCCGGGCTGCGCCTCCGTCTCCGTGCTGCTCCCCGACAGCGTCGACGGGTTCGACCGGGTGTGGACCGACGCGCAGGCCACGGGCGCCTGGGGCGACCCCACGATCGTGCTGCGCTGCGGCGTGGAGCCCCCCGCGCCGTCGGCGCTCGTCTGCACGACGCTCGGCGGCGTCGACTGGCTGGTGCTCGATCAGGAGGAGGAGCGGCAGCGCCTCGTCACCTACGGGCGCGAGCCCGCGGTGGAGGTCATCATCCGCCGCGGTGAGCAGATCGACTTCCAGTCGATCGTGAACACCCTCTCATCGAGCATCCAGTCCGGCCTGGCGCCCGCGACCGCGCAGTGCACGGACCGCGTGGAGTTCCCCGCGGGCTGAGCGCCGCGGGGAACCCGGGTCAGCGGCGCAGACCCGCCTCCACCAGCTCCGTGATCAGGTCGCGGTAGCTCAGCCCGGAGGCCACCCAGCACTTGGGGAACATCGAGATCGGCGTGAACCCGGGCATCGTGTTCAGCTCGTTCACCACGAGCTCGCCCGACGGCGTGAGGAACATGTCGACCCTGGCGAGGCCCCGGCCGTCCACCGCCTCGAACGCGCGGACGCCGGCCTCCTGCACCGCTGAGACCTCCGCGTCGCTCAGCTCCGCCGGGCACACGACGTCGACCCCGTCGCCGCCGAGGTACTTGCCCTCGAAGTCGTAGAAGCCGCGCGACGTGAGGACGATCTCGCCCGGGAGCGAAGCGCGGACACCCTCCGCCGCCTCCAGCACCGCGACCTCGATCTCGCGCCCGGTGACCCCCGACTCGATGAGGACCTTGTCGTCTTCCGCGAACGCCACAGCGAGAGCCGCATCGAGCTCCTCCGGGGCGCTCACCTTCGACACCCCCACGCTCGAGCCCGCCCGTGCGGGCTTCACGAACACCGGAAGGCCCAGACCGGCCGCCTGCTCGCGTACCGGCGACGGGTCGCCGTCCCACGCCGCGCGCCGCACCGTGACCCACGGCGCGACCGGGATGCCCGCGGCCTGCAGGGCGATCTTCATGAAGTGCTTGTCCATGCACAGCGCCGAATCGAGCACGCCACCGCCCGCGTACGGCACCTCGAGCGTGTCGAAGTACCCCTGGATCGTGCCGTCCTCGCCGTGCGGTCCGTGCAGGATCGGCAGCACCACGTCGATCTCGCCGAGACCGTCGACGGCGCCGCCAGGGTGCACCACGCGGAGCGTGCGGTCGCCGCCCGGCTCCGGCCACAGGATGCGCGTGCCGTTGTCGACCACTTCGGGCAGGTGCGCCGCATCGAGCGGGAACTTCGCCGGGTCGTCGTCCTCCAGCACGAAGGCGCCCTCGCGCGTGATCCCCACCGGGATCACCGCGTAGCGGTCGCGGTCAATCGCGCCGAGCACTCCCCCCGCCGTTGCGGAACTGATCGAATGCTCGCTGGAGCGCCCTCCGAAGAGCACCACCACCGTCTGCTTGTCCATGGTTGGTCCTCTCCCCCTGCGGGGTGTCGTCGTCCGTCGTGAGATGCGGGGCGATATCCCGGGGATCCATCTTGCCGTCGAGCACCATCTTCACCTGCTCGACGATCGGCATGTCGACGCCGGCCTCGCGGGCGAGCTGCAGCACGGGGGCGACCGAGGCCAGCCCCTCCGCGGTCTGCTGCATCTGCTTCACGACGTCCTGGAACGAATAGCCCTGTCCGAGCAGCCGCCCGGCCGTGTTGTTCCGGCTCAGCGGCGACTGGCACGTCGCGATCAGGTCGCCGAGCCCCGCGAGCCCCTGCAGCGTCTCCGGCTGCGCGCCGTTCGCGACCGCGAAGTCGGTCATCTCGACCAGACCACGCGTGATGATCGAGGCCTTGGTGTTCTCGCCGTAGCCGACGCCGTCGACGATGCCGATCGCGACGGCGATGAGGTTCTTCAGCACCCCGCCGAACTCGGTGCCGATCACGTCGGTGTTCACGAACGTGCGGAAGTAGCCGTTGCGCGCGGCCCGCGCCACGACCTCCGCCGTCTCCTGGCTCAACGACGAGATGACGGCCGCGGTGGGCTGCTCGCGCGCGATCTCCAGCGCCAGGTTGGGGCCGGACGCCACCGCGATGCGCTCCGGGTCGCAGCGCAGCTCCTGCTCGATCACCTGACTCATGCGCAGACCCGTGCCCCGCTCGACCCCCTTCATGAGGCTGACGATCCGGGCATCGCCGGACGCGATCAGCGGTCGCAGCGCCTTGAGGTTCTCGCGCAGCGATTGGCTCGGCACCGACAGGTACACCTGCTCCGCCCCGTCGAGCGCCGAGGAGAGCTCGTGCGTGGCCGCCATGGTGCGCGGGAGGTTGATGCCCGGCAGGTAGCGCGAGTTGCGCTTGGCCTCGTCGATCTCGTGCGCCAGCTCGGCGCGGCGGGCCCACATCGTGACCTGCGCTCCGCCATCGGCCAGGATCTTCCCGAACGTGGTGCCCCAGCTGCCCGCGCCGATCACGGCGACCCGGGGTCCCGCTGGTGTGTTCCTCTTAGGAGTCAAGTCGACCGGTCTCCTTCTGGCCGTGGCTCGCGGGGTTCCACCGCTCCGCTGGTGCCTTCTCCTCGCGCAACTCCTCGAGCAGCGCCGTGATCGCGTTCATCAGGCGGCTCGTCGCCTCGGTCAGCGCGGCGGGCTCGGTCGCACGCCCGCGCAGATCCTCGACGTCGATCGGGTCGCCCACCAGCACGCGGACCGGCTTGCGCAGCGGCCAAAGGCTCAGGCCCTTCTGATAGCGACCCATGATCTCCTGAGTACCCCACTGCGCCATCGGGATCAGCGGGATCCCGTCGGCGAGGGCGAGGCGGACCGCGCCGGACTTGCCGCGCATCGGCCACAGATCCGGGTCGCGCGTGAGCGTGCCCTCCGGGTACACGATCACGCCGCGGCCGTGCTCGACGAGCTCCGCCGACTGGGCCATGGTCTGCTTGGCCGCGGTCGCCGACGACGTCCGCGCGACCGGCACCATGCCCGTGCGACGCAGCACCCATCCGAGCACGGGGACACGGAACAGGCTCTCCTTCGCCATGAACCGCGGGGCTCGGCCGATGCGCCACACGGCGACCGCGACGATCAGCGGGTCGAACTCGGAGTAGTGGTTCGGGGCGAGTACGAACGCGCCGTCGCGCGGCAGCTTCTCACCACCGGTGACACGGATCTTGGCGAGCAGCGACACGAGCGGGATGACGATCGCCGCGAGCGGCCAGAACAGACTCGGACGCGTCTTCTCCGGCGACCGGGAAGCCATCGGGCTCACCGGAGGACGTCGAAGTCGGCGCCGAGCGCGTCGAGCTTGGCGAGGAACTTCTCGTACCCGCGGGCCAGGATGTCGACGCCCGACACCTTCGACTCGCCGGAGGCCGTGAGCGCCGCGATCACGTGGCTGTATCCGCCGCGCAGGTCGGGCACGACGATGTCGGCGCCGTGCAGCGGCGTCGGGCCGGTGATGACGGCCGCCTGCTCCAGGTCACGGCGCGGCACGCGGCGAGGGCCGTCCTGCAGCCCGCGCGGGTGCACGACGATGTCGGCGCCCATCTTCACGAGGGCCTCCGTGAAGCCCATGCGGTTCTCGTACACGGTCTCGTGCACGACCGAGCGGCCGTGCGCCTGGGTCAGCGCGACCACGAGGGGCTGCTGCCAGTCGGTCATGAAGCCGGGGTGCACGTCGGTCTCGATCACGACCGGCTTGATGTCGCCGTCGCGCCGGAACAGGATGCCGTCCTCCTGGATGTCGAACCAGCCGCCCGCCTTGCGGAACACGTTGAGGAACGTCAGCATCTCCTGCTGCTTGGCGCCGCCGACGAAGATCTCGCCGTCCGTCGCCAGAGCGGCCGACGCCCACGAGGCCGCCTCGTTGCGGTCGAAGATCGACCGGTGGTCGTAGCCGCGGAGCTTCTCGACGCCCTCGATGAGGATCACGCGGTTCGGCTCGTAGGAGATGATCGCGCCCATCTTCTGCAGCACGGCGATCAGGTCCATGATCTCGGGCTCGATCGCGGCGTTGCGCAGCTCCGTGACGCCCTCGGCGCGCACCGCCGTCAGCAGTACCTGCTCGGTCGCCCCGACGCTCGGGTACGGCAGGTGGATGTTGGCGCCGTGCAGGCGGGTGCCGCCGGTCGAGAGGCGGATGCCGCTCGGCAGCTTCTCGACGATCGCGCCGAACTTGCGCAGCGCGTCCAGGTGGAAGTCGATCGGGCGATCGCCGATGCGGCAGCCGCCGAGGTCGGGGATGAACGCCTGGCCCAGCCGGTGCAGCAGGGGCCCGCAGAACAGGATCGGGATGCGGGACGCGCCCGCGTGGGCGTCGATCTCCTCGAAGTGCGCCGACTCCACGTCGCTCGGGTCGAACACGAGCGAGCCCGGCTCATCGCCCTCCGACACCCGGACACCGTGCACCTCGAGAAGGGAGCGGACCACGGCCACATCGCTGATCGCCGGCACGTCGCGCAGGACGCTCGTCGTCTCTCCCAGGAGCGAGGCCACCATCGCCTTGGTGGCGAGGTTCTTCGCGCCCTTGACGTCGACCCGGCCGCGCAGCGGTCGGCCTCCTCGGATGGCGAGGACGTCTCCGGTGAGCGCAGGGACGTCGTCGGGAAGAGCGTCGCGCACGGGTGTCGTCATTGGGGCCTCACTTCGTTCATCGGGGGCGGGGTTACCCCTGGCTCCCCCGCCCCCTCCGTCTCACTGAACGGGGAGGGTCCGCGGCCGCCACGACTCGCGACGGGCCTCGAACTGCGCGATCTTGTCTTCGTTGCGCAGCGTGAGCCCGATGTCGTCGAGCCCTTCGAGGAGCCGCCATCTAGTGTAATCGTCGATGCCGATGTCGGCCTGGATGCCGCCGACCGACGCGGTGCGCGCCTCGAGGTGGACGGTCATCTGCGCCCCGGGATTCCGCTCGATCTCGGCCCAGAACCGCTCGAGGTCGTCCTCCGAGATCGTCGCGGCGAGCAAGCCCTGCTTACCGGAGTTGCCGCGGAAGATGTCGGCGAACCGCGGGCTGAGCACGACCTTGAAGCCGAAGTCGCGCAGCGCCCACACGGCGTGCTCCCGGCTCGAGCCGGTACCGAAGTCGGGACCGGCGACGAGGATCGACGCGCCCTGGTACACGGGCTGGTTGAGCACGAACTCCGGGTCCTGCCGCCATCCGTGGAACAGCGCGTCCTCGAAGCCGGTCTTGGTGACGCGCTTGAGGAACACCGCGGGGATGATCTGGTCGGTGTCGACGTTCGACCGCTTCAGCGGAGCGGCGATGCCCGTGTGGGTCGTGAACTTCTCCATGGGTCAGGCCTCTTCCGTCAGGTCGCTCGGGCTGGACAGGGTGCCGCGGATCGCCGTGGCCGCCGCCACGAGCGGCGACACGAGGTGCGTCCGACCGCCCTTGCCCTGTCGCCCCTCGAAGTTGCGGTTCGAGGTGGACGCGCACCGCTCCCCGGGGGCGAGCTGGTCGGGGTTCATCCCCAGGCACATCGAGCAACCGGCGAAGCGCCATTCGGCACCGAAGTCGGTGATGACCTTGTCCAGGCCCTCGGCCTCGGCCTCCAGCCGCACGCGCGCGGAGCCGGGCACGACCATCACGCGCACGCCGTCGGCCTTCTTCTTGCCCTGGATGATCGACGCGAACGCGCGCAGATCCTCGATCCGGCTGTTGGTGCAGGAGCCCATGAACACCGCGTCGACCGGAACCTCCTTGAGCGGAGTGCCGGGCGTCAGATCCATGTACTCCAGCGCGCGCTCGGCGGCAGCGCGCTCGTTCGGGTCGGCGATCTGCGCGGGGTCCGGCACCGCGGCGGAGAGGGAGCTCCCCTGTCCCGGGTTCGTACCCCACGTGACGAACGGCTCGAGCTCGTTCGCGTCGATGAAGACCTCCGCGTCGAACTCGGCACCCTCGTCGGTCGGCAGCGTGCGCCAGTACGCGACCGCGTCCTCCCAGTCCTGGCCCTTCGGTGCGTGCGGCCGCCCCTCCAGGTACGCGAAGGTCGTCTCGTCGGGCGCCACCATGCCCGCGCGGGCTCCGGCCTCGATCGACATGTTGCAGATCGTCATGCGGCCCTCCATCGAGAGGGCGCGGATCGCGCTGCCGCGGTACTCGAGCACATAGCCCTGACCGCCGCCCGTGCCGATCTTCGCGATCACCGCGAGGATGATGTCCTTCGCCGTGACACCGGGGCGCAGCGTGCCCTCGACCGTGATGGCCATGGTCTTGAACGGCTTGAGCGGCAGGGTCTGCGTCGCCATGACGTGCTCGACCTCGCTCGTGCCGATGCCGAACGCCATCGCGCCGAACGCGCCGTGGGTCGAGGTGTGCGAGTCGCCGCACACCACCGTGATGCCGGGCATCGTCAGGCCCAGCTGCGGCCCCACCACGTGCACGATGCCCTGCTCCGCATCGCCCAGCGAGTGCAGGCGCACCCCGAACTCGGCGGCGTTGCGGCGCAGCGTCTCGATCTGCGTGCGACTGGTGAGGTCGGCGATCGGCTTGTCGATCTCCCACGTCGGGGTGTTGTGGTCCTCGGTCGCGATCGTCAGGTCGAGGCGGCGCAGTGGGCGGCCCTCGCTGCGCAGACCGTCGAAGGCCTGCGGGCTGGTGACCTCGTGCACGAGGTGCAGGTCGATGTAGATGAGGTCGGGCTGGCCGTCTTCGCCCTTCACGACGAGATGGTCGTCCCAGACCTTCTCGGCGAGGGTCCTGCGGCGTGCGGAAGGGGCTCCGGAATCGGGGCTGGTCATGGCGTGTCTCCTGTGGCTGGCGGTTCGGCCCACGATGGACTCCGCGACGAGGAGGGGCTCAGATCGAGGTCTCGCCGCGGCCGCTAAGAAGGAGCACGGTCCGCATGACGTCAGGTTACCACCGCTCGGACACGCCGCGACGCGCCGTGACACTCTGTTGCTCACCCGCCCGATCGAGAGGCCCCGCATGACCGTCGACACCGCCCGCTTCGCCACCCGTGCCGTCCACGCCGCACGCCGTCGCGAGACCGCTGCGTCGCGCGCGACCCCGATCTACCTCACGGCCGGCTTCGAGTTCGACGACTTCGACCACGCCGCCGACCACTTCGGCACGGGGACGGGATTCGGCTACACCCGCACCGGGAACCCGACGGTGCGCGCGGTCGAGCGCCAGCTCGCCTCGCTCGAGTCGGGGGCGGACGCGGTGCTCGTGGCGAGCGGTCAGGCCGCTGTGACCGCCGCGGTGCTGTCGGTCGTCGGAGCCGGCGACCACATCGTGTCGTCGACCCACATCTACGAGGGCACGCGGGGGCTCTTCCTCGACAACCTGGCCCGCCTCGGCATCGAGACCACGTTCGTGGACGACATCGCCGATCCAGACGCCTGGCGCGAGGCCATCCGTCCCACCACCCGCGCGCTGTTCGCCGAATCGCTCGCGAACGCCCGCAACGACGTGCTCGACATCGCCGCGGTGAGCGCGATCGGCGACGAGTCCGCGATCCCGCTGATCGTGGACAACACCCTCCCCACTCCCGCCCTGCTGCGGCCGCTCGAGCACGGCGCAGCGATCGTCGTGCACTCCGCCTCCAAGTTCCTCGCCGGGCACGGCTCCGTGCTCGGCGGCGTGATCGTCGACGACGGCCGCTTCGACGCCGACCGCGCCGGACACAACGCCCCGCACCTCGTGCTCCCCGGCCGCGGCGGACTGCCGAGCGTGTACGCCCGCCACGGCGGCAACGCCCGCATCGCGTACGTGCGGGAGTCGGTCGCGCCGCGCTTCGGCGCCTCCCCCTCCCCGTTCAACGCCTTCCTCATCGGGCAGGGCACGGAGACGCTGGGGCTGCGGGTCGAGCGGCAGTCGCGCAACGCCCTCGCCGTCGCGCGCTGGCTCGCCGCGCACGACGCCGTGGAGAGCGTGGACTACGCCGGCCTCCCGACCCACCCGCACCATGCGACCGCACGACGCTACCTGGACGGCGGCTTCGGCTCGATCTTCACCGTCACGCTGCGCGACGGCCTCCCCGCCGCGCGTCGTTTCGTGGAGGAGGTCGAGGTGTTCACGCACATGACCCACATCGGCGACGTGCGCTCGCTCGTGCTGCACCCGGGCACCACGAGCCACGCGCAGCGTACGGACGAGGAGCGCCGCGTGCTCGGCGTCGCACCGGGGACGCTGCGCCTGTCGATCGGCATCGAAGACGTCGACGACCTCGTGGCCGACCTGGCGCGCGTGCTCGAGTCGGTGCGGGAGACGGTGGCATGACCAGGCCGCAGCACTTCGGATGGTTCCTCGCCCGCGGCTTCGGCCCGCAGGGGTGGGGCTACCCGTCCCTCGACTGGGACTACGACTGGACGCGGCCCGAGGTGTACCAGGAGGCCGCACGCACGCTCGAGCAGGCGGGCTTCGACCTCGTGATCATCGAGGACAGCCCCTCGCTCGGCTCGCCCGAGACCATCGACCTCCGGGTGCGCCACGCGTTCGGCGGCCCGAAGCACGACCCGCTGCTGCTCGCGCCGTACCTCTTCCAGGCCACGCGGCACCTCGGCGTGGTCCCCACCGTGAACCCCGCCGCATCGCTGCCGTACACGTCCGCGCGGCAGTTCGCCACGCTGCACCACCTGAGCGGCCATCGGCTCGGCCTCAACGTGGTCACCGACACCGGGAGCGCGCGGCACTTCTCCGACGCCCCGCAGCTCGGGCACGACGAGGCGTACGACCGCGCCGAGGAGTGGCTCGACGGCATCCGGTCGCTGTGGCACAGCTGGGACGACGGGGCGCTCGTCGCCGACCGCGCCACCGACGTGTACGCCGACGGCACGCGTCTGCGACCCGTCGCGCATCGCGGCCGCCACTACGCGTTCGACGGACCGCTGAACGCCCTGCCCTTCACGGACGGGGAGCCCGCGATCGTCTCGCCCGGGGGCTCCGGACGCGGCCTGGGCTTCGCGGGAGCGAACTCCGACGTGCAGCTCGCCCTCGCCCCGCTGCACGAGAAGTCGGTGCGCGACTATCGCGCGAGAGTGCACGAGGCCGCGGTCGCGAAGGGCCGACGCCCCGAGGACATCACGATCCTGTTCGCCATCCAGCCCGTCATCACGTCATCGAGAGAGGAGGCCGACCGCATCGTCGCCGCCTCCGCGCGCCCCGACGACGCCGCGCTGCACCAGATCGCCCGCAAGCAGTCGAGCGACCTGGAGACCGACCTCACCGCGCTCGACCTCGACCGACCGCTCGACCTGTCGATCTTCGGTGCCCACGTGTCGCGCGGCAGCATCCAGCGGCTCGTCGGAGACCGCGGCGAGGACGCCCCGCTGCGCGCTCACCTCACCGCTCTCGCGCGGGCGGGACGCCTCTCCGACCGGACGGGATTCGTGGGCACCGCGGACGAGTTCGCCGACCTCGTCGAGGAACTCGGCGACTGGGGCAACGACGGCGTGCTCCTGTGGGGAGACTTCCACCCCGTCACCCTGCACCGCACCCTCGACGAGCTCGTGCCGATCCTGCGCCGACGCGGGCTGCTCCGGCGCGAGTACGCCGACGGCGGGCTGCAGGCGAACCTGCGATCGTTCTGACGGGCCTCTCGGCCGCTCACTCCCCGACGGGGGCGCTGCGCCGCTCCGCGCGCTTCTCCCGCGAGGACGCCACGAGGCTGGCCACCGTGGCGACCGTCATCGACACGAGGATGACGCCCAGGGACACCATGTTGTCGATGTCGGGCACCCACTCCACGTGCTGTCCGCCGTTGATGAACGGCAGCTCGTTCACGTGCAGCGCGTGCAGGATCAGCTTGATGCCGATGAAGCCGAGGATCACGGCGATGCCGTAGTGGAGGTACCGCAGGCGGTCGAGCAGATCGCCGAGGAGGAAGTACAGCTGCCGCAGCCCCATCAGCGCGAAGATGTTCGCGGCGAACACGAGGAAGCCGTTCGTGGTGATCTCGAAGATCGCCGGGATCGAGTCGATCGCGAAGATGAGGTCGGTCACGCCGATCGTGATGAACACGATCACCATGGGCGTCCACATGCGCTTCCCGTCGACGGTCGTGCGGATCTTCGAGCCGTCGTACGTCTCGCTGATGTCGATGCGGCGACGCAGCAGTCGCACGATGAAGTTCTCGCGCTTGACCTCGTCCTCGTGGTCGCCCTCCGGCATGGCCTGGCGGATCGCGGTGTAGACCAGGAAGGCGCCGAACACGTAGAAGATCGGCGAGAAGTTCTCGATCACCGCGACGCCGACCAGGATGAACAGTCCGCGCAGGATCAGCGCGATGATGATGCCGACCATCAGCACCTGCTGCTGCAGCCGACGCGGCACGGCGAACTGCGCCATGATCAGCACGAACACGAACAGGTTGTCGACCGAGAGACTGTATTCGAGCGCCCAGCCCGTGATGAAGTCGCCCGCGTTCTGCCAGCCGCCGACGTTTCCCAGCAGCACCGCGAACAGCAGCGCGAGCCCGACGTAGAACACCACCCAGAGGGTCGACTCCTTCGTCGAGGGGATGTGCGGCCGCAGCCGGATGAGCAGGAGGTCGCCGATCAGGATGATCGTGAGCACGACCATCGAGGTGATCTCGAACCAGACGGGGATGTCCAACGGCGCACTGCACCTTTCGCGAGGGGTCGGTGATGTCCGAAAGTCTCTCCCCCGCACCGAAGTGCGTCGCGCGCCCGGAGCAGCGGTGTCGGTGCTCGTGATGACGTTACGCGCGGGTCCGGGATACTCCCTCTCGCCGGAGCCATGCTACCGGAGCATCCGACCTGCGGCGTGAGCGATCGCGTCGGGAATCCGGGTCTGAGACGATGGGCCCGATCGTGACACTCACCGGTGAGAGACACCGAACGGAAACCCGATGCCTTCCCAGACGACTGATCAGAGGTGGGCGGCCCAGGCCGCAGCCGGCGACGAGGGGGCCTTCCGCGAGCTCTACCGGGCCCATGTGCGGCCCGTGTACTGGATCGCGCAGGGCATCCTCGCCTCCCCCGCCGATGCCGAGGACGTGACCCAGGAGACGTTCGTGGTCGCGTGGCGCAAGCTCCCCGGCCTGGAGCTGCAGGGCGAGTCGATCCTGCCCTGGCTCGCGACGATCTGCCGGTTCCAGGCGGCGAACCGCCTGCGCCAGCGTCGCCGCGACCGGGCGCACACGGCGGACGCGGTCGACGAGGAGCTGGCGAGCACGGTCAGCGTGGAGGAGCAGGTCATCACGGCCGCGCTCGCCGCGCGGATCGCTGCCGAGGTGGGCACGCTGAGCGAGCTCGACCGGGAGATCTTCCGGCTGTGCGCGGCGGAGGGCTACGCCTATCAGGCCGCAGCGGAGGAGCTCGGGGTCACGCACGCCGTCGTCCGGAACCGTCTCTCGCGAGTGCGCACGCAGTTGCGCGGCGCCGTGAAGGAAGTGAGAGACGCATGAACGCACAGACTCCCGCCGAGCAGCTCCCCGAGCTGTCGGACGAGGCCATCGCCCGCATCGAGCACGCGGTGTTCGCCGAGATCGCCGGGGAGCGCGCTCCGGCGCGGCCGGCGGAGGGGAAGGCCCGTCGGCGCCGCCGCGCCTGGCTCACCGGGGGCGGGATCGCCGCCGCGTTCGTGATCGGCGTGCTCGTCACCCCGCCGATCCTGCACAGCGTCGGGGGCTCCGCCGTGTCGACGGTCGAGGGACTCAGCCTCCCGGGCGACACGGTGACCGAGTCGTCGACCGACTCCGCGCCGGAGGGCACCACCGCGGTCCCGCCCGGCTCGGTGCCCGGCGACGGCGCGCGCTCCGACACGAGCGGCGGGATGCTGCCCGGAGTGACGCTGCCGGGGGCCGCCACGGCGGACGCCGGCCGCGACATCATCGCGACCGCGCAGGCCACGGTGCAGGTGAAGAGCATCCCCGACGCGGCGGACGCCATCGCCGCGCTGGCCGAGGAGCACGGCGGCTACGTCGAGAGCACCGAGGTGGGCAAGGCGCTCGCGGCGGACGACACCCGCGCGCCCGCGCCCGCCGACTCCGCGTACGGCTGGATCAGCATCCGCGTTCCCTCCACCGACCTCACCGCCGTGATCGCGGCGCTCGGCGACACCGGTGAGGTGCTGTCGTCCTCCACGTCGAAGCAGGATGTGACGTCGACCGCGATCGACCTGCGGGCACGCGTCGACTCGACCAGGGCGTCGGTCGAACGGCTCACGCAGCTCATGGCGCAGTCGGGCAGCGTGTCGGAGCTCATCGAGGCCGAGGTGGCGCTCACCGACCGGCAAGCGCAGCTGGAGTCGTACGAGCAGCAGCTCGCTGCCCTCGACGATCAGGTGGCGATGTCGTCGCTGCAGGTGCAGCTGACGAAGGCCACCGCGCCGAGCACGGCTGACCCCGCTGGTTTCGGCGACGGTCTCCTTGCGGGGTGGAACGGCCTCGTCGTGTCGCTGAACGCACTGGTCATCGCGGTGGGCTTCCTGCTCCCCTGGCTGGCGGTCGCCGCAGTGGTCGTGCTCGTGGTCTGGCTGATCCGTCGGTCGCGTCGCACCCGCCGGAAGCACTCCGAGGCACCGCCCGCGCGCACGGGCGACGAGGGCTGACGGCGAGAGGGACCCGACTCGCAAACCTGATTTCCCGGGGTATACAAGAACTCTTGTGCACCCGCGGACCCCGCCCTAGCGTGATGCCCGTGGAAGACATCTCCGTGATCACCGCCGTGCACCACCCGCTGCGCCGCCGCATGTACGACTACCTCCTGCTCTACGGCACGTGCCAGGTGACCACGCTCGCGCGCGCCCTCGACAGTCAGGTCGGCAGCATCAGCCATCACCTGCGCATGCTCGAACGCGCGGGCGTCGTCGAACGCGCGCCCGATGAGTCGGACGACCGCCGCACCAGCTGGTGGCGGGTGGCCCGACGAGGGCTCACCTGGTCGGTGGACGACTTCGCCGACTCCCCCGCCGATGCGCTGCTCGCCCGCGAGGCGCAACGCCAGGGCATCCGCATGCAGATCGACCGGCTCCAGCGCTGGCACCGGCACCGGGACGACCCCGCCTATGCCGGGTACGACGCATCCAACACCGAGACCACCGCGTGGGCCTCCCCCGACGAGCTGCGGGACCTCTCCGCGCGGCTGCTGCAGACCATCCGCGAGTGGCAGGGCGGCATCGCACTGGACGACGGCCAGGAGCGCGTGCCGGTTTTCGTGTTCGCCCACGCCTTCCCCACGGAGCCCTGATGACCGCGGTCGAGGAGCCGGTCGAGCTCGCGCCGCCTCCGCCGTTCCGGCGCGACCGCCTGGTCCATGCCTGGATCGGCGTGAAGGCCCTCTCCGACGCAGGGGATGCGCTGTGGACCATCGCCCTGGCGTGGACGGCGGTGCAGATCGCGTCCCCCGCGGTCGCCGGGCTCATCGTCGCCGCCGGAACCCTCCCCCGGGCACTGATCCTGCTGTTCGGCGGGGTGCTCGCGGACCGCGTGGACGCCCGCCGCGTGATGCTGCTGTTCACCGTGGCCCGCGTGGCCGTTCTCGTCGCCGTCGCCCTGTGGGTGCTGGCGACGCCCCCCCCAC
>NZ_JBSHIM010000006.1:214932-233454 GCF_053618975.1 Microbacterium sp. NPDC055599 | reverse complement strand
GTTGGGGTCCCGCGGGGGGGGGGGACGCCACCTCCGTCCCGCCGTCGACGCTCGACTCCGCGGCGGTGACCCCCGCGGACACCGTGCCGCTCGCCGACGCCGGCCTCCTCCCGCCCACCCCTCCCGCGCCCCTGCCGCCCGGGGCGAACGACCCCGCCGCGCTGGAGGCGTGGCGCGCGCAGCACGCGGCCTGGAAGGAGCAGGACCAGGCGTGGCGGCGCCAGCAGCAGGATGCGGAGCGTGCCGCCAGGGATCAGCTGCGACGGGAGCGCCAGGCCGAGGCCGCGGTGTTCGCCGCGGAGGCCGCCGAGCGACGACGCGGCCGCCGGGCGTCGAACCCGCGTGCCGGTTTCGCCGCGGTGATGGCCGCGCTCGGACTCGCGATCGTGGTCGGTGCGGGCGTGGGGCTCGCGGTGGGCGAGGGCCTGGGCGGAGCGCTCGGGCTGCTGTCGGCCGCGCTCGTGCTCGCGGTGTCGATGATCGTCGCCGGGGCACTCCGGCGCCGCAGCGGCTTCCTCGCGTTCGCGACCATCGCGACGCTCGTCGGCGGCCTCGTCGCCGGCGGCGTCGCGGCGGTGCCCGGCACCACGCTGGGGTACGCGTCGATCTCGAACAACCAGCCGGCGCAGGTGCGTCAGCCCTTCGGGGACCTGTACGTGCAGCTGCACGCGCACGACGACGGACCGCGGCCCATGCTGATCGACAAGGGCTCCGGTCGCACCGAGATCTTCGTGGACGAGGGAGTGCGCCTGGCGCTGCGCGGCACGGTCGGCGACGACGTCGAGGTGAGCTGGATCCGCGTCGACCCCGAGGCCGGCCGCATCACCGACAGCGGCACCTGGCCCCTCACGCGCGACGACGGCACCTGGACCGTGTCGGAGGACATCACGTCCGGCTCCGGTTCGCCGACCACCGTGCAACCCGTCACCATCCACCAGACCAGCGGCGTCATCGCCATCACGGTCCAGGAATCACCGGAGGACGACCGATGAGCACCGACACGATCACCACCCCGCGCACCCGCTGGGCCGCCATCATCTGGGGCGTGGTGCTGGCCGCGATCGCCGGGGCCGCCCTCTGGGTGCTCGCCGACGACGACCGCCGAGCCGCCCTCGCCGACGGTGTGGCCACCCTCACGCCCGCCACCATCCTCACCGTGGTGCTGCTGAGCGCCGGTGCGCTGCTGCTGGTGGGTGGAGCCGCCGGGCTCGTGCGGAGGGGCCAACGCCGGCGGACGGAGGGCGTCGCGGCGTTCGCCCCCGATGCGGCCGAGGCGCCGGTCGCGCACACCGCCGAGTAGCCTGGACGGCATGGCGCACCAGGGACGACGACCCGCGAAGGGTTCCGGCAAGGGCACGCCCCCGCGCCGGAACCGGGCCGTCCCCGGTGCGCGTCCGCGCCCCGGGGCGTCGAAGAAGGCCCCGGCGCCCGCGACCCGCAAGGTCGTGTTCGACGCCGCACCCGCCGCGGCGGAGGAGCCGCGCACGTTCCGGCTGGGCGCCGTGCCCGGTGCCACTCCCGGCACCTGGATCGACCGGTGGAAGCAGCGCCTCCCCGACGTGCCCCTCGAGCTCGTCCCGATCGAGGTGGCCGCGCAGCGCTCGGCTCTCGACGACCTCGACGCCGCCCTCGTCCGCCTGCCGCTCGACGACGCGTCGTTGCACGTGATCCCGCTGTACGACGAGGTGCCCGTGGTCGTGGCCGCCGCGGACTCCCACCTGATGGCCGCGGACGAGCTCACCCCCCGCGACCTGGACGGCGAGGTGCTCATCGCGCTGAGTGACGACGTGTGGGGCGGCCTCGCGCTCCCCGGGACGACGGCCGCGCGGTTCGCACCCCTCGCCACGTCCGACGCGATCGCCACCGCGGCCTCGGGCGTGGGCGTGGTGATCGTGCCGATGTCGCTCGCACGCCTGCACCACCGCAAGGACGCCGACCACCGCGTGCTGGCGGGCGGCCCCGTGTCGACCGTCGCGCTGGCCTGGCGCCGCGACCGGACGACGCCCGACGTCGAGGCGTTCGTCGGGATCGTGCGCGGACGCACCGCGAACTCGTCCCGCTGAGCGCGTCGGCGCCGTCCCGGCCCCTCGTTAGAATCTCCTGATGGCCTCGCTCCTCTATGTCTGCGTGCGTCCCGAGGTCGGGGCGGCCGACGCCGAGCACGCCTCCTTCCGCCGGGCGCTCGGCGTCGACGTGGTCGACCGGCTCGACCTCCTGCATGAGCCGCTGAGCCCCGCGCATCTGGAGCGCTACCGGGGCATCGTGATCGGGGGATCGCCGTTCAACGTGAGCGACCGGGTGAAGAGCCCGACGCAGCAGCGCGTGGAGGCCGATCTGGAGACGATCGCGCACGCCGCGACCGCGGCCACCGTGGCGGCGTTCTTCACGTGCTTCAGCATCGGCGTGCTCACGCGGATGCGGGGCGGCGAGGTGGTCACGACCATGCCGGAGCCGGCGAGCGCGACCGTGATCCGCACGACGGCGGAGGGCGACGCCGACCCCGTGTTCGGGCCGAGCGGGCCCGCGCTCACGGTGTTCACCGCGCACAAGGAGAGCGCCGCGGCCGTGCCTCCGGGCGCGGTGCTGCTCGCCACGAACGACGCCTGCCCCGTGCAGGCCTACCGGGTGGGGTCGCACCTGTACGCGGCGCAGTTCCACCCGGAGCCCACGCCGCGCGACTTCGCCGACCGGATGACGTTCTACCGCACCACGGGCTACTTCGACCCCGAGCGGTTCGACGCCGTGCAGCGGGAGGTGCTCGCGGCGTCGGTCACCGAGGGGGCCGCGCTGCTGCGGCGCTTCGCGGAGACCTTCGTCTGAGCCGTCACCGCGCCCTCACGCGGAGGCGCCACCGCGCAGCAGCTCGATCCGCTCGCGGAGATACGACTCCAGGGGCATGAAGCCGCCCGCGGTGCTCCACCGCACCGACGGCACCCCGTCGACGAGGGCGAGCGGGCCCGAGGAGCCGCCCGCGTCCACCCCGGCGACGTCGATCACGCTCCAGCCCACGTGCACCACCTCGCCCTCCCGGAAGCCACCGCGCAGAGCCTCCGCTCGGCGCTCGGCGCGCGCCCGTGCCGACTCGGCCGTGTAGCCGCGGCGTCCGGGGTCGGCCGCCCGCAGCACCTCGGCGGTGGCGAGGGCGTGCGTGTCGGTGAGCAGCAGCACGCCCAGATGCCAGGCGTCCCCCACGCGCACGATGCGGCGACCCCGCCAGCGCGACTCCCGTTCCTCGCCGAGCCCCTCGCGCGGCACCCCGGCGAGCGCGGCCACCGCGTCGGTCAGCAGGGCGGAGGCGGAGGTCACAGCTCCCCCTGCCTGGTGCGGTCGGCGAGGGCGGGCCCGACCACCGGAGCGCGGTCGCCGCGGAGGGTCATGCCGATCAGCGGGTACAGCAGCACGGACAGCATGCCGGCACCGACGAGCGCCGCGGCCGTGCCCGTGTCGAGCATGTCCTGATCCACGCCGATACCGGTGACGGCCACGATGATGGGCAGACCGGTCGCGGCGAGCAGGCCCAGGGCGGTGCGGTCGCGCAGGCCCGCTCCCGCCGGCGCGGACAGTTGTGCGGCCGACCCGCGGAACACCAGCAGCGCGACCAGGAACACCGGCACCAGCGCCAGTGCCGTCGGCGACGACCGCAGCGCGTCGAGGTCGAACGTGACGCCGGTGTAGAGGAAGAAGATCGGCACGAGGAAGCCGAACGCGATCGCCTCGATCTTGCTCTCCACCTCCTCGGCGTCCTTCTTCGGGGCCCGCGCCATGATGATCCGCCAGATCGCGCCGGCGACGAACGCCCCCAGCAGCATGTCGAGGTCGAGCATCACGCTGAGTCCGACCAGGGCGGCGATCAGCAGGATCACGAACCGCACCCCGAACTGGTCGGAGGTGTGCAGCGTCGCCCGCACGATGCCGTGCAGTCGCCCGTGCGGCATGCGGTGGGCGATCAGGACGGCGAGTCCGGCGAGCACCACGAAGGTCAGCAGGACCGCGGTCGCCAGGGGCGTGGTCCTGGTGCTGAGGAACAGGGAGATGGCGATCAGCGGCAGGAACTCCCCGACCGCCCCGATCGTGCTGATCGCCCGGCCGAACGGGGTGTCCAGCTCCCGCGCATCGCGGAGGATCGGCATGAGCGTGCCGAGGGCGGTGGAGCTGAGGGCGATCCCGATGACGACCATGCCCTCCCCCGGCGCGAAGAAGAACCCGAGCCCGATCCCGAGCAGCACGCTGAGCAGCCACCCGAGCGACGCCCGCGCGAGCGGCTTCCCGGCGACCGTGCGGAAGTCGATCTCGGAGCCGGCGACGAAGAACAGCACGGCCAGGCCGAAGTCGCTCAGCTTCTCCAGCAGCGGACCCGGCTCGACCCAGCCGAGCACGGCGGGGCCGACGAGGATCCCCAGCACGAGCTCGAACACGATGATCGGCACGCGCACGAGCGGCCGGACGCCCCGGGCGAGCAGAGGGGCGGCGACCGCCAGCAGGGGGATCAGCACCAGGCCGACGTCGCTCGCGTCCACGGTCTCAGGGTAGCGACGCCCCCGGCGATTCGCTCCCCGCCCGCGCGACACGGCAGAATCGAGGCACACCCTGGAGGAGCCCCCATGAGCCAGCCCGATACCGCCCGCCTGCTGATCGCCTGCGACGACCAGCCCGGCATCGTCGCCGCGGTCGCCGGTGTGCTCGCGCGGCACGGTGCGAACATCATCTCGCTCGACCAGCACTCCACCGACTCCGAGGGCGGACGCTTCTTCCAGCGCACCGTCATCCACCTCCCCGGTCTGGCCGCCGCGCGCCCCGCGCTCGAGGCCGACATCGCCGACGTCGCGGAGCGCTTCGGCATGGAGTGGTCGCTGCACGACGTGTCCCGGCGCAAGCGCGTCGCGATCTTCGTGTCCAAGTACGACCACTGCCTCATGGAGCTGCTGTGGCGCACGCAGCGCGGGCAGCTCGACATCGACATCACCATGGTCGTGTCGAACCATCCCGACCTCGCCGAGGCCGTGCGCTCGTTCGGCGTGCCGTTCGTGCACATCCCCTCGGGCGACAAGCAGGCCATGGAGGAGCGACAGCTCGAGCTGCTGCAGGGCAACGTCGACCTGGTCGTGCTCGCCCGCTACATGCAGATCCTCACGGACGACTTCATCACGCGCCTCGAAGCCCCCGTCATCAACATCCACCACTCGTTCCTGCCCGCGTTCATCGGCGCCAACCCGTATGCCAGGGCCAAGGAGCGCGGCGTGAAGCTGATCGGGGCGACCGCGCACTACGCCACGGCCGACCTCGACGAGGGGCCGATCATCGAGCAGGACGTCACGCGGGTGACGCACTCCGAGTCCGCCGCCGAACTGCAGAGCCGCGGCGCCGACGTCGAGCGCCTCGTGCTCGCCCGGGCCGTGCAGTGGCACGCCGAGGACCGCGTGATCGTGCACGGCCGCTCGACCGTCATCCTCTGACCCGCCTCACGTCTCCGGGAGCCCGGCGAGCACGTCGACGGCGAGACCGTGGGACGCCGCGGTGGGGAGTGACGGTCGTACCTCGCCGTTGTCGGGTTCATTCTCGCCGCGGGTGCAGCGATCGCAGCGCTGCCTGGCGGGGTAGCTGTCAGCGCCGTGCTGTACACGGTTGGTGCGGGCGCAGTTGCGGCGATCGCGACCGTGGCAGGCAACGCGTCCGGCGAAGGTCGCTGCCTCAAGCTCGACGTCCCGTCGTTCATTCCCACGAGCGTGAAGTGTTAGGTTTGCCCGCATGCTCTGGGTGATGATGTCTGCGATGTTCTTCTTGGTGGTGTTCTTCGCCATCGCGAGCAGGTCACATAAGAAGCACCGCAAGAACCGACGTACGCCGCGCGAGTAGAGCCGGCAGTGGGCGTAGTTCCGCAGCGATCGCCCGCGCTTCCGCCCGACGGAAGTGCGGGCGTTTTGCTGCACAGACCGACACGGGTGCACTGAGATCGCCAACGAATCACTCCCAGGCATGCCGGTTCTCCCGAATCCGGCTATCAAGCTCAGAGGTCGCACGGGATAGTCGATCAGGCAGCCTCTCGTCCCGGATCCACTCGACGAGGACACGCCCATCGACAAGCCCGGCGGCGAGCTCGGCGAACACGTCGGCGGCGGTGGTGCCGCGGGCGAGCGGAGCCGCCTGGCCCAGCCACAGCGACTGCAGCTCGCCGAGGTTCTGCTCCCCGGCCGCCGTGCGGAAGCGCCCCGTGAGCCAGTTCTGCATCGGGAAGGGGGCGATGGTGCCGCTCGCCTCGATCGCCCGCACGGCGCGGTTGCGGGCGCCGCGCGCGAGCCGTCCGCTCATCGCCCGGGTCAGGACGGTGTCGTCCGCGGCGGTCGCGCGGATCGCGTCCCGGTGCGCCGCGGTCGCCGCGGACTCGTCCGTGGCGAGGAAGGCCGTCCCCACCTGCACGCCGGCGGCACCGAGGGCGAGGGCGGCCGCGACGCCGCGGCGGTCCGCGATGCCGCCCGCCGCGATCACCGGCACCCCGACCGCATCCACTACCTGCGGCACGAGCGCGAACGTCCCCACCAGGGACTCCTCGGCGGGACGCAGGAACGACACCCGGTGTCCGGCGGCCTCCGCTCCGGTCGCCACCACCGCATCCACACCGGCCTCGGCGAGCGCGACGGCCTCCGCCACCGTCGTGGCCGTGCCGACGATCCGGATGCCCCGGTCGTGAGCCTCCGCGACGACCTCGGGCGACGGCACGCCGAACACCACGCTGAGCACCGCCGGGGCGACCGCCCAGATCGCGTCGAGCTGCTCGTCGAGCGGCGGGACGTAGCGCTCCGGCCGCGTCGGCACGGCGACCCCCACGGCCTCGTAGAACGGCTGGAGCGCCTGGGCGAAGACCGTGTGCTGCGGGTTGGGCTCGACCTCGTCGCCGGTCGGCAACCAGATGTTCAGCGCGAACGGCCGGTCGGTCGCGGCGCGCAGCTCGGACCCGGTCGCCCGGATACGGTCGCCGTCGTAGCCATAGAGGCCGAACGACCCCAGGCCCCCGGCGTTGCTCACGGCCGCGGTGAGCGCGACGGACGACAGCCCGCCGAAGGGACCGAGGACGATCGGGTGCGTGATGCCGAACAGGGTGCGCAGGTCGCTCATGCTTCGACGTTACGCCCGCGGCGGACGGCCGCGGGCGGGACGACGCCCCCTGCTAGCCTCGGTGGCAGAGAGCGGGGTGTGCACATGCGGCAGTGGATCGGGCAGATGCTCGGCATCGTCGCGGCCGCGCTCGGGCTCGTCGCTCTTCCCGATGCCACCGCGCTCGGGCTCGCCGTGGCCCTCCTCGCGGTCACCGCGCTGACCCTCGCCGTCGTGCTGAGCGTGCGCCAGCGACCGGAGGCCGACGCCCCGCATCCCCTCCGCGCCATCGACGTCGGCACTCTGCTGCCGCAGAGCGACCCGGATGCCGCGGGGCATCCGCGTCCGCGGGCGCCGGGAGTCGCGATCGCCGCGTAGCCCGTTCCGACGGGAGCGCGCGGCCTTCGCCGACCCTTCCCGACCTCACGAACGGACACCCGTGGACATCTTCGCCTTCCCTCCCCTCGCCGCGCTCCTGAACGCGGCCTACACGGCCCTGACCGGCCTCTCCACCGCCCTCGAGCCCCTCGCCGGCCCGTCCGCCGCGGCCCTCGCCGTGGTGCTCGTCACGCTCCTGGTGCGTGCCCTCCTCATCCCCGTCGGCATCTCGCAGGCGAGGGCCGAGCAGACCAGGGCGCGCCTCGCTCCCCGGCTGCGCGAACTGCAGCGTCGGCACAAGAAGAACCCCGAGCGGCTGCAGAAGGAGATGATGGAGCTCTACCGCTCCGAGAACACCTCGCCGTTCGCCGGGATGCTCCCCGTGCTGGCCCAGGCCCCGGTCGTCGGGCTGCTCTACACGCTGTTCCTGCGACCCGAGATCGCCGGACACCCGAACGACCTGCTGGCCCACGACCTCTTCGGCGCCCCGCTGGGCGCGAGCCTGGTCTCCGCACTGTTCGGCGGCACCGCGACCCCGGCGACGTTCGCGGTGTTCGGGGTGCTGCTGGCGGTGATGATCGCGGTCGCCGAGGTCACCCGGCGCGTGTTCCGCCCCGCGCCCGTCGAGGGCGACGACTCGCCGCTCAGCTCGCCCGGGGTGCTGCGGGCGATGTCGGCGCTGCACTACCTCACAGCCGTGTTCGCGGCGTTCGTCCCGCTCGCGGCCGCGCTCTACCTCACGGTCACGGTCGTGTGGACGCTCGTGCAGCGCGTGGTGCTCCGCCGGCGGTTCCCCCTGCCGGAGCCCGCCGCCGCCCGCGCGTGACCTCGGGGTCAGTCAGGCAGCGGGATCGGGGCGGTGAAGGGGCCGGACGGCTCCTCACCCCTCCGGTCCCGGCGCACGCCGAGGGTCGTCCCCACGCTCGCGGCGATCACGAGCGCGACGGCCAGCAGCCGCAGCACCGTCGCGTCCTGCCCCAGGAGGAGCCATCCGGCCAGCGTCGCGAACGCGGGCTCCAGGCTCAGCAGCACCCCGAACACCCGCTGCGGCAGGCGACGCAGCGCCGCCAGCTCGAAGCTGTACGGGATGACCGACGACAGCACGGCCGTCACCGCGGCCAGCAGCAGCAGCGACGGGTCGGCGGCGACCGTCGCGGCCGCGGGCACCCCCACGGGGATCAGCAGCACCGCCGCCACCACGAGCCCCATCGCGAGCCCGCTGCTTCCGGGGATGAGGGCTCCGACGCGGGCGCTCATCCGGATGTACATCACCCAGAAGCCGGCCGCGATCAGGATGAACACCACGCCGAGCGGGTCGAGGGGATCCGCGCCGATCAGGCCGTCGATGCCGAGCAGCGCCATGCCAAGCAGGGCCACCGCGACCCAGACGGCATCGGCGAGCCGCCGGGTGAGCACGGCCGCGAGCACGAGCGGGCCGAGGAACTCGATCGCCACGGCCGGCCCGAGCGGGATGCGGTCGATGGCGGCATAGAAGAAGCCGTTCATCGCGGCGAGCGACACCCCGAAGAGCACGGCCGCGAGCCACTGCTGCCGCGTCCACCCCCGCACCCTCGGGCGCACGAGCACGACCAGCAGCACCGCGGCGATCGCGACCCGCAGCGAGGTCACGCCCCAGGGGCCGAGGACGGGGAAGAGCTGCGCGGCGACGGCGGCCCCGAACGGCAGCGAGAGGCACGAGCCGATGACGAGCGAGACCCCCACGAGGGTGCCGGATGCCGCGGGTTTCTGCACCATACGAGCTTAGGCGGCGGGAGCCCGTCGCCCCGCCGCCCACGCAGCTCGATGGGGCCTCAGAGGGCCTTGCCCCCGGTCACCGCGACGACCGTGCCCGAGACGTACGACGACTCCTCCGACGCGAGGAACACGTAGGCGCCGGCGAGTTCGGCCGGCTGTCCGGCGCGTCCGAGCGGGGTGTCCTGCCCGAAGGTCTCCAGGCGCTCGGGACCCCACCCGGTAGCGGGGATCAGCGGCGTCCAGATCGGCCCGGGCGCCACAGCGTTCACGCGGATACCGCGCGGGCCCGCCTCCTCGGCGAGCGCCTTCACGAACGCGACCTGCGCGGCCTTCGTCATGGCGTAGTCAATCAGCCCCGGCGAGGGCTGCGCCGACTGCACCGATGAGGTGACGATGATGCTGGCGCCGGGCTCCAGGTCGGGGAAGGCGGCGCGGGCCGAGAAGATCAGCCCGGCGAGGTTCGTGTCGAACACGCGGCGCATCTTCTCGGTGTCGAGGTTCTCGAAGCCGTCGATGTCGTGCTGGTAGGCGGCGTTGAGCACCAGGACGTCGAGTCCGCCGAGCTCGGTCCGCGCCCGGTGCACCGCGTCGGTCGCGAAGGCCTCGTCCCGCACGTCGCCGGGGATGCTGACGCCGGTGCGTCCGGCCTCGCGCACGAGGGCCAGCGTGTCCTCCGCGTCGTCCTGCTCCTCGGGCATGTGCACGATCGCGACGTCGGCACCCTCCCTGGCGAAGGCGATCGCGACCGCGCGGCCGATGCCCGAGTCACCGCCGGTGATGAGCGCGCGTCGCCCCTCGAGCCGTCCGTGGCCCACGTACGAGGACTCGCCGTGGTCGGGTTCGGGCGTGGTGCGCTCGGTGAGTCCGGGCTGATCCTGGCTCTGCGCCGGGAAGCCCTCCTCGCGGTGCGCGTGCCGGGGGTCAGTGAGGCCGCTGTCGCGGGTGGTGTCGGTCATGTCCGCTCCTCCTGTGTCGAGTGGCTGTCGTGTCGTGCTCGGATCGAGCATCACGGCAACCGCCGACCGGGGGCAGGGGGTTGACACCTCAGAGCGGCGGTGTGACCGGGGTGTCTCCGCCCGGCTGCTCGCCCGCCTCCGCGGGCTCCGGCACCAGGTACAGGCCGCTGGGGGCGTTGGCGGTGAAGGCGAGCGCCTCGATCCAGGCGCGGTTGATCGAGGGCTGCCGGCTGCCGAAGTACTTGAAGACGAGCGAGCTGCCCGGCTGGATCCACACCGTGGTGCGTCCGCCGCCCACGCTGGCGTCCTCACGCCAGCTGAACGGGAACGGTTCCCCCCGGCGCAGCTTCGCCGTGATCACGAGCTGCAGGTGCGTGAGGGCGCGATCCTCGATCTCGCTCTTCACGCTTCCTTCGTAGATGAACTTGCCCATCGGGTGATGCTCCTCGGTCGATCCGGTTCCCGCCCGGCCACCGCCGGGATCGTGCCCTGGGGGTAGCGTAAGCCCTCGCCCCGGGCGGGCCGCAACTCCGCGGGCCGAGTGGCTGCCTGGAGCGCGCGAGGGACGGAAGTCAAGCCCCGCGCGCGGGAAGCCGGAGCGGACTAGCCTCGGGGCCATGACACCCGAGGAGGGCACCGCCATGAACGCACGCCACATCGACGACCGTCCCGACGAGGGCTACACGCCCGGCACCACCCACGCCGAACGGGGCGCCGGCAACCCGCGCCTGCGCGTGCGCCGCGACGACGAGCGCACCGAGTTCGCCCTCGACGTCGACGAGGTGCGCATCGGATCGGCGGCGGGCAACGAGTTGCGCCTCGCCGACACCGAGCCCGTGCACGCGACGGTGGTGCACGACGACCGCGACGAGTACGTGGTGACGCTGCACGCCGACGGCGAGATGAACTCGAACCCCGACGCCGACGCCACGCACCCCGGCGAGCGCACCGAGACGCTGCGCACCGGCTCGCGGTTCACGGTCGGCCCGTGGGAGCTGGTCTTCGCCCGCGACGAGTTCGCCGACCACGGGCGCCCCTACGGCGGACGCCTCGGCGGGGAGTACTCCGACCAGCCGCTGCAGCCGCCGCGCCCCGACTACGACGGCGACGGCGAGCGCGCGCCTCAGTCGGACTCCGACGCCGAGGTGTGATGCGGCGTCCCCACGGGCTTCGATTCGGCTGACCCGCGCTGACGCAGGTAGATCGCGAACGCGACCATGGTGCCGACGGCCAGGAACTCGGACTGCCAGTTCTGCAGCGTCCGATCCCAGAAGTCGGGCGAGACCACGTAGTCCAGCCAGGTGATCGCCGCCGCGCCGTGCTGCGCGTTCTCCGCGTTCATCACGACGGTCCCGGCGAGCGACTGCGCCAACCACGACAGCAGGAACACCGCCCCCATCACGATCAGCAGCGAGTTGCCGAACACGGCGGCGCGCCACCCGCCCGCCCTGGCCCATCGTGGGGAGTCAGGGCGGGCGTGGCGTCCCACCAGCTGATCCGCGTCGCTCCCCGGACCCTCGTCTCCCGGCTTCTTGGACTCGGGTGAACCGCGCTGCACGAACCAGATCGTCGCGGCGATGAAAAGGAAGAACTGCAGGAACTCCGACTGCCAGTTCTCGGCCACGTCGACCGCGAAGTCCGACGACCACACGAAGTCGAGGAAGCCGATCGTGGCCTGTCCGTGCTCCACGAGCTCGTCGTTGTTGCGCAGGTATCCGGCGATCGACTGGCCGATCAGCGCCGCCGCGAACAGCGCGAGGAAGAACAGGCTGAGGGCGTGATCCCTGATCCGGCTCCGCACGGTCATCGACCTCCCAGCGGCAGCGCGATCATGATCGCCAGCCCGACCGCGATGATGCCCGCCCACGTCCAGAAGACCGCGCGCATCCCCGCGGTGTCCCGCGTCTGCTCTCCCATGTCCGCCTCCTCGCGATGTCCGATGGACCGACCCTCGCCGGACCGGACGACCACCGGCAGGGGCTTGACGCCGTCGCTCTCCTTGTCAATCCCCTGCGTCCGTGTCGCCCCGTCCTCTACCGTCGGATCAGGCGCCGCGGCGGGACGCGTGGCGCGACGACCGAGATGAGAGGATCGCCCATGACGAGCACGTCCGAGAGCAGCGAGCGATGACCGCGCCGAACGAGACGCCCGAGCTGGAGCGGCTGAGCGAGCTCGCCCGCACCCGCGGTCTGCGGGTGAGCGTGGCGGAGTCGCTCACGTCCGGGCGGCTCGCGAACACCATCGGCGCCGGGGAGAGCGCGTCCGACTGGTTCGCGGGCGGCATCGTGGCCTACTTCACCGAGGTCAAGGAGCGGGTGCTCGGTCTCACGCCGGGAACCGACCCCACCTCCGCGGCGTGCGCCGAGCAGCTCGCCACCGGGGCCCTGCGGCTGTTCGAGGCGGACATCTGCGTCTCGACCACGGGTGTCGGTGGCCCGGGCCCCGAGGGCGGCCACCCCGCCGGCACCGTGTACCTCGGCTGGGCGACCGCGGAGGACTCGGGCCACCGGCGGCTCGCGCTCACGGGCGACCCCGACGAGGTGCTGTCGGCGAGCGTCGACGCCGCGGTGCGGCTGCTCGCGTTCCACGCCGAGGGCCTGCACCCCGCGGGGCCCCGCCGCGGGTCGGGCGGCGAGGACTAGCGGCCCGGCACGAGGCCGATGCGCAGCGGGGCTCCGGGGGCCGCCGCTTCGGTGAGGGCCGCGTCGATGTCGAGCAGCGAGCGCACGGCGCCGACCGCGTCCGCGAAGGGGTAGGCGCGGCCGCGACCGGCGAGGAACGCGACCGCGTCGGCGAGGTCCTGCGACGTGTAGTTGTGCATCCCGGTCACGGTGACCAGGCGCCGCACCACGGCCTCGGCATCCACGGGCACCGGCTCGGCGGGGAACACGCTGCCGACCAGCACGACCGTGCCACCCACCGCGACCCCGGCCAGTGCCTCCGCGACCGCGTGCCCCGACGCCTCGATCACGACGTCGGGCTCCCGGTCGAGCGCGGTGGCCCCGAAGCGCGCGGCGAGGGCCCGTCGCGCGGGGTCGGGGTCGCGCACCTCCACCACCGCCCCGTGTTCGACGGCGATCGCCGCGGCGGAGAGCCCCACCAGCCCGGCGCCGTGCACGCGCACCGTCGCGCCGTCGAGGGGCATGTCGCGCGCGGCCCTGGTCACCGCGGCCCACGCGGTCGCCGTCGCACAGCCCGCCGGCGCGAGCACCGCGGCGGGCAGTGACTCCGGCACCCGCGCGACCGCCGTCCCCGCGCGCAGCTGCACGTGGCTGGCGAACGCGCCGGTGAGGTCGCCGTGCACGCCCACCCTGTCGTGGCCGTACTTGCCCAGGTCGCGGCACTTCTGGGTGAGCCCGCGGCGGCAGCGGTCGCACGTGCCGCACGACACCGTGACCGACCACACCACGCGGTCGCCGAGGCGCAGCGGGGCCCCGTCGGTCGCGTCCGCTCCGGCGTCACCGAGCGCGATGACCCGCCCCACGCTCTCGTGCCCGAGCACGAGCGGCGTGGGGGCCGCGCGCCGCCCTTGCACGGTGTGCACGTCGGAGCCGCAGATGGTCGACATCTCGACAGCGACCAGCACGTCGTGGTCGCCGAGGGCGACGCCGGGCACCGCGATGGTCTCGTGCGGGTGCCCGTCGCCGATCCACACCATGGCGGTGGCGGCGGGGCGCAGGGCGACGTCCCTCCGGTGACCGGGCGGGCGGATCAGCACGGTTCCCATGGCCGGATGCTCAGCGCGCGGAGACGGTGGGCAGCAGGTCGCGCTGGGCGAGCGCGCCGCGCAGGGCGGTGACGTCGGCGAGCACGGCGTGGGCTCCCGCGCCGCTCAGGGCGGCGCGGTCGTGCGCGCCGGTGAGCACGCCCGCCACGAACCCGGCCCCGGCGCGGCGCCCGGACTGCACGTCGCTCACGGTGTCGCCGACCACCGCGACCGCGTGCACCGCCGAGGCCCCGCAGCGCAGGAGCGCGGTGAGCACGAGGTCGGGCGCCGGACGGCCGCGGCCCGCGTCCACGGGCGAGAGCGCCACGTCGACGAGGTCGCCCCATCCGAGCCCGTCGAGCAGCGCCTGCCGGGTCACTGGCGCGAACCCGGTGGTCAGGGCCACGGCGAGCCCGGCGTCCTTGAGGCTCCGGATCGCGTCCGCGGCCCCGGGGATCTCGGTCACGCCGTGTTCCGCGACGATCTCCGCATACGCGTCCTCGAACGCGGCCGTGGCGCGCTGCGCGGCGGCGAGGTCGCCGTCGGCGAGGTGCAGGAAGACGTCGAGCTTCGACTGCCCCATGGTGGCGCGCACGTGGTCGAGCGCCTCCTCCCACGGCAGCCGCGCGGCCACCCCGGTGCGCTCGGCGGCGCGCTGGAACGCCTGCTCCACCACGCCGTCGTCGCGCACGGTGGTGCCGGCCATGTCGAGGACGACGAGTTCGATCGGAGTGGTCATGGTGTTCCTTCCAGGGCGGGTGCCCGGCCGAGGGCCGAGGCGAGGGTGAGCTCGGCGAGTCCGAGCCCGCAGGTCATGCCGATGCCGGTGGTCGCGGCGATCACCAGGGTGCCGTCGTCGCCGCGGTCGACGAGGAACTCGCCCGGGGCCTTGGCGTACACGCCCTGCCACCGCTCGATCACGCGCGGCTCCGGCATGTCGAACAGCGCCAGAGCCTCCGCGAGGAACGCGGCGAACGCGGCCTCGGGCTGGAACGGCGCGGGAGCGGTCGCGGTCGCGTGCGAGTCGCCCAGGATCAGGGTGCCGTCGGGCAGCTGCGTGTACATCTGGTTGAGGTCGAGCGCGGCGAGGTCGGGGCGTTCGGCGTGCAGGCGCTCGCGCAGCGCCGCGGCCTGCGGGGTCGCGGCGAACCGGCCGTAGCGGATGAGCGACCACCCGGTGAGCAGGGGCGCGTCGAGCGGTCGCGGGAGGGTCGCCGCGACCCGCATCATGTCGAGGGCGCAGCGGGCGACACCGTGCCGCTCGGCGAACTCGGGCAGCAGCTGGTCGAGGTCGTGGTTCACGGCGACGACCACGACCCCGGCATCGATGCGACCGCGCGTGGTCTCGACCCGTCCGTCGGCGAGGCGGGTCGCGGCGGTGCGGAAGCGGAAGTCCACACCGTTCGCGGCGAGGTGGCGCACGATCGCGGCGGCCGCGGTGCGCGGATCGGTCTGCAGGTCGGCATCGATGAGCGCCCCACCGTGCAGCCCCTCCGCGCGCAGCGGTGCCCGGCGGCGCAGTTCGGCGCTGTCCAGCATCCGGATGCCGCCATCGTGCGCCGCGGCCTCCAGCACGTCCAGCTCGTCCCGGTGCCTGGCGGCCACGAGCGTGCCGGACTCGCGCAGCCAGAACCCGGCGTCGCGGGCGAGCCGCAGCCACAGCTCGCGCGAGGTGTCGGCGTAGCGCCGCGCGTCTCCGCCCTGGGCGCCGATGCACAGGTGCCCGAAGTTGCGCACGGTCGCACCGACGGGCCGGTCGCTGCGGTCGAGCACGATCACGCGCAGCCCCCGGCGGACGGCGGCGTACGCGGCGCCGAGCCCCACGATGCCCGCACCGATCACGACCACGTCGGCGGTGTCGTTCGCGCGGGTCATCGGAACACCTTCCTCATCCACATCGCGAGACCCTCCACCGCGAGCACGGTCACCAGGATCATCAGGACGATCGCGGTCACCGTCTCGTAGCGTGAGCCCTGGCTGGCGTTCAGCAGGTAGTACCCCACGCCGCCACCGCCGACGATGCCCAGGATGGTGGCGGCACGGATGTTGGTGTCGAGCATGTAGAAGCTGTGCCCGATCAGCGCCCTGGTCCCCTGCGGCACGGTGGCGGCCGCGTAGGTCTGCAGGCGGGTCGCACCGACCGCACGCAGTGCGCGCTCCGGTCCGCGGTCGACCTCTTCGAGGGAGTCGGCGATGAGCTTGCCCAGCAACCCGATGCCGCCGATCGCGAGCGCGATCACGCCGGCCTGGGCGCCCAGTCCCGTGATGACGACGAGCACGATCGCGAGGATGAGCTCCGGGATGCCGCGGATGCCGACGAGCAGCAGGCGCGCGGTCCCTCGCGCGGCTCCGTTCGGGGCGACGTTGCGGGCGGCGAGCGAGCCGAGCAGCAGGGAGGGCAGCAGGGTGAGCACGGTCGCGGCGAGCGCGATCGCGACGGTCTCGCGCATGGCCTCCAGCATCGCGGGCGCGTCGTAGTTCCCGAACGACGGCGGCCAGAAGCGCGCGGCGACCTCGGGGAGCTTGGCCCAGAACGTGAAGAGGTCGAGCCAGGTGATCTGGCTCACCGCGACGCTGCCGATCACGACCAGGACGGCGGCGACCCCGGCGAGGGTGTGGCGCACGCGCTGCGCGGTCCAGGGGCGGCGGAGGGCGGTCTGCGGTGTCGCTGCCCACTCCGACCGGGCGGCGGTGGGCGCGGTCGTGCGGCGCAGCCGGGGGTGCACCAGGCGGTCCATCCAGGAGCGCGTCTGCCGCTGCTCGCCCAGCATGGCCCCGCGCACGAGGCTCGACACGACCTCCATCGCGATGCACAGCGCGAAGATCACGAGCGCGATGCCGAGACCCTTGCCGTAGTTGAGCGCCTTGAACGCATACGACATCTCCAGACCGAGCCCTGCGACGCCGACGTAGCCGAGGACGACGCTGCCGCGCAGGTTGATGTCGTTGCGGTGCAGCACGGTCGCGACCCAGCTCGGCAGCACCTGCGGGAGGATGCCGGCGGTGAACTCCTGCAGCTTCGAGCCGCCCGCGGCCCGGATCGCCAGCCGCGGACCCTCGTCGATCTGCTCGATCGCGTCGGCGAACATCTTGGAGATCATGCCGATCGAGTGGATGCCGATCGCGAGGATGCCGGGCAGGGTGCCGAGCGAGAACATCAGCACGAACGCCATCGCGAGCACCACGTCGGGCAGGGCGCGGGTCAGCACGCCGACGAACCGCGCCGCGGCGCGCCAGCCCGCTCCCGGGGTGGTGTTGGAGGCGGCGAGGTAGGCGATCGGCACCGACAGCACCGCGGCGAGCAGGGTGCCCACGAGCACGAGGCCCACCGTCAGCGCGATGAGCCACAGGAGCTCGCCGGGCTCCGGGAAGGAGAGGCCGCCGACGCGGGCCAGGAAGTTCTGCGCGTTGCCCCAGCTCTGCACCATCGCGGGGATCGAGATGTCGACGTCGCGCACCGCGAGCACACCGAGCACGACGAGCGCGACGAGCGTGAGTCCCGCGGCGATGCGCTCCGGCGAGGGCCGGCGCCGGGGCGCACGGGCCGCGACGGTCGCTCCGCCCGATCCGGTGGGGGCGCCCCCGCGCGGTGCCGCGCCGCCGCGGGTGCCGGGCGCCGCCGACGTGTCCAGGGCCGTCATGCCACGCCCGCCGGGGTGGCTGCGTCGGCGAGCTCGACCTGCACGGCCGTGATCTCTGCGGTCGTCGTGGCCACGCGTCCGTAGATCTCCATGACCTCCGCCTTGCTGAGGCCGTCGGTGGGGGTGTCGAGCACGACCTCGCCGTGCCTCAGCCCCACGATGCGGTCGGCCCAGCTGATGGCGAGGTCCACCTGGTGCAGGCTGCACACCACGGTGAGCCCCTCGTCGGCGGCGATGCGGCGGATGAGAGCCATGACCTGCTCGCTGGACTCGGGGTCGAGCGAGGCGACGGGCTCGTCCGCGAGCAGGATGTCGGGCTTCTGCATGAGCGCACGGGCGATGGCCACGCGCTGCTGCTGTCCGCCGGAGAGGGTGTCGCTGCGCTGATACGCCCGGTCGAGCAGGCCGACGCGGTCGAGGTGTTCGAGAGCGGTCAGCCTCGCGCTGCGGGAGTAGCCCCAGAGCCCGAGGCGGGGGCCGCGCACGCGCGAGAGGGAGCCGGTGAGCACGTTCTCCAGCACGGTCAGCGACGGCACGAGCTCGAACTGCTGGAAGATGAAGCCGACGCGGCTGCGCAGGTCGCGCAGCGCCCGGCCGCGCAGCGCGGGGACCGCGGCACCGAGCACGTCGACCGTGCCGGCGGTGGGCACCTCGAGCCCGTCGAGGTGTCGCAGGAGCGTCGACTTCCCCGAGCCGGACAGGCCGAGCAGCACGACGATCTCGCCGCGGGCCACGGTGAGCGACACGTCGCTCAGAGCCGTGGTGCTGCCGAAGGTCTTGGTCACGCCGTCGAGGCGGATGAGGGTGTCGGTGGCCGCGGTCATGGCATCTCCTTGTCGTGCGGTCGGGTCCGGTGCGAGGCCCTTCGTCCCGCTGCGCTCGCTCCGGGAACGCCACCGGGTTCCCTAGCGCGAGTCCACGAAAAAACAAGCACACCCAACCCCCTCCCTTCCCCCCCCCCTCCCCCCCCCCCCCACCCAAAAAGGTCGACCCCCCT